>DATKQD010000001.1:0-4060 GCA_035532895.1 Chloroflexota bacterium
GAGATGGTAGTGGCTGGCATGGTCGAAGGCCTCCCAGATCGACCCCTCGGCCATTTCGCTGTCGCCCAGCAGCACCCACACTCGGTAGGGCAGCTTGTCGAGGTACTTGCCTGCCAGCGCCACGCCCACGCCGATGGGCAGGCCCTGGCCGAGCGATCCGGTGGCTACATCTACCCACGGCAGCACTGGGGTGGGGTGGCCCTGGGTGCGGCTGCCCAGCCGTCGAAATGCCATGAGCTCCTCATCGGAGATGGCGCCGACGGCCTTAAAGACGGAGTAAACGAGCGGCGAGGCGTGGCCCTTGGAAAAGATGAGATGGTCGTTGTTTGGGTTTGCCGGATCCGCGAAGTCGTACCGCAGGTGGGCGCTGCACAGCACTGCCAGCAGATCGGCGGCGGAGAGTGAGGATGTTGGGTGGCCCGAGCCGGCCGCGGTGCTGCAGCGGATGCTGTCTACCCGCAGCTGCTGCGCCAGCTCGTGCCACTGCTGAACGCCCGGCGCGGTAGGGGCGGCAATACTCATCGTGAAAACTCCTGTGCACAGGTCTTCGACGTGAGACTCATCATCCTCCTACCGCCCCAAGGGAGATCACCAGCCTATCCCAACCAGGCGGAGAACACAAGCCAGACGACGGGGTGCATACGTTACCTTGAACGTAGCAAACGCGGGTCCGCTCGTTAGGCTTCGGCGTCCACCTGCATGGCGACCAGCAGGCGAGACACCATGTTATAGGCGCCGATCGTGACGGTGAGCTCCAGCAGTTGCCGCGGGTTAAAGTGGCGCCTCACGGCGGCAAAGGTTTCGTCGTCCACTTGAACCTCGCGCGTCATGCGCTCGGCGTAGGCGAGTACGGCCTGCTGGCGTTCATCAAACAACTGCGTACCACGCCAGTTGGGTAGGGCGGCTAATTGTTCGTCACTGCAGCCCTCTTGCTTGGCTAGGCGGGCGTGTGCGCGCCATTCGTATTCGGCCTGGGTGATGCTTGCCACTTCGCAAATGGCCAGCTCGCGCGAAGGGCCGTCCAGCGATGACTTATAGCGCACGGAGGTGAGCAGGTTGAGCCAGCCCTGCGCCAGGGGCGGGCTGTTGAGCAGCATGGAGTACAGGTTCAACACGCGGCCGCCGCGCTCCTGTTTGATTTGGGCCACCAGCGCCTGGAACTCGCTGTCGCCGTCCTCTAGGTTGGGGTAGGGAATGCGCGCCATGAGCTTTCGCCTCCGTCGTCGTTTGGAGCCGATTCTATGCCGATTGCGCACAGCCGCCGCCCAGCAGCTCGTAGGGCAGCCAACCGATGCGGCGGAAACGGTCTGTGGGTACCATTAAGCGGGCTTTTGGGTAGGCTGCGCCGAGTTCAGAATCGTGCGTCGATGTGCGCGGGCAAGCCCGCCTGATTGCCGGACACGGTTCGTGCGGTTTTTGAAGGCGTGAAAGTTTTTCGAGCGTTAGCGGTAGCGGCCGCGGTGGCGACGTTTATTCTGGTCATCCTGGGCGCAGTCGTGCGAGTGAGTGGCTCGGGCCTGGGGTGCGGCAACGACTGGCCGCTGTGCCACGGCTCACTTGTGCCGCTGTTCGACCTCCACACCTTTATCGAGTGGAACCATAGGCTGTTCGCCAGCCTGGTTTCGTTGCTCACGGCATTGGCGGTGGTAACCGGCTGGCTGTGGCTGCGCAAAGAGCGTCCACTACTGGTGAAGATGGCAGTAGGAGCGTTCCTGCTGGTGGTGGCGCAGGCGCTGCTGGGTGCCGTGGCCGTGAAAACGGACCTCTCGCCGCAGGTGGTGATGGCGCATCTCGGAACGGCGATGTTGTGCCTGGCTGCGCTGCTCATCATGGCTACGCTAGCCACTCGACAGCCGTCTTGGGTGGCCTCGCGGGCTTTGGGTGCAGAAACGTCGAGCAGCGTAGGCGATGCCGAAGCGAACAGCCACTTCCACTTGCTGGCACTGTGGACTACGGCCGCGACCTTCGTGCTGCTGATGAGCGGCTCATTGGTCACTGGCAGTGGAGCTGATTACGCTTGCCGCGATTGGCCGCTCTGCAACGGCATGTCGCTGCCAACCGGCGGCCTACCGGCTATTCACTTTGGGCACCGGTTGATGGCATTGCTGGTTGGGCTGCTCATCATCTTTACGCTGGTCCGCGCGATACAACGCCGTGGCCACAATCCCGGCGCGGCACGCTGGGCCACGGCCGCCGGGGCGCTGCTGATCGGGCAAGTGATTGTGGGCGCCTTCCAGGTGTGGCTGCACTTCCCGCCGCAGCTGGTGGCCACGCACATCGCCTTTGCCGAGGCAGTCTGGGGCAGCCTCGTGATCATGACCGTGCTGGCCTACCAGGAACGGCGTGTCGCCAGCCGACTCGGGGGCGTCACAGGGGGCGGGGCCACGCTCGGTACGACCTTGCCCGCGGGCAACGGAACGGCCGCGGCGGCCACGGCCGGAACGCTGCGGCAGATGCTGGCCGATTACCTGGCGCTTACCAAACCGGAGATCATCCTGCTCCTGCTGGTCACCACCGTGTGCGCCATGTACATCGCCACACGGGGCATGCCATCGCCGGGGCTGGTGCTGTGGACGACGATAGGCGGCGCGCTTTCCGCCGGCGGGGCGAATGCGCTGAACTGCTATGTGGACCATGACATTGACGATGTGATGACACGCACCCGGCGACGGCCGATTCCTGCTGGCCGCATGACGCCCGGGCAGGTGCTGGCGTTTGGCCTGACTCTGGGGGTGCTGTCGTTCTTGGTGATGCTGCTGGGCGTGAACATGCTGGCGGCCGTACTCTCGCTCTCCGGACTGCTCTTCTACGTCTTTGTGTACACGCTGTGGCTCAAGCGCAGCACGCCCAGCAACATTGTGATCGGAGGAGCCGCGGGCGCGGTTCCTCCCCTGGTGGGCTGGGCAGCGGCGACCGGGCGCGTGGACCTGGCGGCCTGGTGGCTGTTCGCCATCATCTTCTTCTGGACGCCGCCGCACTTCTGGGCGCTCGCGCTGCTGATCAAGAAGGACTACGCGCGGGCCGGTATCCCCATGCTGCCGGTGGTGGAGACCGAGGACCACACGCGCATGCAGATTTTTCTCTATTCGCTGCTGCTGTTGCCACTGTCAGCCATGCTGTTCTTCATCGGCGCCCTCGGGGCCGTGTATTTGGTGGCGGCCCTAGCCCTGAGCGGATTGTTCGTCTACTACGCGCTACGGCTGCTGCGAGGTGCGACGCAGGCGCTGGCGCGGCGGCTCTACCGTTATTCCCTGCTGTACCTGGCCCTGCTGTTCGGCGCCATGGTGGTGGATCACGCCGTCACGGGCCTGCTGGCCTGACGCCAGAGGGATGGTGCCTAGAAGTTCGGCCGGAAAGCCATTGGCGGCCCTCAGCCGATCCCCTGTCGCCGCAGTTGGCGAGCTCAATCGGCGCTCTGGAGGAACCCCACCCCGGCCGCCGCGGCAGGTTTCCGGCCGAACTTCTAGCGGTAGATCATTCACAGGTAAGCAGACGTGGGCGTAGCTGAGCGGCTGGCGGTTCCATCGAGCCGCGTTGCCCAGCGCCTGATGCTGCTTGTGGGCCTACTTGCACTCGCCCTCGCGGTGGTGGCGGCGGCATTGCTCATTCGGTCGCGTCAGCAGTCAGCGGCGGGCGCTGGCACCACCCTGGGCCTTACCCCCGCCGCGCCCTTCAAGCTGACGGATCAGAATGGCCAGATGGTGTCGCTGGCCCAATTCCAGGGCGAGCCGGTGGTGCTGACCTTTCTCTACACCAGTTGCCCGGACGCCTGTCCATTGATCGCGGACAAGCTGCACCAGACCTACAAACTCCTGGGGGGGCGGGCGAGTCACGTCGGCATTTTGGCCATCACCACCGACCCCGCGCACGACGATCGGGCGGCGGCGGTACGCTTCAGCCAGGAGCACGGCATGACCGGCCGGTGGCACTTCCTCCTCGGCAGCCCGGCTCAACTGGCCCCGCTCTGGAAGGATTACTACGTAGGTGTCCAGCCCATCGCGTCCGACGCACCCAGCGGCTCCGGCTCAGTGATGCACAGCAATGCGATTTACGTGATCGA
>DATKQD010000002.1:0-4366 GCA_035532895.1 Chloroflexota bacterium
AGCAGCTCACGCTGCCCCAGGCCAAACTCCTTGAAGGCGCCGGCCAGGATGAGGCTCTCGATCTGGTCGCGGGGCAGGCCTGTACGCTGGCTGAACTGGAACAGTGATGCGAAGGGGCCGTGCGCTTGCCGTTCGGCCACAATGCTCCTGGCGGTTTCCAGCCGCACCGTTTTCACGCTCTCGAAGCCCAGCCGCACCCTGCCCGTTCCCTCCACCCAGCACTGCGCCTGGCCGCGGTTGATACTCGGTGGCAGAAATGTCACATGATGGCGCCTGGCATCGCCCACCAGCACTTCCAGGCTGTAGAAGCCCATGGGCTGGTTGTTGAAGAGGGCGCAGTAGTACTCCTCCGGGTAGTGGTAGCGCAACCAGGCTGACTCATAGGCCAGCAGGGCGAAGGCCACGGCATGGCTGCGGGGAAAGCCGAAGGCGGCAAAGCCTCGGATGCTGGCAAAGATCTGGCCGGCCGTGGCCGCCGGCATGCCGTGCTTGCGCCAGCAGCCCTCCACGAAGCGCTGCTCGAATGCGTTGACGGCCTCCTCGGAGCGCTTGCGGCTGATGGCCCGGCGCAGCCGCTCCGCCTCGCCGACGGTGAAGCCGGCCGCCTCCATGGCGATTTGCAGCACTTGCTCCTGGTACAGCACCACGCCGAGCGTGTCACCCAGCACGCCCTCCAGGCAGGGGTGCGCATAATGCACCGGCACGGGTTTGCCCTCACGCCGCAGACGCCGGTACTCCATGTAGGGGTGCAGCGCCCCACCCACAATGGGCCCGGGGCGAACAATGGCCACCTCCACCGCCAGATCGTCCAGGTTGCGGGGTTGGGTGATAGTGACGGTTTGTATCTGTGCTCGGCTCTCGATCTGGAACAGCCCCACGGTGTCGCCCGCGCAAATCCGGTCGTAGGTAGCTGCTTCCGCGTGGTCGATGCGGCCCAGGTCGGGTACCTGCTTGCCACGCGCCTGGATGATGTCCAGACAGTTGTCCACCAGGGAAAGCATGCCCAGCGCCAGGAAGTCAATCTTGATCATGCGCGCGTCGTCTACGGAATCTTTGTCCCACTGGATGACGTAGCGCCCCGCCATGCGTGCCGGCTCTACCGGGACCGAGTCCTTGATCGATCCCCGGCAGAGGACGATGCCGCCCACGTGCTGGCCGATGTGCCGTGGGAAGCCAGCCAGTTGCGACGCCTGCTCGATGAGATGGCGCCACAGGGGCTGGTCCACTTTTGCCGCCAGCTCCGGGATGCGTCGCATTTCCCGCTCAAGCCCTTCGCCAGCCCACGTGTCCGCCATCTTGGCCAGCTTGCTCACCTCCAGCTCCGGCAACCCCAGCACTTTGCCCACGTCCCGCACGGCCGACCGCGTGCGATAGGTGGAAAAGCTGCACAACAGCGCCGCCCGGTCTCGATCGCAGTGCTCCCACACCCGTTTCAGGAGCTCCTCGCGGATGTCGCGCGGGAGATCGAGATCGATATCCGGCACGGAGGTGAATTCATCGCTCAGAAAGCGCCCCAGGAAGAGGTCGTTCGCAATGGGATCGATGTGCGACAAACCAATCAGATAGCAGACCAGCGAGCTGACCGATGAGCCACGCCCGCGACCAATCGGTCGCACGTCCGCCGGCAGGCTTTTGTCCCGCTGGCGCAGCTCGTAGGCAATATCCGCGGCGAGGTCCAGCAGGTCGTAATAGGTGAGGAAGAAGCCGCTGAGGTTGTGCTTGCGGATGAGCCGCAGCTCTTCCTGCAAGCGCGCCTGTGCTGTGTGGTGGTGCTCGTGGCCCGCCGGGTAGCGCCGCTCCATGGCCGCCCGACAAATGGCTTCCAGGTAGGCGTCCACCTCGGCTCGCTGCGAAGTGAAGCGGTAGCCCTCGTCCCGCTCGGCGTTGGGCCGGCCAGCAAACGAAGCCTCGTGAGAACGGGGCGCCGAGAGCTGCGCCAGCGCCTGCCGGTAGTAACCATCGAAGGCCGGCTCGTGCTTGCGCCCCGCGGGAATGCGGTAGTCGGGGAACTCGTAGACCAGTTGCTGGTACAAGTTGAAGCCGCAGCGATCGGCAAGTTCCACCGTGTTGCGCAGCGCCAACGGCAGCTCCTGGAAAAGCTGCGCCATCTCTTCCGGCGGTTTGAGGTAGAACTCCGAGTTGGGCCGCCGCAGCTCGTGTGAGGCGTGCAGCGTGGTGCGATGGCGAATGGCCACTAGCACGTCCTGCAATCGATGCCGGCTCTGCACGTGGTAGTGCACGTTGTTGGTGGCCACGTAGGGCAGGCCCAGCCGCTGAGCCAACTCCAGCAGCCCCAGCAGCCGCTGCCGGTCGCCCTGCACGTAGTTCTGCTGCAGCTCGATGAAAAACTGGTCCGGACCAAAGCAGTCGCGGTACCACTGCGCGGTTTCCTGTGCCTCGGCTGCCCGGCCGGCGACGATCAGCGCCGGCACCTCGCCCTGGGCACAACCCGAAAGCGCGATCAATCCCTCCGCCCGGTAGGCCAGCTCCTCCAGATCGATACGCGGCTCATCCTTGGTGTGGTGATCGAGATATGCGTGGCTCAGGAGCTGGCACAGATTGCTCCAGCCTGTGGGCGTTTCCACCAGCAGGGTGAGGTGATGGCCGTTGGCCAGTGTCACCTCAGCGCCGCTGATGCCCCGCAGCCCCAGGTCGTTCGCCTCTTTGGAGAACGCCATGGCGCCGTACACCGCGTCGTGATCGGTCAGCGCCAGGGCGCGATAACCCAGCTGCAGGGCACGCTCGATGAGCTCCCGCGGCCACGACGCTCCCTCGCGCAAGGAGTAACAGGAATGGCAGTGCAGCTCCGCGTACTCAACCAAGGCGCTTCTCCGGCCACAAGAACGTTTGTTCTAATTCACGGAGCTAGAGCATAACGAAACTGCCTCCGGCGATCAACAAGCTGACATCACATCCATTGAGCCGGTAACGCGGATCAGGCCTTGCTGGGTGTGAGGATATATGCGTGCATATGACCACCAATATCGCCCCAGCCGGTTATTTGACCGTGGCTGTTGATGCCACTGGCGTTAGTCAGCTGCCAGCCTGAACCCGGCGGCAGCAGGCTGTTCAGGTCCACCATTCCCCCGCCGGCCGTCCACAGGAAGGCCCGGCTGTGGCCCGCGCTGTCATAGCTCATGCCCACCACCTGCCCCTGGTTGTTGATAGCCTCTGCCTCACTGGCTGGGAGACCCGGTAGCGTACCCAGCGCCATCATGGCGCCACCCTCGGTGATGAAGGCTCGGCAAGCGCGATTGGCGCCGCTGGAGGAACAGCCAACCACCTGGTCCAGGCGGTTCACGGCCATGCCGTAGGCCGACACATCGCCGGCGAGCGTGCGCAGATCGTGAACGCCAGAGGCATTCTTCAGGAAGGCATGTTCGCCCCGACCAGAGGCAAAGAAGCCGGTGATATCACCCGCGCGGTTCACTGAATTCGCGGCGGAGCCCTTACCCAGGCCCGTCAGCGGTTGCGCGCCCTTAGCGTCGTGGATGAACGCCTGCTGACCATTGGCATCGTTCGCCACCCCAACCACTTCGCGGGCGCTGTTGATGCTTCTTCCATGGGTCGCATCTCCGCCTTGCACACCCAGATCCTGCATCGTCCCATGCTGATAGAGAAAGGCATGCGCATTGGAATCGAAACCGCCACTGAACGAATCGCCCACCACCTGGCTCAGGTTGTTGATACCGCGCGCCTCGCTGTACCAGTTCTTCTTGAGTGTGCCCAGGTCAACCATGGTTCCGTGCTGGTACAGGAAGGCGTGGATCACGCCGGCCGCTGTGGCCGACGCGCCCACGACCTGCCCCTGGTCATTGATGGCATTGCCGCGGCTCATGATGCCGCCCAGGGTGCCCAGGTCCGTGATGCTGCCCGTCTTGGGCGCCGCGTGAGCTGGCTGCTCTCGCGGCGCCAGCGAGAGGGCGGCACCCAGCATGATGGCGGGTAAACCTCGAAAGATCAGGCGCTTCAGGAACATGTGCTTCCTCACGGTGTTGCTGTTGCTGTTGGCGTAGCCGTCACTGTCGCCGTCGATGTTGCACCCGCCGTCGCCGTAGCGGTGGCCGTGCCCGTGGTCACGGCGGTCGCTGTTGGCGTGCGGGTTGGCGTGGGCGTATCGGTTGGGGTTGCTGTTGTGGTCGCGGCCGGCGTGGCGGTGGCCGTGCTCGTGGGAGCTATGCTGGCGTGCGCCGGCGCCTGGCCCGAACCGGCGGTATAGTGGCTTGCGACTTCACTGGCGCTCAGCCCCCGGTTGTACAGCGCGACCTCGTCAAACGTTCCCGCGTTGGCGAACGTGTCCACGTCCTTCCCCACTCGCAGGTCCTGATACGGGTCGCTGATGCTCCCGCTCGCCGCGACGCTGCCC
>DATKQD010000003.1:0-22080 GCA_035532895.1 Chloroflexota bacterium
TCAGGCGTAATGGGTCGTGGGTCGGCGCCTTCGTCGAGCCGGTAGAGGCGCTGATCGTCGAAGTTGGAGAAGAACACGCTGCCCTGGTGCACCAGGTAAGCGCCGCCACCATACTCGTGCGCTCGGGTGCGGACGTTCCAGGCGGGCGGCGTCATGTCGCTTACTTCGCCGTCCGCGCGGCATCGAACCAGCGTGACCCGGCCGGCGTTGCTGGGCCGGCCCTCCAGCCAGTAGACGTCGCCACCGGCAACACGCACTTCGTGCAGCGAGATGCTCCCAGCGGCGATCGAGGCGGCGGTGACGGGTGAGCTCCAGGATCCGTAGGGTGCGAGGTGCGTTTCCGTCATGCGGACACAGGGCTGCAGCAGTTCATGGCCTGTATTATCGTGGGCGGCGGCTACAATCAGCGCCTTGGAGCGCTTGCGCGGGCACCAGTTGGGCGGGCCGGGAATGCCGACCGCGGCCCGACCATGGGAGACCCCTCGTGGGTAGCCGCTCGTGAGAAACCGCTCGGTGGTGGTGCTGCCCACCTACAACGAGGCCGCGAACCTCGCGCCGCTGGTGGAGCGGCTGTACGAATGGCCAGTGGATGTGCTGGTGGTGGACGACGGCTCGCCGGACGGCACCGGCGAGCTGGCGGACGGGCTGGCGGCGGCCAGCCAGGGCCGCCTGGCGGCGCTGCACCGGCCGGGCAAGATGGGCCTGGGCTCCGCCTACCTGCTGGGTTTCCGGCACGCCCTGGCGCAGGATTACGAGCGCATCTTCGAGATGGACTGCGACTTCTCGCACGATCCCGCCTACGTTCCCGCGCTGTTGCGCGAAACGCAGGAGGCCGATCTGGCGCTGGGCTCGCGCTACGTGCCGGGTGGCGGCACAGTGAACTGGGGTTTGCCACGGCGGCTCATCAGCCGTTTCGGCAGCGCCTACGCGGGGGCCATCCTACGGCTGCCCTATCGCGACTTGACCGGTGGCTTCAAGTGCTTTCGCCGTTCAGTGCTGGAGGCACTCGATTTGGCCGCCGTGCGTTCCAACGGCTACGGCTTCCAGATAGAGCTGACCTATCGGGCACACCAGCGGGGCTTTCGCATCGTTGAGGTGCCCATCGTGTTCCAGGAGCGGCGCGCGGGCGCCTCCAAAATGTCCCGCTCCATCATCACTGAGGCGATGCTCATGGTCTGGCGCATCAAGTTCGGCGCCTAGCCGAGAATCGCTGGCGCTCCCGGCTCGCCGCCTCAGGCGTGCCCTTGCGCGCGGCGCAGCTCTCGGCGGACATCGACCCGGGTGCGCCAAAAGCTCGGCGAGGGCGCTTTGGCGTTGTACGCCAGCACACGGCGATTGATGCGGGCCGCGTGCTCTTCGAATTCGAGCACGGCAGCGCGCCACTCAGGATGCGCATCGTCGTAGCCCGGCCGCCAGGCGGCGCGCAAACGCGCCAGAGCGGCGTCGATCTCCGCCTCCAGCTCCTTGCGCTCCTCAATCCAGGCCGGCGCGTAGCCGTTGGCCTTGAGGACCAGGTGCGCCAGGCGCAGAGCAGGATCCTCAAAAGGGTTGCTGGCCAGGTCCAGTGGCTTGCCTTCGCCCGGCAGTCCCCGAAACTCGCCCTGCTCCATGGCCTCACGGATCTTCTGGTCGGCCAGCGTTTCCCACTTGCGCATGGGCCACTCGTCCGCCCAAGAGGGGGGTCTGGGCATGGGCTAACGGTATCTCGCCGCGGGCCTTGAGTTCCCAGCCTTACTTGCTGGCGTAATGGAAGTCGGCGATGCCGACGCCAATGAGCCAGGCTGGCACGGGCGCATAGAACAGCAGCTCGGCGGGGTGGGCCTCGGCGGCCGACATCGCCGCAATCCAGTTGCGAATTTCCTCAGCGCCGTTCCCGGCGGCCAGCAATTCATCGCGGGAGAGGCCGACCAAGCTCTCCAGCTGGCCAGCCTTGATGAGATCGAGGAAGCGCGAATCGAAGGCGGCATTGATGCTGCCCTGGTTCGGCACCCCAATGAAGTGGGAGATGCCGCCGCAGCCGATGATGGCCACGCGGTCATCTCCGGGCGCACTCTCGATGGCTCGGCGCAAGGCGGCGCCAAAATCCGCCGCGCGGCGCAGGGTGGGCAGCGGCGGCTGCACCGTGTTCTGAAAGATGGGAATCAACGGCAGGTCGAACCGCGGGGTCACGAAGCGCACCGGCACGTAGGTGCCGTGGTCCAGGGTGAGATGCCAGCTCATAGCGGGGTCAAAGCCGGCCTGCTCCAGCAGGTACCGGGCGATGTGCAGGCCCAGCGGCCGGTTGCCTTGCATCACCACCCGCTCCTGGCGCAGATCATCCTCCGGGCCTACCCAGGAATCGCCCACACCCACACAAAACGTGGGGAAGTTGCCCAGGCTGAAGGCGTTGAAATGGTCGTTGCTGACGGTGATGAGGGTGGTGGTGCCAGCTTCCTTGATTCGGCGGGAAACCTCAGCACAGCCGGCCAGCACGCCTTCGCAGACCTCCGCCCCAGCCTTGTCGAAGGTGGTGACCAGGTTGGGCGCGTGCCCCATGCCGAAAACGCCGACCACTTTTGCCATGCGCCTATTCTGCCAGAGCAGTGAACAGTGAGGGTGGCATGCGAACCGCGGCCAGTGCGGTGCGCGGCTCGCTACAGTTGGAGTGGAATGCAGATGGCGGCGTTTGTGGTCAGCGTCATGCTCACGGGGACCATCCGCGTCATCATTTCCGTGGCCATCACGGTGTTCATCGGCTGGCTGATTGGCTTGCTGTTACGACGGCTCTCGCCCTTGCGCTACCTGGCTCGGCTGGTCCTGGTGGCGCCGGGGGTCACCGTGTTGTACATCTTGATTGGCGTGGCCATCGCCATCACCGCCTTCAGCGCTGGCCATCAAACGACGGTGGACCGTGTGCTCGGCTCATTTGACGATTGGCTGCGCTGGCCGCTGTACCTGTTGTGGCTGCTGACGGGCTTAGGCTTTCCGGCACGCCGGCGCTGGCGCAAGCGGCCGCTCCCTGTCTCCATGGCCCTTGGCTGACGCGCCTCCCCCTCAACCGCCGTCACAGCTTGCTCGCGCGTGCGTGATACACTTTGCCTTCCGTAGCACCTTGGGGCTGTGGCGCAGCTGGGAGCGCGTCTCCATGGCATGGAGAAGGTCAGGGGTTCGAATCCCCTCAGCTCCACGAGAAACCCCAGGGAACGTGGCAGCGCATTCGCTGGCACAAGCGCGGGGGCGGCTCAGTTTTCAGCGCGGCGTGGGCGGATAGGGAATGCCAAAGTTTTTCGAGTGGACCGTCGGCTGCCAGATGAATAAGGCTGATTCCGCTGAGCTGGCCACCATTCTGGAGGGCCGTGGCTACGAGCGAACCCTGGACGTGGAGCAGGCCAACCTCATCTTCTTGAACTCCTGCAGCGTGCGACAGAACGCCGAGAACCGTATGGCCGGGAAACTGGGTGAGATGGTCAGCGTGAAGCGGAAGCGGCCCGATGCCCGACTCATCCTCACTGGCTGTATGGTTGGCGACGATACGGTGGCGGCGCTGCCCAAGCGCTTCCCCTACGTGGACCTCTTCCTTAAGCCGGCCGACGTTGAAGGCTTCCGCGACTATCTGGACGAGGGTGATGCGCTGGAGACGCCAACCAAGGCGCGCTCGCTCGGCGTATCCTCGTTCGTCAACGTCATCCGCGGCTGCGACAAGTTCTGCACCTACTGCATTGTGCCCTACCGACGTGGCGCCGAGAAGAGCCGTCCGCTGGGGGAGATCGTGCAGGAAGTGCGCGACCTGGTCGCGCAGGGCACACGCGAGATCGTGCTGCTGGGCCAGACCGTGGATTCCTACGGCAAGGACTTTCCCGGCGGCCAGCCGGACCTCGCCAGCGTGTTCGAAGCCATACACGAGGTCGACGGGCTGAAGCGCATCCGCTTCATGACCTCGTACCCCGCGGACATGACGCCGCGCATCATCCAGGCCGTGGCGGAGCTGCCCAAGGTGTGCGAGCACATCCACCTGCCCTGCCAGGCGGGTGACGACGACGTGCTGAAGGCGATGCACCGCACCTACACCTCCGCCTACTACCGCGAGCTCATCGGCCGGATCCGTACGGACGTGCCGAACGTCGCCATCTCCACGGACGTGATCGTTGGCTTTCCTGGCGAAACCGACGAGCAGTTCCAGCACACGTACGACCTGCTGGCAGAGCTGCGGCTGGAAACCGTGCACGTGGCCTGCTACTCGGTGCGGCAGGGCACAGAGGCCTCGCACAGCCTGCCGGACAGCATCCCGCTGGAGGTCAAGAAGGCCCGCCTCAAGGCTGTCGAGGCACTGCAGGCAGGCATTTTAGAGGAGATCAACGCCGGCCTGGTAGGCCGGCAGGTACAGGTACTCGTTGAGGATGATGCCTCAAAAATCAACCGCGGCGGCCCTCCGCAATGGCGCGGCCGTTCCCGGCAGAACACGCTGGTTTACTTCCCCGCCGGCGGGGCGGACCTGCGTGGCCAGGAAGTGACCGTCACTGTCGATCGCGCCAGTGCCTGGGCTCTGCAGGCAGAACAGGTAGCGTGAAAGAGCAATGCAAGACCCAACAACGCTGTCATTACCACCCGAGGAGCGAGCGAAGTTCCGGCGCATAAACACCGAGCAAGCAATAAGCCTGGCGTTGTCCAGCAAATGGGGCGACGCCGTGGAAGCCAACCAGCGCATCATTGCTGTGTTCCCCAATGATGCTGACGCGCTGAATCGCCTCGGCAAGGCCTATTCTGAGCTGGGCCGCTACGCTGATGCGTTGGACGCCTACGAGCGCGCCTTGACGACCGACGCCACCAACACCATTGCCCAGAAGAACGTGGCCCGCTTGCGCGCCATGAAGAATGAATCCGGCATGGCCCCGGTGCAGCAGCGCTACGACCCCTCGTTGTTCATTGAAGAGCCGGGCAAAACCACGGTCACCAGCCTCACGAATGTCGCTCCGGCCGAAGCCCTGGCCCCGCTCACGGCCGGCGACCAGATGTCGCTGCTGCTGCACGGCAACGTGATCGAAGTGCATGACGTGCGCGAGCAGTTCATCGGCCAGCTCGAGCCCAAGCTCACCCTGCGCCTGCTCAACCTGATCAACAGCGGCAACGAGTACGCCGCCGCCATCACCGCCATTGATGAGCGGCAGGTGAAGGTCATTATCCGTGAGACCTTTCAGCACCCCAGCAACGCCGGCAAGGTAGCCTTCCCCACCTCGGCCACCACGGATGTCCGTCCGTATATCAAGGACTCGATGGTGCGCTACGACCTCGATGATGACGATGACGACTTCGGGGACGATAACGACTACGGTTCAGAAATGGAAGGCATGACCGAGGAGAACGCCGAGTCCTCGGACCTGTTTGAAGAGGAAAGCAGCGAGAACTGAGCCCGCTGCTGCCTCAATTGGGCGTTTGCGCCGGTGCTCTATGCTTCGAGGAGGCGCAATGGGAGGACTCAGCGCTGTACAGACCCGGCCTCGGGCCCGGCCATTTCGGGTTGCGGGGTGTCAATTCGAGAACACCCATCGCAGGGCGAAGAAGCGAGTGAACGGCAAAATATGAGCGCGATGCCACAACTTCCAGTGATCTCCAAGCAGGTGGGCGAAGCCCCTTCCCTGGACACCGTACTGCTCATTGTTCCGCAGAACGGCTACTACACCGGCTTTCAGGGGCTGGTGCAGACCGAACCGTTGGGCATTGAGTTCATTGCCGGCGCGGTGACACCGCTGGTGAAAGACGTGTATATCCACGACGATCGCATTGCGCCGGGGAGTTGGCGCGATAAGGTGCGGCAGCACCCGCCCAGCCTGGTGGGCATTGGCTGCCAGTACACGGCCGACGTCCCAGCGGTGCGCAAGCTGCTGCAAGCGCTGCGCGAAGAAATCGGCCCTGATGTTCCGATCATCATCGGCGGCCACCACATTGGCCTGCGGCCAGCGGACCTCTTTGTACCCGAGGTCACGGCCATTGTGCGCGGTGCGGGCGAGACAACCTTTCAGAACATCGTCCGAGCCTGGGGTCGGAACCGCTCCTTGGCCAGCGTTCGCAACATCTGGTATCAGGACGGCGGGCGCTTCGTGGCAAACGTCGATCCGATCGAGATATCCCCGCGCTTCCAGTACAACGCGCCAGCCATGAACGAGCGCCCGCACCCGCGGCGCGATCTGGTTGAGGAATTTCGGGACGACTACTTTTTCCTCTTCTACCCCAAGGTCTACAGCGTAGAGACCGCCCGGGGCTGCCGCTATCGCTGCAGCTTCTGCTCCGTGTGGCAGCATCACCATGGCGAATACGAAGTGGAATCGCCCAACCGCACGGTGAGCGAAATCGCCTCACTGCCCTCGAAATATGTCAACTTTGTGGACGACCTCGCCTTTTCCGACATCGACGGCGCCAACGAGCTTGCCTCGGAGTTGCTGCGGCTGGGGATCGACAAGCGCTATTGGGCGCAGATTCGGGCCGATAATGTGTGGCCCAAGGACGCGGCGAAGCGCAAAAAGCACCAGAAGGTCTTCGAACGGCTGGCCGAAGCTGGGTTGGATATGGTGCTGGTGGGGCTGGAATCGTTTGATCCCAAAGAGCTCAAGCGGGTCAACAAGGGCAGCTCGGTAGAGCAGAATATGCGCGGCATCGAGTTCCTGCGCAGCATCGGCATCAAAATCTGGGGCGCCCAGATCGTCTTCCCCGAGTGGGACGTGTCGGACTTCGACAAGACGATCGCGATGAACCGGCAGCTGGGCATTGAGGTCCCGCAGTTCACCATCCTCACACCGCTGCCCGGCACTCCCGACTATCGCCGAGCGCTCGAGTCCGGCACGCTGCTGACCACTGAGCCTGGCATGTTCGACTTCTTCCACTCGGTCTTCAAAACCAAGCTTCCGCTTCCGGAGTTCTACACGCAGATCGCTCGCCTGTACAAGGAGACCGGAACCTGGGCCATGAATGCGGACGGCAGCGTTGCGCATCAGGAGTTGGCCAGCCGGGCGGCGCGCAGCATCTTCCGAGACATCAAGGAGGGGCGCACAATCCCGACCGCGGTGCGCGCCTTCAAGGAACGCTTCGAAGGGCTGCGCAACGAGCAGGTGCACCTGGCCCGGCTGGCGCAGTCCGCCCTCAATCAGGTGGGTGCGGCAGCGCTGCTGGAGAACGCGCAAACCGCCTTAACCCAGGTTGGCGAGGCGGCCTCGGCACACATAGAAGCCGCGCAGACGGCCCTCAGCCAGGTGGGTGAAGCTGCTCGTACCCAGCTCCAGCGCAAGGATCGCCGTCTGCTAGGCACCTGAACGCACGCGCACTGCCTCGCCAGGCAAGACGAAGAGGCAGTGCCTGGTAGTAGGGCACCACACTTCATCGGGCTGAGGGACGCAGGCGGAGCCGGACGCCTCTGGCAGGTTACCCGCTACGCCGAGGTGGGTCTTCGATGCCGTCGGGCGCTTTGCCGGCCGTTGTGGCTTCCTGCTCGTCGCGCAGTTTCATGAGGCGCTCCACCTTGACGATCGCTTCGGAGCGCGAGCGCGCCTCCAGCTTCTCCAAGATGTGCGTGATGTGGTACTCCACGGCCTTAATGGAGAGGCCCAGCGCATCGCCGATCTCGCTGTTGCGCAAGCCGCGGCGCATCTCCTGCAGCACCTGGAACTCCCGCGGCGTGAAGGCGTCCATCTGCTCGGCCGGCGTGGAGCGGCTATCCGGCGGCATTTCACCGGCGATCACTTTGCGCAGCGCTTCCCGCAGCTCGCTGGTGGTCAGGGTCTTGGACAGACAGGCGCGGACGCCGATCTTGCGCAGGCTGCGCAGGTACAGCATGTCGTCGAAGCCACTCAGCACCACCACCAGGATGTTGGGCCAGCGTTCATGCGCCACGCGTGCCACTTCCACGCCGCTGATATCCGGCAAGCGGATGTCGAGCAGGATGAGGTCCGGCTGCAGCTCTTCCAACTGCCGCAGCGCCTCTCCACCGGTTGAGGCAGTGCCCACGATCTCCAGCTCGGGGTACTGGCGCAGCGCAGCCTTGGTACCCTCCAGCAGCATCTGATGATCGTCCACGATGATCAAGCGGACACGCTCGCCGGAAATACTCGGCCTCCTCCCCCTACGCTGCACCCGATGCCTCCCGCGGCATGGCCAGCCCTTGGTGGCGGCCAAAAGGGGGAGAGAGGCTGGCTGGGCCCAAAGCGACTGAGGATCCCTTCAGGTCCAGCCAGCGGAAATCTCGGTGCTGGTGCCCCCTGGTCCGGTCTGCCTGGGCAAAGCCCGCGGGGGCGGTGGACACTGCTGCCGGCCTTGCGAACCCCTGTGCCGGGCGCCGCGTCTTGCTCATATTGCCAGGGAAGGCACGGGCTGTCGCTAGAGAAATCCCTAGAAGCATCGGTCTGGCTTCCCCTCAGCCATTGGTTGCAGGTGCCGTCCCCGACAGCTCACGCAGACCCTGGTCGGCTTCCATACCAGCTATGGCCGCGGCGGCGTCATACCGGGCCAGCTCGGGGAAGCGTCGGGCCACGAGCAGTAACCCCAGCAGACAGGCCAGGCCACCACTCACGACCGAAAACTGCGCGCTGGTTGCTGAGGCCACCATAGTCGCCTCGATGTCACCCAGCCGCGGCCCGCTGGTAACCACCATCATGTGCAGCGAAGAGACGCGGCCGCGGAGCGCATCGGGCGAAGTGAGCTGATTGATGGTGCTGCGCAGTATGGCGCTGATGGCATCAGCTCCGCCAGCGACGGCCAGGAACAGCATCGCCAGCGGCAGCGATGGCATGAGGCCGAAGAGGGTGATGGCGGCGCCCCACACCCCCACCACACCAATAAGCACCCGGCCCTGGCGGCGCGCCCGCTGCAGCCAGCCCGACGTGACGACGCCAATCACGGCCCCCACCGCCGGCGCCGACACCAGCAGGCCAAGGCCTTGCGGGCCGGCGTGGAAAAAATCCAGGGCCAGAACGGGGAAGAGCGCCACCGGCAGGCCGAAGACCATGGCGTCCAAATCGATCACAAAGCCGGAGAGGATGACCGGCACCTGCCGCACAAAGCGCAGCCCCTCCAGCACCGACTCCAGACTTGGGCGCGGGACGTCGTGCAGGGGTTGGATGCGGGGCAAAGCCAGGAGCGCCACGAAGGCGGCGCTGAAGGTGGCGGCATCCACACCGTACGCCGCTGGCAGCCCGCCCCAGGCGATGAGCAGGCCGCCGAGGCCAGGCCCAATGACGCTGGCCGTTTGGAACGTCGCCTGATTGATGCTGATCGCTGCCGAGAGCCGCTCCCGGGTGACCAGCCGCGGAATCAACGCCGAGCGCGCGGGCGAATCCAGCGCGCTGAAGGCGGAGCCGAGAAAGGCCAGCAGGAACAGCAGCCAGGGCGTGGATTGGTTGGCCAGCGCCATCAGGGCGAGGCAGGTGCTCACGGCGCACAGGGCCGTCTGTGTGCAAAAGAGGAGCGCTCGCCTATCCACGGCGTCCGCCACGGCGCCGCCAACGAGCGAGAACAGCAGTATGCCCGCCAGCTGCACGGTGGACAGTGCCCCGAGCGCCAGCGCCGAGTGAGTGATGACGTAGAGCTGGTAGGGCAGAGCAATGCGCGTCACCTGCGCCCCCATGCCATTGATGGCCTGGCCAATCAGGATGGCACGGTACTCCCGATGATGCCGCAGCGGCGACAGGTCAAGGGTCAGGTTGCGGAGCGACGGCACCACCCACGATCATAAGGCGCTCGCAGGCCGCGCACGTCACGCCGCCCGAGGCGGCACGCCCACCTTTCCCCTCCCAGCCGAGTGGGGAATCCAGAATCGCCAGCAGGAGTTGTGGCGATCTCAACCTGGGTGTGCTGGCAGCCCCCTCTGCGCCTCGCGGGTTCGCGGCAGCGTAGCTACTATGTAAGGCAGAATGTATAAAAACTCGGAGGCGCGCGAGCGCGTGCTGGCCTTTGTCCGGCGGCACGGGTCGGCCAGCGTGGCCGAGCTCGGCAGGGCGTTGGGCATTGTGCCGGTGACGGCCCGCGAGCACCTCAAAGGGCTGGCGGCCCAGGGCCTGCTGCGGAGCGAAGCCGAGCGGGGCGCGCTGGGCCGGCCACATCTTCGCTTCAGGCTGACCGCTCAGGCCGAAGGGCTGCTGCCGCAGCGCTACGCAGGCCTGGCCAGCGACGTTATCGGCAGCGTGGTGGCGCTGGCCGGCGCGCACGGCCTAGATCGGGTGCTGGACGCCGCGGCCGCCAAGTACGCATCGGATCACGCCCCGGCGCCGGACTGCGCCACGCTGGGAGATCGCGTTGCCCATGCCGCCGGCGTGCTGCGTGGAGAGAGTGGCGAAGCACACCTGGAAACACATGGGGGCGGCTATGGCATCAGCACCAGCCTGTGCCCCTACGCCGCCGTGGCTCGCCAGTTCAACAGCGTGTGCCGCTATCACCTGCAGGTCGTCTCCAAGCTCTGCCGCGCCGAGGTGACGTTGGAGGAGGCGCTTCCCCGGGGCCAGGATCGCTGTCTCTTCGCCGTCACCGAGCACGCCCGCCGCCCCCTCGGTGTGCGCCTCGTGAGCGACGGACGACAGAAGCCGTAGCGGCCGCCGCGTTGGCTGGCAAGATCTGCAGCTCGCGCTGAGAACCCGCGTCGTCACCTTACTACCCTGAGGGAAGCTGACCTCCGAAATCCCCTTTCCTCCGCGAGGTGAAGGTTGGGAGCGCGGAGTTGCCGCTGCCTCTGGCGAGGGGATCGCGCTTCACGGACGGATGCCTCCCCGCGGGGCGCGGATCCTCCCTCGCGGGTACGATGGTTCCACCAGAGGCTGAAGGTGGAAGCATGAGTGCATTTCGGGCAGGCAGCGGATCGCTGCGCTACGAGCTGGTGGAGAACTGGGAACAGCTGCCCGCGGGTTGGGAGCATGGCGATGTGCCCGCGACGGCCACGGACTCCGAGGGGCGGGTGTATGTGTTCGCTCGCAGCGCGCACCCGCTCACCGTGTACAGCCGCGATGGCGCCTTTCTGGGCTCGTGGGGCGAAGGCGAGTTCCCCCACCCACACGGCATCTACATCGATCCCCAGGATCGCGTGTTCCTGGTGGACGACGGCGACCATACCGCGCGAGCCTACACCCGCGAGGGGCGGCGCTTGCTCACGCTGGGCAACCCTAGCGTGCCATCGAATACCGGGTACAGCGGCAGCACGGATTCGGTGCAGAACAGCGCTGGTCCCTTCAACCGCCCGACCAATGTGGTGCTGGGGCCCGGGGGCACCCTCTACGCCGCGGATGGCTATGGCAATGCCTGCGTGCACCAGTTCGACAGCGCTGGCCAGCTGCTCGGCTCGTGGGGAACACCAGGCAGTCAGCCGGGGCAGTTTCGGCTGCCGCACGGGCTGTGGGTGCTGCCAACGGGCGAGGTGCTGGTGTGCGACCGGGAGAACGATCGCATTCAGACCTTTGGGCCAGACGGTGCGTACCGCTCAGAATGGACGGGCTTCCACCGCCCGGCGGACCTGTGCGTGGACGCCGCTGGCCGGATCTACGTCGCTGAGCTGGCCATCGCCGAGAAACTGGAGGGCTGGGACCGCTGGCATCGCCGCCTACCAGCGCAGGTGAGCATCTTCGACGCCGAGCACAACCTGCTGCTGCGCTGGGGTACGGAGGATGGCGCCGCGCCCGGCAGCTTTGTGGCCCCGCACGACATCTGGGTGGACAACCAGGGCGCGATCTACGTCGCGGAGGTTACTTACACGGGCGGCATCCGCCACGGGTACTACCCTGCCGGCACCCATGCTCTGCAGAAGTTCGCCCGCCTGTAAGCAGCCAGCGCTGGGCCGCGCATCTGCAACGCGGCCCAGCTTAAGACCTATCGGCCAGACGCCTATCCTACGTAGTCACGCATGAGTGCATCGAACTGCTCGCGGCTGGGGCGCAGATCCGCCTCAGCAAAGTCCCTCAAGGGCCGCTGGGGCAGGTTCTCGCGCTCGCACAAGTCCTTCATGTCGGGATTGATGTACAGTAGGCCGGTGACGAACTCGCCCTTCTGGCGCGCCTCGTGGATGAGGGTCATGGCAGCAATGCGATCCGTTGGGTCGTGCGCATCGGGCGCAATCTTGCGCAGCCGCAGGTGCGAACCATCGTGCAGGGTGACCTCGGTGCTGGTGCCCTCTGGGTAATCGACCTCGATATTTTCGAAGTAGGGAATGAAGTCGAGGTCCTGCAGCTCGATGTCGTGCTCTTTCACGTAGGCGTAGCTCTTGGTCGACCCAGCGTGATCGTTGAACGTGACGCAGGGGCTGATGATGTCCAAAATGGCCGTGCCGCCGTGCGAAAGCGCGGCCTTCAGCAGGGGTACCACCTGCTTGCTATCCCCGGAGAAGGAGCGTGCCACAAACGAGGCGCCCAGCTCGATGGCCATGCCGCACACGTCGATGGTTTCGAACTCGTTGGGCTTGCCGCCTTTCTGCACAGAGCCAATGTCGGCCGTGGCGGAGAACTGGCCCTTCGTCAGCCCGTACACGCCGTTGTTCTCGCAGATGTACACCATGTTCAGGTTGCGGCGAATGAGGTGCGCATATTGCCCCAGGCCAATGGAGGCGGTGTCGCCATCGCCGCTCACGCCCACCACCATGAGCTCCCGGTTGGCCAGCTTGGCGCCAGTGGAGAGCGACGGCATGCGCCCATGCACGCCGTTGAAACCATGCGACTGGCTCACAAAGTAGGTGGGCGCCTTGGACGAGCAGCCGATACCGCTCATCTTGGCCAGCTTGTGCGGCTCTACGCCGTATTCCCAGAAGGCGCGGACGATGTGATTGGTGATGGCATTGTGTCCGCAGCCGGCACACAATGTGGTGGCTGCGCCCTTGTACGCATCGCGCGTGAGCTGCACACGGTTCAGGTTGGCCGCCGGAGCGGGCCGCTGAGGGGTATCGATCATGATGCTCTCTCCTCCTACTCGATTCCCGCGGTCACCACGGGGACCGGTGGGGCCTGGGTGAATTCGTCCGCGCTGGCTTTGCCTTCGGCCACCAGAATGGGCCCCATCACGGCCACCGCCGAGATGGGTGTGCCATCGAAGTGGCGCACGGAGATGAGGTGATCCTCCTCGGGCTTGAGCTCGAGGCGCAGGATGCTGAACAGCTGGCGATCGCGGTTCTGGTCCACTACGTAGACCCGCTTGTGGCTGCGCACAAAGCGCAGCGCATCCTCGGTGAACGGTAGCGCCCGCACGCGGATGTAATCCGTCTCCAGCCCGCGAGCAGCCATAGCGTCGCGAGCCTCCACCACCGCGTGATGGCTGGTGCCATAGGCCAGGATGGCCACATCGTGCCCGTGGTCTTCCACGATTGCTGGCGGCACCAGGTCGCGGGCGGTTTCGTACTTCTTGCCGATGCGCTCCAGTACGCGCTCCCACACCTCGGGCAGCTCGCTGTACCTGGCATCCTCGTCGTGGCCCGTGCCGCGTGTGAAGTAGGCCGCGGCGGGGTGGTTGGTGCCGGGCAGCGTGCGGAAGGGTATGCCATCGCCATCCACATCGCGGTAGCGGCCCCAGTCGCCTTTCAGCCGCTCCAGGTCCTCTGCCGTCAGCACCTTGCCGCGGTCGTACGGCGTTTCAGGGTACTTGAACGGGTCTGACATCCACAGGTTCATGCCCAGGTCCAGATCGCTCATGACGAACACCGGGCCTTGCAAGCGTTCCGCCAGGTCGAAGGCCGCCTGGCCAAACTCGTACGCCTCCTCCACAGTTGCCGGCAGCAGCAGCGGGTGCTTGGTGTCGCCGTGGGAGAGGGTATGGGCGAAGCTGATGTCGCCCTGCGCCGTGCGGGTTGGCAGGCCGGTGGAGGGGCCCATGCGCTGCACGTCGCAGATGACCAGGGGAATCTCAGCGAAGTAAGCCAGGCCAGTGAACTCGGCCATAAGCGAGATGCCGGGGCCGGAGGTAGAAGTCATGGCGCGCGCGCCCGCCCAGCCAGCGCCCACGGCTATGCCCACCGCGGCCAGCTCATCTTCGGCCTGGATGATGGCCATCCTTTTCTCGCCGGTTTTGGGGTCCACCCGGTAACGATTGGCGAAGGTCTCCAGGTACTCGCACACGCTGGAGGAGGGGGTGATGGGATACCAAGCCGCCACCGTGCAGCCGCCCATGAGCACGCCCAGTGCCAGCGCCTGGTTACCTTCCAGCAGCATCTTGCCTTCCACTCGGCCGGACATCGGCCGCACGCGGAAAGGATCGGTCTTCGTGTAGTGCTCCACGCAGTAATCCCAGCCCAGGCGCACGGAGGTCATGTTCAGTTCCACAGCCGAAGGCTTACGCTTGAACTGCTGCCGCAGCGCGCCCTCGATCTCGTCCAAGGGAATTTCGAGCGCCCAGGCGACAGAGCCGACGTAAATCATGTTGCTGAGGTACTTCCGCAGGTCGGCGTTATCGATGTTGTCGCGGCCCAGCTTGTGGAACGGCACAGCGTAGTACGAAATATCGTCCCTCTTGGTGGGGCCTGCCACGGGGTAATTGGCCTCGTGGATCACCGCGCCGCCGGAACGCACGCCCAGCACATCACGCTGCCACGTGGCCGGGTTCAAGGCCAGCAGCACATCTGCCGCGCCCGCCAGGCACTGGTAGCCCTCGGGTGAGATGCGGATGTTGAACCACGTGGGCAGCCCCTCGATATTGGAGGGGAACACGTTCTTGGGCGCCACCGGAATGCCCATAGCGAACAGCGCCCGCGTGATCACCAGGTTAGATGACTGGCTGCCAGTGCCGTTGATCGTGGCCGCCTGAAACGTGAAGTTGTTCACCACCGGCTTCAGCTGGCTGGCCGGCCGTTCCTGTACTGCAAGCATGCGCTACACCTTCGTTCATCTCGCCAAGCGAGCATTGACGGATTTGCCCGAACCGCTGCTTAAGTTTGGCAGTGCTGATTACAGCCGGCAACAAGGATATGCGTATAACATTGATAAGACAGCATGAATAATAGGCGCCCCTGGCCTCCGCCTTCCTCGACTTCTGAGCCGGTACCGGCCGCCGGCTGATGGAGCTCGTGCAGCTGCGCTACTTCCTGGCGGTGGCGCGCCACCTGAGCTTCACGCGCGCGGCGGAGTCACTTCCGGTATCGCAGCCCTCGCTGACCACCCACATTCATAAGCTGGAGCGCGAGTTGGGCGTGGAGCTGTTCACCCGCACCACCCGCCGAGTGCAGCTCACTCCAGCCGGCCAGGACTTTGTGCACGCTGCCCAAAATATTCTGAGCCAGGTGGAGGCGGCGCAAATCGAGATGCAGGAGTTCTCGGGCCTCAAACGGGGCAAAGTGGTGCTCGGCACCATTCCCACTGTGGGCGCTTTCAGCCTGCCACCGATGCTGGCCAAGTTTCACCGCCGCTTCCCTGGTATTGAGCTCAGCTTGCAGGAGGATGGGACCGATGTGCTGCTGGAGCTGCTGCTGGAGGAAGCCATCGACCTGGCAGTGGTGACGGCGCCCGAGGCGCACCCCTCTGGCGCACTGGAGCAGCGCTGCCTGGTGGTGGATGAGCTGGTGCTGCTGGTGCCGGGCGACCACTCACTGGCGCGGCGCGAATCCGTGGCGCTGAGCGAGCTGGCGGACGAGCGTTTCGTGCTGTTCAAGTCCGGCTACGGCCTGCGGCGGATTGTGCTGGATGCCTGCCGGGAAGCTGGCTTTCAGCCCACCATCGCGCTTGACAGCAGCCAGCGGGAAACCATCTACGGCATGGTGGAGGAAGGCTTCGGCGTCGCCTTGATGCCTCTGTCGGGCCTCCAGCGGGGCGCTCGCACGTGGCAGGCCGTGCGACTGAGCCAGCCCCACGTAGCGCGTGAGCTCTCACTCGCCTGGAAGTCGATCCGGCACGAGCCTGAGGCAGCACGCGCTCTTCGGGAGTTCCTGTTGGGCGAATTTCCGGCGGCCACGCCGGCCCTCCAAATACAATCAGCTCCATGATGCGCTGGGGCAGCGGGGACGACGGCAGCACCGGCCTGTTTGGACATGGCCGCGTACCCAAGGATTCGCTGCGAACGGAGACGTACGGCGCCATCGACGAAGCTACCTCGTGCCTGGGCGTGGCCAAGTGCGCCGGGGTGGGCGGGCGCACCCGCGACATGGTGGAGCAGGTGCAGCGCGACCTGTACGTGCTGATGGGCGAGCTGGCCAGCACCGATGAGTACCGCGCCAAGCTGCCCGCCATCATTGGCGGCGATCAATGTGCCCAACTGGACGCCTTCTGCGCGGAGATCGAACAGCACCTGAGCCTGCCCAACCAGTTCCTGCTGCCCGGCGGTTGCACGGCCTCAGCCCAGCTGGACCTTGCCCGGGCCACCGTGCGCCGCGCCGAACGCGCCTGCGTGCGCCTCTTCCGCGAAGGCGGCGCCACCGTCAGCGACAGCGCCCTGCGCTACCTGAACCGCCTCTCTACTCTGCTGTACCTGCTCGCTCGCGCCGAAGATGCCCGCGCCGGTGTGCTGCCCAGCCTCACCAAACCAGCCCGCTGACGATTGAGGCACTGGCCGCGCCCGCCACGCCGGCGGTGCAGCACCTTATCGGGACCAGCTGGCGGCGGGCTCGGTCGGCGCGTCGCTCTCACTCACTCGACAGCCGACACGTCGCCCACGGCTATTGTGCCGCCGGCCAGCACCTCGGCGTAGAAGCCAAAGGCGGCGGCGCGGCCTCGGCCCGGCAGGTCCAGTGGCTCGCGACCAAGGGCTCGGAGCAGCTCCGGCGCGGGCGCAAGCTCGCCCTGCGCTGCGCCGGGGATGGCGCAGCGTGGTGTTGGGGTCAGGCAGCGCAGGCTCACCCCGCCGGCCAGGTTGATGATGTCCCCGTCAGCCGGCTCACGATCGAGCGAAAGCACCAGGTTCGGGCGAAAGCGTCGTGCGTCGGCATTCAGGCCCTGGTCCTCCAGGTGCCGCAACCCCGCCGCGGTGACCACGTGCAGCGCGCCAAAGTCCACGAATCGCCCGCCAGGCCGTGCACCCGGGACTGCCGTCACCGCCTCCCCTCCTGGCGCGGCGTCGACGGCCCAGGCCGGAATCATGCCCGGTTCCAGCGGCCACAGGCGATGCAGCCGCGCATCGGCCGGAACGACGTTGGTCAGCCGCACCGCATCGCCCAGCCAGGCTGAAAGTGCACGGTCTGCTTCGGCGCTGCCCGCGACTAATGGAGCAGAGCCGGGCACCTGCAGCACCACCTCTGCCGCGGCCCCGCTGCCGCGCCACGCAGCCGACACCTGGAGCAGCTTCCCCCAGCGGCGCGGGTGCTTGGCGCTGACCACGCTGCCATCAGCACTGAGGCAGGCCCACGCCCGGTCGCCTTCGGGTCCCTCACGCCCAAGCCGTACGGAACTGAGCGCCTCCCCCAAGGCTGACTTCACCGGGTACCGCCAAATCGCCTCAATCACCCAGCAATCATGCCAGTTGCCGGATAACCCGCCGCGGCGCGCGGTGGATCCTCGGGTCAAGCAGGGCGAAGGGCGGAGCCCTGCTTACTCCAGCTCGCGCCACCGGGAGCTGGCTGCCGGCTGCTGGCGGATCGGCGCCGCCGGCTTCGCGGGCGCGGGGGCCGCGTCTTCCCGCTGGGCCTCGTCCCAGGCCGAGAGCAGCGCATCGAAGGTGGTGGAACTGGCAGGCTGGTGACCGTAGCGGTCGGCGACATAAGCGCGGGTGAGATCGCGCGACAGGGTCGGCGGCACCAGACCCTCCAACTCTGGCGCGAACTCCAGCGGGGTATGCCAGGTGCGCCGGGGATGGCCACGCTGGCGGCACCACCACAGCACCGCCAGGTACAGCGCGCGGACGGATGTTGGCCGTTGGCGACGGGCGACAACGCCACTCCGGCCAGGCAGCGCGGCACCGGCCAGGCGAGCCACGGCGCCAGGGAACCGTGGGGTTGGCGAACGCCGGATCAGCTGGCGCAGCTGCCGCAGGAACAGTGCCCACGACCACACAGAGCGGCGCTGCTCGCCATTGGCTGACTCCGCGCGCGGCCCACGATGACGCAGCCCGGCCATGGCCCAGGCGACGATGCCCGTCGCTACGAGCCCCAGCAGCGTACCCCAAAGCGCCGCCGGAACGTGCAACGAGCTGGCCGGACCCAGCGCCTTGAGACCAGCCACGGCAGCGATGAGAGGATCCTGGTGATCGGTGGACACCAGCGGGCCGGTGTGATGCGCGCTGGGCAGGAGGTTCATGAGGAAGTCGACTCCCAACCAGATGGCGTTGACGGCCGAGAGCACCAGCACCGCGATGGCCAGGAGCAGGCGGCCCAGCGCGGCAGAGATGGGCCGCCCGGCGCCAGCCAGCAGAAGAGCGACCAGCAGGATGCTGCCACCCACCCCCCCGAAGACCACGAGCCACGAGGCGCCCACCCCGTGAACCGATCCGCCAAAGGCCGCATCCACCATGCGCACGCGCTTCGCCAGCGCCTGCCAAGCCAAGCCCAGGCAGAAGTACACGCCCAGCAGCACGCCAATCTCCAGCTGCTCTCCGGCCGGCGGGGCAAAAGGCAGCAGCGCCAGCAGCAGCACCACAAAGCTGGCCAGCCCACCCAGGAACACGCCGATCACGGCCTCTTGTTCCATATCCGCCTGCCCCAGCCACACGCCGCCGGCCAACAAGCCCAGCCCGGCCAACCAGCCAATACTCAGCAGTCCCTCGCCGGCGACTGGCTCGATGGATGTCCAGGGGAAGAGGCAATCCACCAGCCAGTGCCAGTCCAGCCAGCCGCGCGCCGGCACGGCCTGTGTTTTGATGAACAGCGCAAACAGCACCACGCACAGCGCGATCAGCAGCCGGCGGGAGATGCGGCCGCCCGGGAAGCGGCGCTCCAACCATGGCGCGGCCAGTGCCGGCAGCACCAGCAGCAAGCCCACCATCCAACCGGCGTAGGGTGCCGTGCGCGACGCGAACAGGGGTGCTAGCGCAAAACTCAGCCAGGCATAGGCCGGCAGTGCCAGCAGCGCCGCTGCCGCCGGCGGCAGCCCGTCACGCGGCCAGCGGTAGCCGCTCAAGCTCTTCCCAGTTGGCCTGGTACGGCACGTGCACCACCCGCAACCCAGGCATGTTCAGGTGCGACGCACCAGGGCTATCCAGCAGGAACACCGTGACCGGCCGGCGACGCTGCACCTCCAGGCAGGCCGCCAGCAGGTCCACGTCGGCCTCGGCCGTCACCACCAGGACGCTCGCCTCAAACGGCAGGCGCGGTGCCTCGCGCAGAATGAGCTGGCCCAGGCCCGCCCGCACGGTGGCCGCGGTGGCTGCCGTCTGGCCGAGGTAGGCATCCCACCAGCGGCGCCGCAGCCCGCTAACGGGGCCGAAGGGACTGGCGGTGGCGAGCGTTTCCAAAATGCGGTGCATCTGGCCAGGGCTGGCGCTCACCGGCACGCGCACCGCGCCGGGACCGGAAGGCTCACCGTTGCCGAACAGACCTGCCGGGCAGCCGCTATCCAGCAGCCACTTGGCCAGAGATGCCGCCAGCGAAATGCAGAACTCGATCTCGGGTGGGTCCCAGGCCCCGCGCTCACGGCCACCCAGGTCCGAGTTCAGGAAGATGGCCGCGGCCGGATCGGTGCTCGGCTCAAACACGCGCACCAGCAAGTCGCGGCTGCGGGCGCTGGCTCGCCACTCCACCTGCCGCAGTGGGTCCCCCGGCTGATACTTGCGCACCCCAACGGTGCGGCTTGGATCCGTCAGGATGATGCGATCGGCCGCGCGCGGGCCAATCATGCGGGGCGAGCGCGGCGAGGGCATGTCCAGCTGGAAGAGCTTGGGGTACACCAGCAGCCGCGCCACTTTTCGGTCCACCACCCGTTGGCCGGCGCGCCCCAGCAGATCGCCCGCTTCGATTTGCGCCGGGCCGAACTGAAAGAGGCCGCGGGCCCGGCACTCCAGCACATAGCGGCGCGTCACTTCCTGATAGGGCAGCAGCGACAGCAGCACTTTGAGATGCGCCAGCAAGCTGAACTCGCCCCGCACTACAGGTGCCTGGCCCATGCTCACGCGGTCTGGCGCCTCATCCTCCACCAGGAGCCATGTGAGCGGCAGCAGCTTCTTGTTGGCGATGCGCAGCGTCAGCCACGCCTGCTCGCCCCAAAATGCGTGGCTGGGCGACACATGGCGCTCATACTCGACGCCGGCCAGCCCGAATCGCAGCCACAGCGCCTCCGCGCCCAAAACGCCCAGGCTCAGCAAGCCAGCCAGTGTGAGCACCGGTTGCTGGCGCCACAAACCCAGGCCAACGGCCACCACCAGCCCGGCCAGCGCCAGCCGCGGCAGGCGCCTCCACCGCCCGGACTGCCCTTTGGCCGCCTGCACATCCAGCGCCACCTCATCGGTAGCCGGCAGGGGGCTCGCGCGCAGGTTGAAATTCAGCATGCTGCCGCGCCTGTTACCCCTCGCCCGACCACGCGCCGCTTACACCGATCCATGCCCGGCGAAGGCCAGGACGAACACGCCGACGACGATGAGGAGCCCAAGCCCCAGCAGCAAGGCAAGCTTGAGGCTTGGACCGGCGCGGTCCAGCCAACGGGCGCGAGGAAGGTTCTCGGATACGGAGGCGTCCCAGCCAAACTCCACCTCCTTCATGAACGCGGACCTTCGCAGCTGGCGCTGCGCCGCGGCCTGGGCCGCTGGCTCACCTTTGGGCGAGGCAGCCGCCACCGGAGGCGCGGCCTGCACGCTGCGCCAAGCGGCCAGCAGGTCGGGCAAACGCTCCTGGCCGGCACTGGCGCCGTAGCGCACCCCGACGTATGTTGCTGTCAGCCTCCGGGTGAGCTGGGCCGGGACAAGTTCGCTCATGGCCGGGACAAACTCCAGCGGCGTCGTGGCAGCCTCGCGCGCATGACCCTGACCGCTGCACCACACCAGTGCCGCTCGGTACAGCTCACGAACGCTGCGAGGGTCGGCCGCGGCCGCTGGGGCTGCCGGGACCGAGGCCACCACCGGCCGCAACGCGCGAGCCGTGGCGGGCCGCGCCGCGGCCGCCAACTCCCGCAGCTGGCGCCGAAACAGCTTCCACGACCACAGCGATGTGCGCTGCGCACCATCCAGGCCGCCGGATCGCGGCCGCCTGCGCGGAAAACGGAAGCGCTCGCCGTCGCCCGCGCCGTACCAGCCTGGCGGTTGGGAGCGGAAGTGCAGCACGCAATACACCGCCGCGACGAGCGCCCCCACCAGCACGGTGGGCGTGGCGACGCGGTCGAAGAGCGTGCCACTCACGGCTGTGGTGCCCACCCAGAGCGATGGGCCACCCAGGTGCAGTACGCTGGCCAGGAAGAGCAGCAGGCCGAACAGGCCGTGGCCCACCAGTTCCAGAAGGCGGAGCATCAGGCCCGCGAACCCGCCCAGCACCTGAGCGATACCGCCCTGGAAACCGACGATGATCAGTGCGATGGCGACGAGGGCCAGGCTGATGGTGCTGAGCACGCGCACCCACGCCAGTCCAATGCGGGCCGGCAGCCGGCCATACGTTGCCTGCGCAATGCCCTCCTGCTTCACGATGGCCTGCCAGCTCAGTCCCAGGCAGAAGTACACCCCCAGCAGAATGCCGAGCAGCAGTTGCTGCTGAGCCGTGGGTGAGCTGGTGAAGAGCACCACCAGAAACAGCAGCAGAAAGGTACCCAGCCCAATGACAAAGCGCGTGGTCGCACTGTCGTTATCTGGATCGCTCAGCGTCAGCCACACGGCGCGAGCGATGAGGGCTGCGCCGACCATCCATACCACCATCGCCTGGTTCTGCTGGCTGGATGTTTCGTTGTTGCCCCAGGGGAAGACAAGGTGCTCCAGCCAGCGGGCGTCGCCCAGGGGCTGCCACGGCACGACCTGCAGCTTCACGAAGGCCCCGAAGCACAGCACTACCAACAGCGTGAGCAGCGTCAGCGCCAGGCTCCGGTTGGCGAAACGCCACAGCAGCCAGCGGCCTACAACCACCGGCACCACCGCCAGCGCGATAGCCCAGGGCAGGGCCAGCGGCGCGTACGTGCCGAGAAAGAACGGCCCAATGGCAAAGGCCGTCCAGCCGAAGACACACAGCGCCTCGATGAGTGCCCCCTCGCCCGGGAGGAACAGCTCACGCAGCCAGTTGAAGCCGGTCAAGGTCCTCCCAGTCCCGCGGATAGGGCACCGGAATCACTTCCA
>DATKQD010000004.1:0-3843 GCA_035532895.1 Chloroflexota bacterium
GCTGCGGCTTCTCCGCCTCCAGCAGCAGGAACGGTGTCGCGGCCGGACTGGCCAGCGGGCTGGCTTCGAACGGTGGGTTGACGCAGACGTTGGCTCTGCTGGGCACGAGCCCGGCGATCGACGCCGGTGGCAGCAGCGCCAACGGGTGCCCCGCAACCGATCAGCGTGGCGTCCCCCGACCGCAAGGCGCCGCCTGCGACAGCGGTGCGTTCGAGTACGTCCCGCCGGCCGTGACACCGACGCCGACGGCTTCGAACAGCGGGGGTGGCGCCAGCTCACCGGCGCCTTCCAGCGCCCCCTCCCAGCAGGTCGGCACACTGCTCGGGTCCACGGCGGCGACCAGCCTCAGCAACGCCGGCATCAGCGTGACCATCCCGCCCGTGGCGACGGACGCCACCAGCGCCGCGCCTCAGAGCGTACCCGTGCCGCTGGCGCCTCTGCAGCAGGGTACGCTGGTGCTGGCGCTCAGCACGCAGTTGACCCAAACAGTGCTGAACCAGGTGCTTACCGCCCCGGCGCCGGTGGCGGTCAGCGCCGCCATCAATCCGAGCCAGGGTGGCGTCATCATCGCGGGCAACGTGGCCATCACCTTCCCGCCGGCCGCCCTGGCGGGCATCACCGGTGCCCTGACCGCTCCGGGCGCCGCTCCGGGTGCGCGGCCAAACGTGGTGGTCAGTGTCACGCAGGCGCGTAACGTGCCCGTGCCGGGTGGCCCGGCTCAGTTCAGCCCCAACGGGACGGTGCTGGAGATCAGCATCACCAACGCCACCACCGGGGTACCCATAACCACCTTCCCAGCGCCAGTGCCGATCACCTTCAAGTACAACGCCGCTGACCTGGGCCAGGCGAACGGCAACCCTACGCTGCTGACCGCCGCCTATGTCATCGACGCCAACTCCCCACCTCTGGAGAATCCGCTGCACTTCCCTGTAGGCACCTTCGTCGTGTTCCCACCGTCGGCGACCACGCTCGATACTGCCACCGGGACCATCGTAGTCAACACGCAGGCCATCGGCTCGACCCTCAGCGTGGTGACCAACCCGGTCGGGTATGTGCAGACCACCACGCCCAGCGCACCCGAGCTGTCCAGCTTCGCCAACAACGCGCAGACGTTCGGGAGCAAGCCCCAGTTCAGCTATCTGCAGGTGGTCGAGCCCCAGATCGGCAGCCGGCTGCTGGTGCTGGACCCGGCCACCGGCAACTACACGTATGTGAACGCGAGTGATGTCGGGCCATCCGGCCCACCGCCGAACGTCAGTTCGACAGCTGTGGTGCGGGGTCTGCTCGCCAGCTTCTGATAACAACCGCTGGGTTGCACGACAGGCGGGCGGGCCTGATATCCGTGGCGAGATGGCTGAACCGTGCCATCCGCGGCGGGTTGATTGGACCAGCGCAGATGCTTGCGTCGCGGCTCATAACTGGTCAGTGGGTCATGGCACCAACCGCATATTGCCGGCCGTCCAGCGGCGGGCAAGGGCGACACTAACTTGCCGGAAAGACGTGCCGGAACAGGTTGTCCGCGGCAGCCTCGCGGGCAGCCGGGCTTCCGGTTTGGCCCAGGGCCTCGCCGACGCGCTGGTAGAACGCGCCGGATTGCGTCTCCATGAACGGCGCGACGAGCCCAGGAACCGCGCTGCCCAGCTTTGGCGCCAACTTGGCCCGGAAGAGGTCCAGATCGGCCTTCTGCGGGTACTGAAGGGTGGGTGAGGGGGCGAGCCCCAGCCGCGCCAGCGACTTCAGCGCGAGATCGGCGGTGAACGCGGCCTGGATCGGTGCTCGATATTCGAGATAACAGTTGGTGTCGAACACGGCATCGAGGGTCTGGCCACGCCCGAGCAGCAGCAGCCCCTTTTCGTAGTAGGCGGTGATGCCGTTGGCCGACTTGACGCCGTTCGGGTAGGAGCGCAGTTTGGGTGCCAGATTGAACAGCCCAATGGTGTAGCGAAAGAACAGGTCGGTGGCGTCCATCCCGTCGGGAGCCACGAAGCCGTCATTGATGTACAACGTGCCCTGGCGAATGTCCATCAACCAGGCCTCGCTGCTCGGGTGGATATTGGCGGCATCGCCACAGTTCGAACGGGAGTGCGTCGCGTAGTCAGCGGCGCCCAGCGGCACGACCTGGCGCCCGAGGGTTGTCGCATCGAGATGCTGCTGGCGGGCGAAGTAGGCGACGGCCAGATCGATGATCCGCGGCCGCAGCCGGTCGAGTGTCTCGCCTGACCGCTGCCACTGGAGGAGCAGTTGGCTGGTTTGCGTGTCGTCGCCACTGAAGGTGGCGGCTTCCGATGTGGCCGCGGCCGCCACGGGCGAGGGTGCGCTGGGGGGTGCCGCCGAGGTTGAGGAGGGTTGGAGTCGCCGCGGAAGTGCCGGATGTAAGCCGCCACCCCGGGCGATGCCCACGGCAGCGACCAGGGCGATGAGTGTGCCACCCATGATGAGCCGGGCCACCGCTGCGCGTCTCACGGTCAGATTGTCGCAGTTTGGCCAGGCCCAGTGCTACGCACTCGGGAAGGTTGCCTTGCCAAGACCACGCGACCGAGCGGTGCGCTTTTTCTCCCCCTATCTGCCGTTCTCCTCTAGGGCAGACGCGTTGCTTGCCCCTGGCAGGGCAGCCCCACTGGCACGAGCGTGTGGCTATGCCGGCCGCTCTCGCTCTCGCCATCGCGCTCGTCTGTCAATTCAGCGGGCAACTCTGCCACCAAGCTCGCCTGACACCTGTCGTCCAACAAGCCAGTCCCTACGCCAGCTACTACGATAACCAGCGCAACGAGGTGATCGTCTCCAGCCTCTATTCCGACCCGCCCATCATCGCCGCCTTGCTGGTGCACGAGCTCTCCAACGCCACTGACCCGCGGCCGGGTGGCAGCATCTCTGATTGCCGCGCGCAGGACGGGGCGAGCTATCGCCAGGAGCTGCGGTTCTGGCGCGGGTACTGGGCAGCGAGCTGGCCGCGCGTGAGCGTATCCCCCGAGCCGGCTTCCCTCGCCTACGCCCAGGAGAAATACCTGGAGTCGGTTGATCCAGCGCGCATCCCCCAGATCCTCGATGCCGGCTGCACGACCGCGAACGGCTGGAGGCAGTCTTAAGCTTGCATTCGGCAAAGCGCCTCGACCTGCGTTCGGGTAAAGCGCCGCGCAGAGAAGTGCAGGTCGAAGCCAGGTGGTCGCGTTGCCGAATGCAGTTCGTTACCGAGGCTCGTGCGCCTTTTTAGGAGAAAGGTCCTATGGACCGTCACGCCGTGGAAGCGCCGCTTCCCAGGCGCGGCAGCTGGCCCGTAGAATGGCGAAGTGAGGTGGGGCGGGGGAGGTGTGGTGCGCGCATGCGTGCCTATCGCGTTGGGCTTGACCCTGGCGCTCCCTCCGGCCGCGGTCGCGGCCACGCCGACAGTGACGGCTACCAGCGCTGCAACGGCCGCGGCGACGTCCACGCCAGGTACGCCGATGGCGACCACCAGCGTTGGCGCGACGCTCAGCCCAAGCCCAAGCCCAAGCGGCACGCCTACGCCGGCCGACACGCCCACCCCGGCCGCCACGGCGACGCTCAGTCCCAGCAGCACCAGTCTGCCGGCGGCCACCTCGCGGCCCTCGGTCACGGCTACGCGCACGCCACTGCCGCCCACGGCCACGGCCGCCGCCACCAGCACGGCCAGCCCTGCAGCCGCGGCCAGCCCGACGGAAGCGCCCACCGCCACGGCTACCGCCTCATCCACGCCGAGCGCTTCGGCCACCGCCAGTTCCACACCCACCGTGACCGCCAGCCCAACCGCGACCAGCACTCCCGCGCCGGACGACGTGCCGCTGACCGTGCGCTTCAGTGCCGCGGCCACGGCCGGTCAGCGGGCGG
>DATKQD010000005.1:0-14199 GCA_035532895.1 Chloroflexota bacterium
CGCATGCTGGCGGAGGAGCTGGACGAAAAGTTCAAAGACGCCGCTGACCCGCTGCGCATCGTGTTCGTGTGCGCGATGTGGATGACGGGCTTCGACGTTCCTTCGCTGTCGACCATCTACCTCGATAAGCCGCTGCGGAACCACACCCTCATGCAAACCATTGCCCGCGCCAACCGCGTGGTTGAGGGCAAGAACAACGGGCTCATCGTCGACTACGTTGGGGTCTTTCGCAGTCTCCAGCGGGCCCTGGCCATCTATGCCATGGGTCCGACCGCTGAGCCACCGCTGCAGGATAAGGAGCAGCTCATCGAGGCGCTGCGGCAGACCATCGCGGAGACCACCGCCTTCTGCCACGACCACGGCGTGGACCCATCCGCCATCGTGAAAGCCAAGGGCTTCGAGCGCATCAGGCTGCTCGAACAGGCCCGCGAAGGCATCCTCGCCAGCGAGGACGAGAAGCGTCGTTACGTATGGCTGGCGGGCCGCGTCTCGACGCTCTACAAAGCGATCCTGCCCGACGAGCAAGCCAACGAGTTCGCTGCCATTCGCACGCTGTTCAGCATCCTGGCCGAGATGATCCGGTCGATGACGACCGCGGCCGACATCAGCCAGGTGATGGCCACGATCGACGGCCTGCTGGACCGTTCCGTGGCGGCGCAGGCGTACGTTATCGCCGACGAGAAGGGCACATACGAGCTGGACCGGCGCATTGACCTGAGCCGGATTGATTTTGCCGCCATCAGGAAGCGCTTCGATGAAGGCTTCAAACGCACCGAGATCGAGCGTCTCAAAGCGTTGCTCGAGCGGAAACTGACCGAGATGGTGGCGCTCAATCACGAGCGAGCAGATCTCGCCGAGAAGCTGCAACGCCTCATTGACGAATACAATGCCGGCTCGCTGAACGTGGAACTGTTCTTCGACCGGCTGGTGGCGTTTACCAGCGAGCTCGATGCCGAGGAGAAGCGCGGCATCGCCGAGAACCTGTCCGAAGAAGAGCTGGCCCTGTTCGACCTGCTCACCAAACCGGACATCGGCCTGACCGAGAAGGAGCGCGACCAGGTGAAGACCGCCGCGCGGGAGCTTCTGGCCAGCCTGAAGCGCGAGAAGTTCGTGCTCGACTGGCGCAAGCGCCAGCAAACCCGCGCCGGCGTGATCCTGGCTATCGAGCAGCTGCTGGACCGCGAGCTGCCCCGCCGGTTTACGCCAGAGCTGTACAAGCAGAAGTGCGACGCCGTGTACCAGCATGTGTACGACTCCTACTTCGGTGCCGGCACCAGCATCTATGCCGCAGTGGGCCTGGCCAGCTGAGCGGCCACGGAGCGCCCGCTTGGCTCAACCCCAGCACCGCTGGGGACGATGGCAAGGGGGCGCATCACCTGAGCACTGCGAACAGTGTTCGCGCACCGTGGGCGCGGATCGCTGCCCGTTCAGTGGGCGTCGAGCTCGATACCGATAAGTTCAGCCACACGGTCGATATCGGCGTCCTGCGCCAACAGTGCAGCGCCGCGTCGCCAGGCAACAGCTGCAATCATGCAGTCCACCAGGCCTCGGGGTGTGATTCCGGCTGCGCGGCAGCGACGATAAATGCGCGAGGCAGCTTCGAAGTCGGCCGTAACGTCGAAGGTGAGCAGCGGGAAGCGACGCAGCAACCGGCGCAGGTCGGCCTCGCGTTGTTGGTCGCGCGCGCCCGCCAACACCTCCATGATCACCGGTTCGGTGACGGCGACTTCCCCTTCGCCGGAGATCAATTCGGTCAGCCGTCTCTCTACCGCGCTGCCTGTAGCGCGGTCGTACTCTACCCAGGCAGACGTATCCGCCAGAATCACGTGGATTCGGCCGGGGTGCGGTCGGCTGGAACCTGAAGAATCGCGCGGGCACCGCGCATCGCCAGGGCCTCGTCACGAGTCATTGGCTGGCCAGCCAGGTGCCGCAGCGCCAGGTCCACCGCCTCTGTCTTGGTGTGAATGCTGAAGCGGTCCATGATGTCTCGGACGTAGGTCTCCTCGATCTCGATATTGGTCCGCACTTTCATACACGCATTATGCACGAGTCGTGTACGCAGCGTGTACCACGAGGGTCGCATGTGTGAACGGGCCGGTTCGGGGTTGCATCCCGGTGAGGGACCGCCGCCTATCACTTTTGCGACCAGCGAGCACTCTGGCCGTGGAGATGGGCCACCACTTTGAGCCGTGGCCGCTCTTCCGGGCCTGCCAAGCCGGCCGGCGCCGCTGTTCCCAACCTCGGGGGCGCCGCTGACGCCGCCAAGTGCTACGCTAGCCGCCGCCATGGAAATCATTGATGCCCAGGTTCACCTCAACCACATTCATCCCGCCTGGCAGTCGGCTGACCTGGAGGCCATCTGCACCACAGCGCTGGCGGCGATGGACGCCGCGGGCATCGATGGTGTGGTGATATCGGAGTTCTGGGGCTTCGACAATCGCATGCGGGAGCAGCTGCCCAATGGCGCCTCCCGCGCGCTGTACCCCTTCTCGGAGCTGGCCGCCGCGCGGCACCCTCAGCGGTTCATCTATCACCGCATGGTCAGCCTCAGCGATCCTGAGCTGGATGACCAGATGGCCAAGGTCCGACAGTATTCCGGCTCGGCGGCGGTGCGGATCGTGCCCAGGCCGGAGACCGGCGACACAGAGCGCATGGCCAGGGGCGAGTTCGAGCCCTTTTTCGCTGCCGCGGAGCGCTATCAGGTGCCCGTGTTCTGCTGGCTGCCCGGCCGCGGCCATTTACTCGTCCCGTACCTCAAGCAATTTCCACGCGTGCAGTTCATCCTGGACCACTGTGGCGTGGGACAGGCGCCCTACCGGCTGGGGCCAACGGCGCCCACCCTGGTCAGCTCCGTGGTGGAGACGCGCGCCGAGCGGGTGAAGCAGTTCGATCAGGTGGCTGATCTGGCGCAGTACGCCAACCTGGCACTCAAGTGGTGCCATGCACCGAACCTCTTCTCCGATCAGCCATACCCGTATCGCGATGCGCTGCCTGTGCTGCGAAAAGCGATCGATGCCTTCGGTGCCAGCCGAATCATGTGGGCCAGCGACTACACTCAGGCCCGCACCGAAATGGGCATCAGTTGGGGGCAGGCGCTGTACTACATCCTGGATTCGGACCAGCTCAGCGACAGCGAGAAGGAGTGGCTGCTCGCTGGCAGCGTCCGCAAGGCGCTGAACTGGGATCGAGCGGCGTCCTGATCTACTGAGGCGCTCCGGTGAAGCCGGACGCCTCTGCTCGGCGGAGGACCACGCAGGCGGTGAGGCCGCCGATCCCGAGCATGAGCTTCACGCCCACACCGCTCGGCAGAGGCGCCGCTCCGGTGACGATTGCGCCCGGCTGGCGGATGGCGGGGTGGATGGTGGCCGGGTCCACGCCGATGGGCAGGGCCTCGCCCCGGCGCAGGCTGAGCGCCAGTGCCGTGAGCTCCCAGCCGCCCGCGTTGGCCATGCCGTGCCCCAGCTGGCCCTTGCGGGCGGTGACGCGCGTGGCCGGGCCGCGAAACTCCTCCAGCAGTTGCAATTCGTTGAGGTCACCCGGCGTGCCGGTGGCGTGCAGGTCCAGCACGGCCACATCCTCCGCGCTGATGCCGGCGGCCTCGTAGGCGCGGGCAACGGCGCGCTTGGGCCCGCTTTTGGAGGGCGTGATGATGTGCTCCGCGTCCGAGGCCAGCTCCACCGCGTCCACATACACCAGTGGCCGCAGCCCCCGCGCCTCGCACCATTCCGCGTCGCCCAGCACCCACATGCAGGCCCCGCCTGAGATGTGCGTACCGCGCAGCGTGGTGAAGGGGAAGTTCACCTCGCCCGTGCCAGGCAGCACCCGCGCCTCGTGGAAGGCGCTCACCAGGGCCGCATCGGGCCGGGGATCGGTTGTGCCGGTGATGGCCAGCAGCGCCTCGCCGCGGAGGATGGCGTCGCGCCCGCACTTGAGTGCCACGCCAAAGGTGCTGCACGCGCCCACCGGCGCCCAGGCTGCGCCGTGCACGTTCAGCAGCATGCTGATCTGCGCGGCGGGCGAGTTCTGGATGTTCCAGATGAGCTTGGAGCTGACCTGCGTCCACGGCGGCGGCGGGCAACCGTACTCCTGCAACAGCGCCTGATGCGCGCGCATGCGCTTGCGAATGGCGTGCAGGTGCGCCTGGTCGCGCTCCTCATCGTCCGCGGTCATGCGCTCCACTTCGGCGTAGCGCGCCAGGAAGTCGCGCAGCGCCGGCGAGCGTTCGGCCCAGTAAGCATCCCAGGCGCCCACAGCCTGATAGCGCTCCTCGCTGTCCACCGGCAGCGACTCGGGGTTCGTCGGGGGCCCGTTCTGGGCCAGTGCGTCCCCGCTGCCGGCGGCCGGCGGCGCCGCGGGCTGGTCCGCGAGCGAGGAGGCGCCATGGGGTCGAGCGGCGGAGGCGCCCCAGAAGTGGTTCCACGCACGCGTAGCGGCATCCAGCGTGCGCACCGCGGCGTAGCTCTGGGGCAGGTCGCCCACGCCGGAGCCCACGTAGATGTGGCAGCGATCGTCCGCCTGCCGGATGAGCGGCTCCAGCTCATTGCTGCAGCCCAGGGCCTGGATCATCGCCCCGGTGGCGAACCAGACGTTTTCGCCCATTTTGGCGCGCATGCGCGCCACGTAGGGCTCGCCGTGCCGCTGGGCAATCCAGGGCGCGTAATCCGCGCTGTCAAACTGGGGATCGCCGCTGGCGAAAAGGCCGTAGCCCAGCTCCGCCCGCCGATCCGCCGCCAGGGCGGATGCGCCGCGGGCCAGCAGCGCCTCCAGGGCCTGCACGGTAGGCGCTCCAGGCGCTACCACACCCCAGCCGTACACGCCTACCCGGCGACGCTCCGGCGCTGCCATTCGCTCGATGGGCCAATTGAACCACGCCGCGCAGCCTGCCGCGCGGCCGAACCGCTACGCCATGGCGCCCACAAAGGGGGTGGAGTAGTCGCCGGCCTGGGCGAGGAGGTCCTGCTCGGCCGTGGCGCTGAGGGGCGTGGCCTGCTCGGCCGCGCGGATGAACAGCCGCAGAATGTCCACGTCTCCGCTGCTGCACAGCGTGGTGATGCCAGGCCGCGAGAGGTTGAAGGCGACGGCGCGACTCACGTGCTCCTGGTCGTCAAACGGCTGGTACCAGGTGCTGTGCGTGCGCGGCTGGTCGCCCCACGGCCCCCGCGCGGCCGTCTTGATGATGTGCACACCCATGTCCCGCTCCGCGCACAGGTCCAGCAGGCCCTGCGCATCGCGCCGGAAGTCGGGCAGAGACCACAGCACGAAGTTCAGCGGAAACATCACCGTGTCGAAATCGAAGCGGCGCAGCGCCTCGCTCATGGTGCTGGGCGCATCGTGCGTGTGGCCGGTGATGCCCAGGTAGCGTGTCAGCCCCTGCTCGCGCGCTTCTACGAGCGCTTCCAGCGCGCCCCCTGGGCCCAGGCAGGCTTCCATGTCCCCGCGCTTGCCCACTGAGTGCAGCTGGTACAGGTCCAGATGATCCGTCTGCAGCCGGTCCAGTGAACGGTGCAGCTCCTCGGTGGCCTCGGCCCGGGTGCGCTTGTTGGTTTTGCAGTTCAGGAAGATGTCGTCGCGGATGCTGGCCATCCAGGGCCCCAGGCGCAACTCGGCCTCGCCATACGATGGCGCCACGTCGAAGTGGTTCACGCCGGCCTCCAGCGCCAGCTCCACCGCCGCGTCCGCCGTGACCTGGTCCACGCGGCCCAGCGCCGCCGCGCCAAAGGTGACCACGCTGCTCATGTGCCCGGTACGCCCGAGCCGGCGCTGTTCCAACATCGCTATTCTCCTCGTTGCGCCCGAATTGTCTCTGGCTGATCCAGTGTTCCCACCCGAAGCTGGCCGCACGAGGCGGGCCAAAACGTCCTCTCCCTCCTGGGCCTTGCCCAGGAGGGACCGCTACCGGGCGGCCCGAAGTGGTTGCGCGTCATGTAGCCGGCATGCCGCTCTGGTGCCGAGCCAGCCAAGCCGGCTTTCACCGGCCTGGGTGGCCCTCGACCTCAGGCCCTCCCCGCGGGAGAGGGGCTCTGAGCGGTGAGCGCCTCTTCCACGGTGCGCACCTCGGTCTTGGCGATGTGCGATCCGGTCTCGCCCGAGTACGCCGCCCGCTCGGGCGAGCTTTCGTACGCTTTCAGTGTGGCCTCGTCGGCGAACGTTCGCACCCAGATGAACTCGTTCTGCGGCCGGTTCACCCACGCGGCCTGCACCTGCACGCCATAGCTGGCGCTGGTGGGCACGATGTGCTTGTTGAAGGCGCTGACCCACGAATCCATCATGCCCCGGTTAATGGTGTAAATCCGTACTTGCGTGATCATAGGCAGCAGTGTAGACCACGCATCTCCTTCCGCCACGCCGGTTCGAACCTGCCGCGTGGTCCGGGCAGCTCCGGCGCCGGCGCCGGCCGCGCCCCGAAGAGCCGAATGTGAGAGCGCGGACGAGCACGGTCCTTGGGGAAACGGCTTACAGCCGTGCCCACCTTCGCGGCACGTCGCCCCACTGGGCCACGGCGGCGGCGGCGAAGTCGCGCCGGTGGCGGATCTCCTCCAACCGGGCGCGGAAGGTGCTGAGTGCGTCCTGGCCGAACTGGCGCCACATGCGCGGCACCATGCTGTCGTCCACCTTGTCGCGCAGCTCGCCATCCTGAAAGTCGAAGTTATCGGCCGTCGGTAGGCCGTATTGCAGACAGGCGTAAGCGTAGGCGCCCAGGGCCACCACGTCCCAATCCTGATCGGGCAGGCTGGAGGCGCTCGCGTCCAGCTGCTGGCTGCCGGCGTACAGCACGTTCATCACCGTGCCCGGCTCGGCCCCCGGTATGCGCTCCAGGTCCACATTCAGCACGAACAGCCCGCCTTGCTCCTCGAAGGGCACAAAGCGCGGCGGCCACAGGCCCACCGGGAACTCCACCGACTCCACCCACCAGCCATCGATCGAGGCCGCCGGCTCCGAGAGCAGCAGTGGCAGGCTGGATGAGGCGGGCGAAGGCTGCCCTGGCTGGCTGTTCGCCCCGGGCGCCAGCGAGCTGATGGTGTACGCGCCCGCGCCCGCCGTGGTGCACTGGCCGTTCCAGTACTCGCCGCCCGCCGCGGCACCCGCGTAGATGTTGTAGAAACTGGCGCCAGCCACCGCGGGTACGTCCACCAGCACCGCCGCGTCGGCCGCGCTCAGGCTGAAGGCCGTTTCCGGTGAGGGCGCCGATTCACCATTCAACGTCGCGGCGGCCACCCTCACGACGAGCCCGCCGGCCGGCAGCCAGCCGCTGCCGGAGGCGAGACTCAGCCCCGGCGCCGCTGGCGCCACCAGGCTCGATGCCACTGGCAGAGGGTAGGCGCGGACGCCGGCCAGGCAGGGCATCACCAGCCCCTGGATGCGTGGCCACACGAACGAGTACTCCCGCACCGCCCGCCCAATGCAGCGATCCAGCACGCTGGTTGGCCAGCGGTACTGCGTGCTGTCGAGGTCGTTCAGGTCCTGCCGTACCGCCAGCTCCATATCGACCAGCGTCATGATGACCTCCCAGTCATGAGGTGTGAGCAGCGCGGCTCAGCTGTAGGTGAGCAGCAGCGTGGTGGCGGCGGCTGTCACCACCGTGAGGCCGCTGGAGCAGGGAATCTGCAGCTCGATCACGTCCCCCGCGGCGGGCGTGGTCGGGCCGTAGATGATGGGGCCGGAGGTATCCGCGCTGTCGTGTACGGTCACCGTGCCCAGCGTGCCGCCACTGCCCAGCACCATCAGCCGCGCCAATCGCCCCGCCCCCGCTTTCACAACCGTGGTTCCCGCCGTGGAAATGCTGGCGTAGAACTTCCCGCCCGTCGTCGCCAGCAGCAGCTGCGCCTCATCCAGGTACATACGGCCCCTTCACTTCCATATTCGCCTCGCCTCTTCCGAACTCCGCCGCCCCATTTCCCACCCCCTGCCTCTCATCTCGCCCATCAATCTCCGCCGGAGAAGAAGCCGCGGTAGTCCACCACAGCGCCGCCGTACTCGTGGCGGATCTTGTAGGAGATGACGTCCTGGGTGAAGTTCAGGCCAAGCAGAGGGCTGTCCTGCACCAGCAGCACCGGGTTCACCTGGCCGCCCACGAAGCCCACCTCAATCGTGTCCACCATGCGAGGGTCGGCCACCAGGAACCATTCCACGGCGTCCGCGAGCTGCGGGCTCACCACTACCTCGCAGTAGCCCAGCATGGGGTTGATGTCGTTGAAGTTGCCGCCAGGCAGCCCGCCACTCTTGACGATGGTCATCGCCTGGAACTCCAGCTCGGGCGGGACTACCAGGAACGACGGTTTCAGTCCGATGCGCTTGCCGGCCAGGTTGGCCTGCTCTTTCATGGCGGTGACGCCGGCTTGCATGGCCTGGCTGGAAAGTGCTGTGGCTACGCGGTTATGGCCGTGGTTGTAGGGGCCGGCAGCCGCGTCGAACAGCGTTTGTCCGTCGTAGATCACGGCCGTGCGGCCCGTCGAGAGGAAGCCGTACACAAACTCCGCCAGCGTGTAGGCCGCCGCCACCGCCAGCTTGGACGGGATTTGCCGGATGGCGTGCAGATCGTCATTCACGATCACCTCGCGCGACACGGCCACGATGTTGCCGTACTTGTTGGCGTGGTAAATGGCCCGCGTGTCAGTCAGCGTGAGCTCGGTGTAGGCTGTATCCTCCGCGACCTGGCTGAGCGATCCAAAGGCGCCCAGCCGAATGCGGTCCTGCTGCTTGAAGTCTTTGATGGGCACTTCGGTGCAGAAGCGCCTCCACTCGGCCGGCCAGGCCTGGTAGTCCTTCAGCAGCCGCTTGTTCATGGACGTGCCGAGCAGGAAGGAGAAGCTGCTGGTGGTCACCTCGGCCTCGCGCACCAGCGATTCATCCAGCGCCACCGCCGGCCCAAAGCTGTTGAGCGCGCTGTCACCGGTGGCCAGCACGTAGGCCTCGCGGATGCCGGATAGCGCCGGCACGCGCTCCGCCTCGGCCACCTCCACGCCCAGCAGCTGATCCAGCGCCGTCTGGAGCTTCTGCAGCCGGCCGCGGCCGGCGGTGATGCTGCCGTTGCTCGGCTTCTCGAAGCCCAGCCCCTGGATGATGCCGGCGCCGGCGAGCTCCGCCAGCAGCGTGCGCTCGTCATCGATCGCCTCGCGGACATGCGCGGCCTCCGGTGGGCTGCCTGCCTGGATGGCGGCCTCGAAGCCTCGCCGCAGCTTGGAGGTCACGGCCGCCGGCAGACCCGCCTGGCTCAGCTCGCGTTCGATGACGCGCTCGGCCTCCATAGCCCGCCGCTGCCGTGCCAGCTCGTCGAGCAGTCGCTGCGCCTCGGCCCGCGCCAGGGCCAGCGCGGGGTCCGCCAGGGCGCCACTGTCCGCCTCGGCTATCAGCGCACCGCTACGCCCCGGATCACGCCCGCCGGCCTCGGGCTCGTTGGTCAGGGTTGCCAAAAGTTGATCGGCTGCCATGTCCGCATCTCCTTCTTCGTGTGTCGTTTGGCCTTCGTGTGCCGTTTGGCGAATTTCGCTCCCAGCCTGGCTGCTGGCGCCGCTGCCTTCGCTCATGAGCAGCCGCTCCAGCCGGCCGCCCGCGGACGGCCGCGTGACCACGTCCACGCTGAACAGCCGCTGAATGCTCTCCACCAGCCGCACCTGGCGGCCATCTACCTCCGCGTTGCGCACACGCCCCAGGAAGTCCACCGACAGGCCCACCAGGTCCGGGTGGCCCGTGGCCACGGCTTCGCGCAGGAGCGACCACAGCCAGGGCGCGCTTTCCAGCACCTTGAGGGTGGCTCGCAGGTGCGCCGGTCGCGTTCCCGCGGCGACAAAACGCGGCGAATGGTAGTAACCCACTACGTCGCGAATGGAGCGCTCCGGCCGGTCGTTGGGAGCGGGGTGGTCAGCAAAGGCGCGGGCGCCATCGAACTGGGGCAAGCTGGCGGCCAGCAGCTCAGGCGTGTAGTACCAGCCCATTTTTGAGAGCCCGGCCTCCAGCACGGTGACCTCGACCTCACGCCGCTCGTCTGACACGATCTCCGCTTCGCGCACCGCCAGTTGCTCCGCCAGCGCGGCCGCGCCTGACTCCGCTGTGCTGGCTCCGGGCGCCGCGCTGGGGTGGATTGCCGCGGAAGTTGGGTTGGCCAGCGCAAGCACCGCGCTCACGGGTTGGCCGGCTCCGCGATGGCGTTCCAGTTCCGGTAACGCTGTCCCAGCTGGCGCAGTCCATCGCGCCGGGCCCGCACGGCCACCGGCTCCTGGTACAGCTCGTCCAGCGCCCGCTCCGGCGGCATCAGCCGCGGCTCAGGCATGTCCCGCGGCTCTTCCGAGTCTTCTTGCATGTGATTGCTTCTCCTGCACGTTAGTGCAGCCAGCATGCCAAGCGGCGCCACCATATCGCCGGCCTGCAGGTGAATGGCGACAGCGGCACCGTGGAGGTGACCAAGAAGCAATGTGGCTGAGGCTTAGCTGACTCCAACGGCCACGCGCGCCGGCCTCAGCGCGAAGGATGGCCGATCGTCACACTCGTACCGGCCAGCAGCAGAGGCGCCCAGGGCGCCTTACGCCGGGCGCTGGCCGGTGACGCGCTCGGCAGCGGAACGCAGGCGCGTGGCCGTATCGCCCGAGGCGCGCAGCCGCCGGTTCACCTCGGCCTCGTGCGCCAGGGCCTGCTGCACCGGAATGGTGAGGTCCACCACCTCCTTCAGCGCAGCCAGCGCGGCGGGCGAGTTGCTCGCCATGCGTTCGGCCATGGCGATGGCGCAGCCCAGCTCCTCGCCATTGGGCAGCACCTGGTTCACCAGTCCAATGCGCAGGGCCTCGGCGGCATCCAGCACATCGCCGGTGAACAGCAGCTCCTTGGCCTTGGCCGGGCCTACCACGCGGGCCAGCTGCACGCCACCTGCCGGCAGCCCGTAGGCCGCGCCCGGGAACTTGAAGCGCGCATCCTGGGCGGCCAGGCGCACGTCGCACCCCAGGGCCAGCAGTGCGCCGCCACCGTAGCAGTAGCCGCGCACCGCGGCGATGGTGGGCTTGCTGCACTGCCCGAGGGTGGCCGGCGCGCGCGGGATGCGCCCCTCCATACTGGGCTCGCCGGCCGACGTGGCCTCCCCCAGATCTCGCCCCGCGGAGAAGGCACGCTCACCCGCCCCAGCGATCACCACGGCGCCTACGCCATCATCGGCCTCGAAGTTGCGCAGGGCATCCTCCAGGAGGAGCAGCATGTGCGTGCTCATAGCGTTCAGCTTGGCCGGCCGGTTCATGGTGGCGATGCCCACGCGCCCCCGCCGCTCCACCAACAGCGGCAGCTCGGCAATGGGCGCCTCTGGCGTATTCATGGCCCTATCTTACGGGTGCGCACGGTTGGCCTCTGGATCGCGGTTGCGCCGGTGCGGCCGGCCTATAGTTAGCGGGAAAGCAAGGAGGGCACTCTATGGGATCGACCATCACTACCCTGGAGGAGCTGGAGGCCCTGTACGGCGCGCCGTCCGAGGCCTCGCTGGCCAAGGAGGTCGATTACATCACGCCTGAGTACGCGCAGCTCATCCAGGCATCGCCCTTCGCCGTGCTTGGCACCAGCGGCCCGGAGGGGCTGGACTGCTCGCCGAGGGGCGATCGGCCCGGCTTTGTGCGCATTCAGGACCCGAAAACGATCATCTTTCCCGATCGCCGCGGCAACAACCGGACCGATTCGCTGCGCAACATCGTGCGCGACCCGCGCGTGGCGCTGTTGCTCATGATTCCCGGCTTAGGCAATACCGTACGGGTGAACGGCCGCGCGCATTTGAGTACGGACGCCGAGCTGCTCGCCTCGTTCGCGGTGGAGGAGAAGCCGCCCCGCTGCGTGGTGGTGCTGGCGGTGGACGCTGTCTACTTTCAGTGTTCTCGCGCCATCGTGCGCGCTGGCTTATGGAACCCGGAGGCGTTTGTCGACGCCGCTGCCCTGCCTACACCCGGCCAGATCCTGGCTGCCGTGAGCGACCGCCGCCTGGGTGGCGCCGCGTACGATGCGGCCTGGCCGGAGCGCGCCCAGAGCAGCCTCTGGTAAAGGCACCGTGGTTCGCGGTTGCCCGCTACCCGCCGCGGTGGCCGGAGCCGAAGCCCAAGCCCACCCGGCCGGACGAGCGTGGAAACTGCCCGGCGGGGTTACTCGTGCGAGTGACGGAGAACGACGCACCATCCTTGCCCAATGCTGAGGGGATGGCCAGGGGCTGATCCGCCGCGTTCACCATGGTGATGGCCTTTGCCCCGGCCTGTTCCGCCGTCACGCTCTTGCCGTTTTGAGTGGCGCCCGCCTGGCTGAAGGCCACTTTCCCAAAGTTGTCCAGCGGCAGCACGCCACGGCCAGCGCTGGGCGCTTCCTCCACCCAATCGGCCGAGCTGTGCGATGAGGTGTAGCTGACGGTGGTGGCGTAGGTTGCGCCGCTGGTGTTGTTCTTGAAGCTCACCTTCCACTGGCCGGAGGCCTGCTGGTCGATGGCCACGCTCACGGAGTTGCCGGGCGCCACGGCCAGTGGCACCGGGTGCGAGGTCATCGGCAGCAGCTCGAGCCAGGCCTGGAATTGCGCGTGCCCGGCGGTGGCGACGATCTCCTCCGTGCCCGCCTGCAGGAGATCGTGGCTATGCACCCCGCCAATGCCTACCCAGGTGGCATCCGTACCAATGTTGCTGCCGTTGGAGCCGTCGGGCACCGTCCAGGTGGCGTGCACGCCGGTGAAGTTCGAGCCGGACGCGGCGTAGCCGGACCAATTGTGAGACTCGCCCGGTCCTAACGCGCGGGGCGGCGATGTTGTGCCGGGTCCGCCCGGCTGCCCGCCTGCCGGGATATTCACCTGGTCCGGGTGGGCGTCCGCGGAGATCTTCCACTGGCCTTGCTGGTTCACCAGCGTGTAGACGTTGCGGTCCGTGGATTGGTCGGTGGTGCCGTCGCTGTAGGTGGTGCTCCAGGTTTCATACGTGGTGGCGGAGGCCGTGCTGCCGTTGGCGGTCACCGGCCCCCAGCGCAGTTGGACCAGCTTGATGCTGGTGATGCCGCTCGCCAGCAGGTTCTGGTTGAGCTGCGCCACCTGCTTGTAGTAACTGGCGGTCGACGTATCCTGCATGACGGCTGAGTTGTGCGTCTCCAAGGCCTGCACCTGCTCCTGGTTCCCCCGTTGCACCACATCTTGAATGGCGCTGGTGGGGCTGGCGTTCACCTGCGTAGCCGGATTCGTGAGCAGGCTGGTTACCTGCTGTCGCACCTGTGGCGCCACGCTTTGCCAGGTCGCGCCTGGGCTGCACGCGGTTAAGGCCAGGATCAGCAGCCCCGTGATGCTTAGCCCGGTCAGTTGCCTTTTCATACGATGTACGCTAGCGAGCGTAGCTGAATGGCAGATGAGAGCATGGTAAATGGTGGGCAACAACCTGAATCAAACGGCGTGAGCAAGCTATAATGCCGGCGGGATTTTGAGATGAGCGAACAGGGCGCGGCGGGCGCTCCCAGCTGGCGAGAGCGCGCGGTTGGTGAGTGGCGCCGCCAGGGCCTAACCATTCGGTTGAAGCAGCTGCTGGGCGACGATGTGGAGGTTCCTGAGCCGCACGTTGGCACCGGCCAATCGAGCGTGCTGCTGGACGGTGTGACGTTCACCCTGAAGTCGGATACCAACCAGCTGGAGCTCGATGCGCCCTGCCCGCGCTGCAAGAAGCCCCAGCACTATGGCCCCATTGAGAGCGCGCTGGAAGTTGGCCGCGCCCTCGACACGCTCTGCCGCGACTGCGAGTTCCTGGTGAAGTCAGGGCTGGCAGCGACCGAAAAGGCCTAGAGTTCGGCCGGAAACCTGCCGCGGCGGCTGGGGTTCCTCCAGAGCGTCGATTGAGCTCGCCAACTGTGGCGACAGGGGATCGGCTGAGGGCCGGCAATGGCTTTCCGGCCGAACTTCCAGATTCAAAGATACGCCCGGGCCGCGGCGCACGAGTTGTAGGCGCCGGCGCCGCCGGCTGTCCCTTTGAGAAACGCGCGCCGACGTACGACAGCAGGGCCGCGATTGTCATGTCCAGGGGGTGAGGGGCCCCAAAGTTGCCTCAAAGTGCACAGGGTGTGATGCCGCGAACGGAGCTCGTCTGGCCGAAAGCGCCCGACGGCTGGCCGCTGGCTAGCGCAGGCGCGTGGTCAGTGAATCCAGCTCCTCGTCCGAGTAGAAGAAGATGGTCAGGCGACCGCCCCGCGGGCCGCGCGTGAGCGACACTTTGGTGCCCAGCGATGAGC
>DATKQD010000006.1:0-4776 GCA_035532895.1 Chloroflexota bacterium
CCTTGAAGCTTGTCCTGAGCGAAGTCGAAGGGTTGCTCTCGGGCGGCTCGTTGGGCATGTCGACGCAGCGACCCTCCAGGTCGAACTTCCAGCCGTGGTAGACGCAGCGCAGGCCACACTCCTCGTTGCGGCCGAAGAACAGCGACGCGCCGCGGTGCGGACAGGCATTGGCGAGCAGGCCCACCGCGCCATTCGTATCCCGAAAGGCGATGAGATCTTCGCCCAGCAGGCGTACCCGCACGGGGTCGCTGTCGGGGTTGGGAAGCTCAGCAGAAAGCAGTGCGGGGGTCCAGTAGCGGCGCATCAAGTGGCCCATGGGGGTACCCGGCCCTACTCGCGTCAGCAGTTCGTTGTCTTCGTGGCTCAGCATCGCTCACTCTCCCGCGGTCTGGTATCAGCTCTTCTTATAGCGCGTTTCAAACTCTATGAACCGGCCAAGCGGGCAACGACGGGAGCAAAGTCGTGCATGGCGGGCGCGAAGACCACCGGGTACGACAGGTCAAAGCGCTCGCGGTTGTCCTGCAATTTGTCGACGATGCTTTGAACGCTGCCTACCAGCGTGGCCGGCATGGCCTGCACCACTTCGGCCGTCGTTTCCATCTGCGTCGCCAGCCGGTCGATCGTTTCGCCGACGCGATCGGTGATACGGGGTATGCACAGCACGCTCAGCTCCAACTGTGGGTAGCGGCTGCCGGCAGCCTGACGCACTACGGCCATCTGCTGTTCGAAGCTCACGCCCAGGCCAGGGTTGCCGGCTGTGCTCCGCCCTACCGGTGGGCGGTCGGGGAAGTTCAGGATGTCGGCCTGCTGCGCCGCCAGCCGGAGCATGCGGGTGCCGTTGGCACCGAGCATGATCGGCGGCCGCGGTCGCTGCACGGGCCGGGGCGAGGCATCCAGCCCATCGATCTGGTAGTGCTTGCCATGAAAGGTGACGGTGCCGCCGAGGAAGAAGGCGGAGATGACCTGCAGCGCCTCGGCCAGGCGGCTCACGCGTACGCCGGGCGCATCGAAGCTCAGCCCGGTTTTGCGGTAGTCGGCCGCGTTCCAGCCAGCGCCGATGCCCAACTCCAGCCGGCCATCGGTGAGCAGATCGACGCTCGCCGCTTCTTTGGCCACAGCCGCGGGATGGCGAAAGTCGTTATCCAGCACAAAGGTGCCCACGCGCAGCCGGGTGGTCGCCTCCGCGGCGGCGAGCATGGCCGGCACGGGCGCCAGCTGCTGCCCGAAGTGATCCGCTACCAGCAGCGTGCTGTAGCCGAGGTCTTCCGCTTGACGAGCCATATCGCGCCATTGGGCGCGGGATTCACCCTGGCTCACGACGAGGCCGAATCGAAAGTGCCGGGCAGCGGCGCTCACGGCCTTGGCGCTGGCAAGCGCGGCTGCCCCACGCACGGGCGGGGCACAAGGCCTATCATCCGGCAACCGCCGTGAATTCCGCTCTGCGGCTGGCGGTCGCATCCCACCAGTTGGCCTCGCGTGGCAGCAGCAGGCCACCGGAGCGCTGCCGGTAGAGCTGGGGATCGTCCACCCCGGGCGGCGTCGTGCCTTGCTCCCGCAGCGCCCGCGCGGCGGCGATCATGCGGCTGCGCGTTTTGATGATGAGCGCATCCGTGGTGCCCAGGTGCTCCTTTGCGCGGTCGTAGATAGGGCCCATGCTCTCGGTTACCGCCATATCCTGCTGGCGAATGCCGGGGATGCCGGTGTAGCTCTTCATGGCGCGCTGCGCGGCGCGATCGATGAGGTAATCGTTCTCGGCGCTTTGCACCATGTTGAAGCGCCCGTACCAGCCGCTGCTGTTGGCCTGGTACAGGTCCGCGGCCCGCTCAGTGGGGCCGGCCGCTTCGGAACCCTGCGCCTCCGGAGGAAGCTCTTCGCGGGCGATGAGCTGGCGACCAATCTCCCAGTGCAGCGTGTGGTGATCGTCCATGGGCACGTAAGCGGCGAAGCGCGTTTGCTGGCCCATCATGCCCGCTGGGATCATGGCGTAGAAGGGCAGGAGCATGTGGGCGATACGCCAGTAGTACGTGTCCTCCTCAGCCGGGCGCCAGGCGCCATAGGACGTGCCATAGGGCGTGTCCATCACGGCGAAGCGCGGGGCGGGAGTGCGAGCGATGTAGTGGTCGAAGGTGCCGGGAGCTGTGTCCTGCAGGCGAGTGGCGCCACTGTGCAGGAAGGCCTGGTGCACCGTATCCATTTCACCTTCCCAGCCCTGCATCCAGTTGCACGGCCGGTGGATGATGGAGACCACGGCCTCCGCGCCCAGCATGTTGGCCTCGAAATCCGGGAGGGCCGGCGGCGTGGCGCGTGGTCCCAGATAGGCCCAAATGATGCCGTTGCGCTCCTGGCAGGGGTATGCGATGGCGCGAACCTTCTGTTTAAAGTTGCTTTCGGCCGGCTCGTTGGGCATGTCGATGCACTGGCCGGAGGCCTCAAACTTCCAGCCGTGGTACACGCAGCGCAGCCCCTCCTCTTCGTTGCGGCCAAAGAACAGGCTGGCGCCGCGGTGGGGGCACGCGTTTTGTATGAGCCCGACGTTGCCGGAGGTCACCCGAAAGGCGATGAGATCCTCACCCAGCAGCCGCACGCGCAACGGAGCACAATCGGGTGCCGGCAGCTCGTCCGCGCGGACGGCGGGCACCCAGTACTGTCGCATCAGGTCGCCCATAGGTGTGCCGGGGCCGATGTGGCAGAGATAGTCGTTGTCCTCTTGGCTGAGCATGTCGAAGCGCTTCCTTTCCCGTTAGCAAAGCGGCCCGCCACCTGCGCCATTGCTTCCGCGGCGCGCAGCGGGCCTGTGCCGTATGGTACCGCCGCGCGTGCCCTCCGCTATGATCGCGTGTGCATGGCGTTGCACCAACTGGCGGAACGAGTACTGGCAGATTGTCGCGGTGTAGTGCGCGAGGTGCGCTTCGGCTTTGGTTCCAAGCGCCAGCTGTGGGCCTTCGAGGAGGACCACAAAGTGGACTGCGCGGCCCTGGTGAGAGAGCTAGCCGACAGCGATCCAGCGGCGTTTCTCGACTTAGCGGTCGCCTTTCATACGGAATTCGCTGCCGTTTCGGGCGCCTGGCGGGTGCGCGAAGCCATCCAGAGCCTGGCCGCCGGCCTGTGCCGCGAGGGCGGCCCCGCCTTCCAGGCACGTATCGTGGAGCAACTGGTGGATGAGCACCTGGCGCTGCGCCACTGGCTGGTAACCGCGTTGCTGGCGGCACCGGCCGACGTGTCGCTCCACGGCCTGGAGGCCGTGCTGGAACGCGTCTACCAACCGGCGGATCAATGGGCGCTGCTGGCCCGGATGCAGTCCGTAGCGGCGGACCAGGAGCGCACATTTGGGCCGGATGCGACGCGCCAGCTGGCCCTGTTGGCCCAGTTCTGCGCCAAGCCGCGCGACCGGCAGCGCGCGTTGGAACTGCTGGCCCGCTTCGGTACCAATGGTGCCTCAACGGTGCTGGCGCGCGCCGCTCGGGGGGACGCTGAAGCCTCGGTGCGCCACCGCGCCGCCGAACTCCTCGGCAGCTGATCGCGGGGCAGGTACGAGCAGGCGGCGAGCGCCAGCCTGAAGCGGCGGCGGAGGGCTTAGCCGGGAGTGGTAGACAGCGCGGGCGCGGCATCGGTGCGCTCGCGGCAGAAGAAGCGGCCAAAGGAGCGAGCCAGGCTGACGTTGCCCTCGAAGACCGTGTCCGGCGCCTGGCTCAGGCCGTCCGGATCGCGGTGCAAGGCCATGCACTCCACCCAAGTATCCACGCTGCAGCGAATGCGCGCCTCAGCTTCGCGGGGCGCGCGGCTCACCGTGCAGGCGCGATCAGTGAGCTCTACGTACCACTCCCCGCCTCCGGCGCCGGTCAGCTCAACGGCTACCGTGGTGTTGAGGCCGAGCGTTGGGTCGGGGCAGAAGAAGCGCGGCAGGTGCAGGAAGTACAGGTCCAGGTCGACATCGTCGCACGGGACCTCGCCCTGCATCAGGTGGTCAGCTCCCCAGCTGGCGAGCTCGTCAAGCACCGAATCCAGCGATCGACCCTCACGAGTCAAGAGGTATTCGACGCGCGGCGGCATCTCGCGGAAGTATTCGCGTGTCACCAGGCCGGCTGCTTCAAGCGCCTTGAGACGGTACGAGAGCAGGTTGGGCGGAATACCGGGCAGCCCAGCCTCAATGTCCCTGAAGCGGCGCCGGTCGCGCAGCAGCTCGCGCACAATGAGCAGCGTCCACTTGTCGCCTAACAGGTCCAGCGTGCGGGCAATAGGACAGTACTGGCCGTAGCTCCGGCTCATCTCACTCGCCCTCCGCTGACCTGCTTGAACATGTAATGCTTCAGTAAATAGAGTAACAGGGCTCGGCGCCTCAACCCAGAGCTTCGAGGGCCTCGGGTAAGGGCATCTGCAAGCAGGTGAAGATGGGTGTGTCGCGCAGGGTATACAGGCTGCTTTCGGCCTCGCGCAATTCCATCACCAGGTCCAGGAAATCCTGCGGCGAGTCCGTTTCAAAGGCCACCACAAACTCCTGATCGTCGAGCCCAAACGAGTAGGTGGTGTTCAGCTTGACGCTGGGGTACTTGTGCCCCACGCGGATGTGCGTATCCATAAGTGCCTGGCGTTGCTCGGGGCTGAGCAGGTACCAGGGGCGCGTCTTCACGAAGGGATACACAAAGAAGTAGCGGCGGTCGGTGGGGCGCACCACCATGCGCTGCCCATCCTGATCGGCGTGGACGTGATGATCGATATAGGTCGATCTCTTCGTCATGGCCAGGTAGGAGTAGGGCATGGCGAGGTGCCGGCCCATGG
>DATKQD010000007.1:0-8534 GCA_035532895.1 Chloroflexota bacterium
CTGCTCAGCCGCACCCGCGACCCCTTGACCTGCCCGTCGATAAACGTGGCACGGGCGTCGTCCGCCGTGAGATCTTCACGCCACCGCTCGCCCATGGCCTCGGCCAAGGTGCGGCGCCCATCCGCCGAAGTGATGAGCGCAAAGCGCCACGGCTGGGTGTCGTGCGGGGAGGGCGCCCAGCAGGCATCCTCCACGGCCGCCTCAAGCTGGTCCACGGGGATGGCGTCGGGCCGGTAGGCGCGCACTGTGCGCCTGGCCCGTATAAGGCTCTGAAAGTCCCCGGCTTCCATCACAGGCACGATCATACGGTGCCTTCTCGGGCGGCGCAGCGAATCAGTGCTCAGCGCTGGAGGGCGAAGCTGAAGGCCGTGGTGAGGTTGAGAATGTCCTGGTTGGCTCGGTTCAGATCCTCGCTGAGTTTGCGCGCGATATTCACGAACACGTGGTAACCCATAGCCATATCCGCCTCCGCCAGCGCAACGAAATCGGCGTTCAGGATCACGCCGAGTTCGCAGCGGGTGGTCGCGGTGACTGTCGCCGAACGGAGGCTGTTTTGGTCGAAGAGGGCCATCTCGCCGAAGGCGAAGAACCCGGGAATAGTGAGGATGTGCGATTCCGCCAACGGCTTCTCGGCTGGCGGAGGATCTTTGGACTCCAGGCGAATGATGGCCTTACTGGCCTGGCTGAAGCCCTCGCCCCCTTTGACGTACAGCGTTTTGGATATCTCTACCTGGCCCTGGAGCAGCAGAAACACGCTGTCGCCCGTGTCGCCATCGCGGATGATCTCTTCACCGGCGGCACTGCTGTGCCGCCGCACGATGCCAGCCATCTTCTCCGCCTGCTCGGGGGACAGGCCGGCGAAGTAATTGATCCGGCTGATCTGCTCGGGCTGGACCTGCAGGATGGCCACGTCAGCTCATCACCAGCGCACTGTGGTTGGGGCCGATCACGTAGTCCGGCGCGGGGTTGAGGCGCACGGCAATGTGCTCGTCCGTGGACATGTTGATGCCGGCCGACTCCACCTGCTGGCGAATGAAGTCGCGGATGTAGTCGCTCCCGCCTTGCATGGCCTGGTTGAGGCCAAAGCCCTCTTCGCGCACCGCGAAGCCCAGCAGCAGCAGGTTGCCGTTCTGGCGCAGATGGTCGGCCAGCTGACTGGCCGACCCACCGACAAGGTGCCCTGGGATAGCCACCGCCTGCACGGCGTGGCCTGTGTCGAACGCCATCAGCTCCGCCAGGGCCTGCGGGGCACCGGGATGCGCCACGTGGTTAGCCAGCAGCTCGCCTGTGAACTCATCGGACACGAGCACCTCGTCCGCCTTAGCGCGCTTGAGATGCGCAGCATCTTCGCGGTGGAGCACGTGGGCGTAGACCTTCACGTGTGGCGCCAGCTCTTTGATCATCAACGTTGCCAGCACCGTTTGCTGCTCGTCGCCCCCAGCATCATTCGCCGAGGACTCGTCCGGCACGATGACCACGTGGCCAGCCTGTGCAATCGCTGCCTCTTTGAGGATGGACTCCTGCGTGAACGACCCGCGCACGAAGAGGATCTTGAGGTTGGCGTAGGCCTTGAGGTGCGGCTCGATGACATCCGTCGGCGCTTCGTTGATCAGCACCAGCATGCGAGATCCGGAGGCGGAGAGCGTGGCTAGAAAGCGCGGCATGTTGCGGTTCCAGCCGCACAAAATGGTGTGTCCCGTAAGCGCTTCGGCGTCCAGCACATCCCCCTCCTTGATCCTGCGAGCCACTAACAATGAGGACACGGTGGCGGTGAAGAGCGACACCAGCACCACGCTGCCAAGAATCATCCCCGAGCCGACCAAGCGCCCGGCCAGGGTAACCGGCGTTTTGTCCCCATAACCCACGGTGGACATGGTGACCACCGCGTACCAGAGTGCATCACCGATACCGGTGACGTAGTTGGCGGAGAAGCTGTCTTTGCCCCGCTCGAACAGCCAGATGAGGTTGGAGCCGACCACCAGCAGGCCAACGATGATGAGCAGCAAGCGCCCGAACTCGGACCGAGCCAGGCGCATGGTATGGCGGATGATGGGCCAACTGAACCACCGCCGCTCAGATGAGGTCGCGACGGTGGACAGCTTGGAATTGGGTATGGCTGGAGATGGCGCGCTGGGCGGCTGATGGCCGTTGGCCGATGGTGTTGCGCCAGCCTCCGGAGAGGGGCGTTCCTCCGTCTCGATCATCGCTTGTGGCGTTCTAGTGTAAACACGCTGCTTGCCGCGCTCAAGGCACCTGGCAGCCTGGCCGACTCTTGAGATGATGATGACCATCGGCCCGGGCCTGGCGCCACCTCCAGCACCCAACTGGAGTTTTGCCCAGCTCAACGCGGTGCGGCAGCAGCTGGCCACCAACGGCTCCAGCCTGGCCATCCCCTACAAGACCTCGGCCGGGCCGGGTGGGCAGGCGGTGTGGATGGTCACGCCGCAATCGGATCAGGGCCAGGCGCGCGACTTCAGCGCACATGGCTATTCGGCGGTCCGCCTGGCACCGACACAGTTCGCCAACTCCTATCGCGGTGGCCTGCTGGCGGGCAGCTTTGGGCTGCTGAGGGTGGACTACAAGGCCTGAGGGTCAGGCGCCTGGCCGGCAACCGCCGTAGATGACGTAGTCGAGCTGCTTCCAGTACACGTCCACAGCGGCGAAACCGGCCGTGCGGAAGAGCGCCAGCTGGCTTTCCAAATCCATCATATAGCGCACGTGGTTCTCCCACATCGCCTGCTGGCGAGCATCGCGGTGGCCGCGCTGGTGGGCTGCCCCCGGATCCTCCCGATCGTTGACTCGCTGCCACACCTTCTCCACCTCCGCGTCGGCAGCCTTTATGGGGTCGAAGTTCAAGTACCAGCCGCCTGGCTTGAGCCGGCCCAGAATTTCGCCGAAGAGGCCAGCCTTGCGATCGTCCGGCAGATGATGCACGCACTGCGAGGTGACAGCGGCGTCGAGCGCGGCGGGGATGCCAACGGGCCAGGTGGAGGACTTCATGTCGAACTCTACATAGGAATAGCGCCCCTCATAAGGAGTGAGCACCTTGCGCCCCTCATCCATCATCTGGGCGGAGTAGTCGGCCAGTAGCGCGTGGGCATTCGGGTAGTAATCCATGATGCCGCGAGCAGCCATGCCGGTACCGGCACCCAGGTCAATGAACGTGAAGCGCTCATCTCTCTGGAAGGGCAGCAGCGAGGCCATGAAGCGGATGCACTCCGCGCGGCGATGCTCTCGTGCCGAAGCCGCCTCCGCCCACGCCTTAACCGTCTCTTCGGATTTCCAAACTGCTTCGTTGCTGTCTTGCTGCGCCATTGCCCCATTGTAGTTGACGCTGCCACACTGGCGAGCGGAGATTTGGGTGCAGGCTGCCCGCCACGCGCGGCTACAATGCGGGTATGCCGAGCTTCATCAGTGGCATCACGCCAGGCGACACGGTGCGCGTAATCGCTGGCTACTTCAAGGATTTGGAAGGGCTGGTCAAGAGCTGCGACGCCGATGGTCGCGCCGTCGTGGAGCTGCGCGAAGGCGAAGGCACCTTCAAAGCACGCTTCCTCGCCTCCCAGATCGAACGCGCCTCAGCGCGGCCTTCCGCGGCACCAGCCGAGTAGCCATCGGCCGAAGCCTCGGCCGATTGGTCCTCCCTGACTAGATGGCACTCAGGTGCCCTTCGCGGGGCAACCTCACGGCCCGCGCAAGGGCTTGCCCGACCTGATACGATACGGCTACACAAACGACTGTTTATCTAAAAATTCTTTATCTAATGCGTGCTTATGAATGATCGGGAACTGAAGGTCCTGTGCCGCGCGATAGGCGACATCACGCGCATGCAGTTCGTGCGGCTGCTGGCGCGGCGGCCGGAAATGAACGTGACGGAGCTAGGGCAACTGCTGCTGCTGAGCCAACCACTGGCCTCATGGCACGTGCGCATCTTGAAGCGGGCGGGGCTCATCTCGACCCGTAAGAATGGCCGGCAGGTCTACTGCTCGATCGATGAGCGGCGCTTCGCGCAGCTGCAGGCAGCACTGGCCGCTTTGGCTCAGCCGGCCCCCGAGGGCGACGAGGCGTTGGTGGATGCCATTGCCGCGAGTGAGCCCGTGGCTGCCGTGGGGCCGCGGGCGACCGGCAGCACACGCGCGGGGCACGAGCTGGAGGCCGACACGGCCGTGGAGCTCGGCCGATAGCCGCGTATCTTTTGCTCCGGCTCGGCTGCTGGCTCACCGGAGCACTGCCACTGCCGCTGCAATTGCTGCTGGCTGACTGCGCTGGCGAGCTGGGCTGGCGGCTGTTGCCGGCCATGCATCAGCGCGTCCGAGAGAACGCTCGGCACGTCTTGGGCCAGGCTGCCACGCGGCGCGAGGTCGAGCAGCTGGCACGCACCTGGTGGCGAAATTACCTGCGCTACCTGCGCGAGTTTGTGGCCATTCCCAACTTGCGTCCGGCCGACCTGGATGCGCTGGCCCAAAATGTTGAGGGCTGGAACTGTGCGGAGGAGGCGCTGGCGCGGGGCAAGGGCGCGGTCATCGTTTCGGCACACTTCGGCAATTGGGATCTCGCGGCCGCGGTGGGTGCGCGCGTCTGCACCGTCCACGCCCTGGCCGATAGCTTCAGCTCGCCTCGGCTGGACCGGCTGGTGAACTCGTTTCGCTCGGCGCTGGGAGTGCAGGTCATTCCCATCGAACGCCCGCTGAAACGCACCCTCAGCGCCCTTAAGCGTGGCGAGGCGGTGGCCTTTCTGGTGGATAAGCCCGTTGCGCATGATGGCGTCGTGGTGCAGTTCTTCGACAGTCCGGTGCAGGTCCCGGGTGGGGCGGCGTTCTTTGCCCTGCGCACCGGGGCGCCCATCCTGCCGGCGTTCGTGTGGCGCGAGCCGAGCGGCATGTTTCGCGGCAAAGTGCTGCCGGCAATCCTGCCCACCAACAGCGGCCAGCCCGAGCACGATCTCCAACGGGCCATGCAGCAGGTGATGGCCGCCATCGAAGATATGGTGCGGGCCCGGCCGGAGCACTGGTATATGTTTCGGCGTATGTGGCAGCCGCGGACAGTCGCGGCATAACGGCCGTGAGCGCACCGCAGGCCAAGTATTGGGCTTTCCGGCTGGGCACAGCGGTCGTACCCCTCTTGCCCGCGGCGTGGCTCAACCCGCTGGCGGCGGCCCTGGGCAGCGCGGGCTTTGTGCTCGGCGGGCGAGCTCGTCGCAATGCGCTGGACAATATCACGCCGGTGGTGGGCTCAGCCGACGCCACGGCCACCGCTCGGCGCATGTTCGTGCATAGTGTGCGCTGCTCCCTCACCATGTTCGAACGACGGCCAGCGACCACGGGTCTGGGGGGCCATCGGCTCAACGGCTGGCACTATTTTCATGAGGCGTTGGCTGGTGGCCACGGCTGCGTGCTCGTCAGCCCACACCTGGGCGACATCAATTACATGGCCGAGCTGTTTGTCGCGGACGGGCTGCCAGTGAACGTGCTGGTCGAAGAACTGCGGCCACCGGCGCTGGCGCGCCTGGCGGCGCGGCAGCGGGCGCGCCGCGGCGTGCAGGTGATTGTTGCTGGGACGGGTGCGCTGAAGGAGATCGCGCAGGCGCTGGCCCGCAACGAGATCGTGGCCCTGCTAAGCGATCGCCTGGTGGGCAACCAACCGGACTACCCCGTCCGCTTCTTCGGGCGCCAAGTTCGCCTGCCAGGGACGGCCTTCACCCTGGCCGCCCGGTATCACAGCCCGGTTGTTTTTGGGACCGCCGTCCGCCGCCCCAACGGCACCATCGAAACGGATGTACGGGCGCCCTTTGTGCCGGATCGTCAGACCGCCGCGTACGTTCAGGAGATGGCTCGCGTATTCGAGCAGTTCATCCTCCGCGACCCCGGCTGCTGGCTGGCCTTTCAGCCAATCCTGGGCCCTGTGGCTGATGCCGCCGCGGAGCGCGCCTCGGCTTGCCCGCACACCGTCGAGCCCGCATCAACCGCTCATGTCGCGGCCCGCGCCCGCGAGGATCGTACGCCCGTGGGCCGTCCCGCCCACCGCCGTGGGAGTGTGGTGCGTGGGTAAGGCGGATCTGCACATCCACACCAACCGGGGCGATGGCACTGCCTCGGTGCGCCAGATCATGGACTATGTGCGCGATGAGACCGACCTGGATGTCATCGCCATCACCGACCATGATGATCCGCGGGCCTCGTGGGAGGCGCGCGAATTGGCGGCGGGCTATCGCTTCGCGGTGGTGACCGGAGCAGAGATCACGACCCTGCAAGGCCATCTCCTGGCCCTGTTCCTGGACCGTCCAGTGAAGATGCTGCGATCCGTCGAGTGGACCATACAGGCCGTGCACGACCAGGGCGGCCTGTGCATAGCCCCACACCCGCTCAGCTGGCTTACGCGCAGCCTGGGCGAGCGCGCGGTGCGTCGCGTGCATGAGAACAAGCACCGGGAGATTTACTTTGACGCCATCGAGGTCGTCAATCCCAGCCTGGCCGGGCGCGTCACAGCACCTCAGGTGAAAGCGTTGAACAGCTCGGCGCTGCACTTACCCGAAACCGGCAGCAGCGATGCGCACTACCTGCGAGGAGTGGGTGCAGCTTACACCGAGTTCGAGGGCACCCAGCCGGAGGACCTGCGGCGCGCACTGGAGAACGGCGGCAGCCAGGCTGGGGGAGCATTCACCTGGCAGCGTGAGTTGAGCGGCGTGGTGAAGGCGCGAACAGAGCAGCGGCTCAAGAAGTACGTCTTCCGGATGTCGTCGTGAAAATTGGCCTCGTTTCGCCCTACGATTTCTCCGCCCCTGGCGGCGTGCGCGAGCATATAGCCGCGCTGGATGCGAATTTTCGTGAGAAGGGCCACCAGGTGGTCATCCTCACGCCTAACTCCCGCGATGGTCGCGAGGAACACCACGAAAACGTCATCTCCCTGGGCCGGGTGACACCGCTGCGCATCAATGGCTCTACGGCGCGTATCACCCTCTCGATGTGGCTCATGCATCGCGTGCGGCACATCCTCCGCCAGGAAGGGTTCGACGTGCTGCACATCCACGAGCCGCTCATGCCGGCCCTGCCCCTCACCGCGCTGGGCTGCTCGGAGACGCTGAACGTGGCAACCTTCCATGCACACGGCCAATCCTACGTGTCCAACCTGGGGTATCTGTTTGGCAAGGCCTTCGTACGGCGGCGCGTGCGCAAGTTGCACGGGCGTATCGCGGTTTCCGCCACCGCGCGCGACTTTGTGGAGAGCTATTTCCCCGGCGAATACCAGATCATCCCCAATGGCATCGAGTTGGGTTGGTGGCAGCAGCGCGCCACGCCGCTGCCGCGGTTTCGCGATGAGCGGCCGACCATCCTTTACCTCGGCCGGCTGGAGCAGCGCAAGGGTTTGAAATACCTCATCCGCGCGTTTGAGCTGGTGCGGCGCGAAGTGCCGCGAGCGCGTTTGATCGTTGCCGGCGACGGGCGTCTGCGGGCCGGATTCGAGCGCTATGTGGGCCGCCACGACCTGGCGGACGATGTGCTCTTCACCGGCTTCATCTCTAACGAGGAGAAACCGCGTTACTTCGCCAGCGCCGACGTCTTCTGCGCACCCTCCACCGGGCAGGAGAGCTTCGGCATTGTGCTGCTGGAGGCCATGGCCTGCGGGCGGCCCATCGTTGCCACAAACATCCACGGCTATCGCGATGTGGTGACGCACCACCGAGAAGGCCTGCTGGTGCCGCCACGAGACCACCTGTCGCTGGCCGGCGCGCTCACCAGCCTGTTAACGGATGCCCCCCGCCGCGATCAGTTGAGTGAGGAGTGCCTGCGCACGGTCGAGCAGTACTCGTGGACGCGCGTAGCGAGCACGATCTTGAACTACTACCGCGAACTGCGCGAGCAGCAAAGCGGCTCGGTGGCACTGGTTCCGAGACTGCAAGAGGAGAAGGCGTAAGTGTTCGGCCCGAAAACGCAGAAATTCTTTCGCCGCCTGGCCGAATGGTGGGTGCGGCCGATGGTCAAGCTGGGCATCACCCCCAACATGCTCACCGTTACCGGCCTGGTGCTCGCCCTCTTCTCGGCCGTTGCCATAGCCAGGGATCACCTGGTGTGGGGAGCCGTGCTGCTGTTCATTGGCGGCGCATTCGACCTGTCCGACGGCGCCCTGGCACGTGTGCAGAACAGCCGCAGCGACTTCGGCGCGTTCTTCGATTCCACACTGGATCGCTACTCCGAAGCGATCGTCTTGATGGGGCTGGTGTACTTTTATGGCGAGCGGGCGCAGACAGGTGCCCTGCTGGTGGTTTTTGCCGTGCTGGTGGGCTCCCTGCTGGTGAGCTACACCCGAGCCCGCGCCCAAGGGCTGGGCTTGGACTGCGAGGTGGGCCTGTACGCACGGCCCGAGCGGGTGATGACTCTCGTGGTGGGGCTCATCTTCTACCCCTGGCTGCTGTGGTTCCTGGCGCTGCTGGCGGTGGTCACGAACGTCACGGCCATACAGCGCATTGTGCACGTCTGGCGGCTCACCCATCCGCGCCCCGAGACCCCGCCCTCACTGCTGGGGCGACAGGTGGACGA
>DATKQD010000008.1:0-14629 GCA_035532895.1 Chloroflexota bacterium
GGCGATCACTGGCATGGGCGCACATGCCGGCCGGTGCGACAGCCTGGCGGCGCTGGAAGCGGCCCTGTACGACGGGCGGCAACAGGTACGGGATCTGCCACCGACGCGCTGGAAGGCGCGGTGCGAGCAGGCGCCGAGGGGAGCCTACATCGAGGACTTCGAGTTCGACTTCCTGCGCTTTGGGGTGCCACCACAGAGCGATGGCGCGCCCATTCCGCAGCAGCTGTTGGTGCTGACCGTGGCGGATGAGGCCATTCGCGATGCGCAGCTGGCGGAGGGCGCCCACGTGGCGGTGGTTGTGGCCATGCAGCCAGAGCCGGAGTTGCACCGCTACGCGACTCGCTTGGACTTTGCGTGGCAGGTGCAGGCGGCGTTGATGGCTTCCGGCATCAGGCTCAGCGATGCTGAGCGGGATCGGCTGCTGGACCTGGTGCGCAGCAGCCTGCTGCCGGCTACGTCCGTCAATCAATACGTGAGCTTCATCGGCAACATCATGGCCAGCCGCATCGCGGCGCAGTGGGACTTCAGCGGACCCGCGTTCACAGTGAGCGCGGGCGACAACTCGGCCCTTCAGGCGCTTGACGTCGCGCGCCATCTGCTGGTGGATGCTTCGATTTCGGCTGTGGTGGTGGCTGGCGTGGACCTGCCGGGCAGCCAGGAAGGCGTGCTCTTCCGGCGCGACAGCGTGCCCGGGGCGGGGCCGACCATGAGCCATGATGCTTCGGCCAGAGGATGGCTGGTGGGCGAGGGCGCCGGCGCGATCGTGGTGCGGCGGGTGTTGGATTCGGCCGGCCAGCGCGTCTACGCGACAGTCGACGGCCTGGCGCTGGCTCGCGGTGCACCGGCAGCGGCCCTCGGTTCGGCATCGCGCCGCGCGCTCTTGGAGGCTGGGGTGGCTGCGGGCCAGATTGGCCTTCTGGAGATGCACGCGAGCGGCCTGGCCGCCGAGGATGAGGCAGAACGTTCGGCCATGCTGGACCTGTATGGTGCCCAGAACGCGGACGAGCACGCGCGAGCCAGCACGGCTGAGGATAGCAATACCACCCCGTGGCTGGCCATCAGCAGCGCCAAGGCGGTGCTGGGGCACACACGGGCAGCGTCCGGTATCATCGCCCTCATTCGCACGGCGCTGTGTTTGCACCAGCGCTACGTGCCGGGTACGCCCGGCTGGCGAGGCCCGGCCGAGCCCGAGGCGTGGGCCGCCGCGGGCTGGTACGTGGCTCTCGAGTCGCGGCCCTGGGCGACCAGCGCGGCACAGCCGCGGCGGCTCGCGGCCCTGAATGGCCTGGGCGATGGCGGTGCGGCGCACGCCATTCTGTCGCAGGCCAGCGTGGCGGGGGAGCTCGTGAGCGATTATGCTCGCCAGAGTCCGGCGCAACTGCTCGTCATCGGGGCCTCAGATGCACCATCGTTGGCAGCAAAGCTGGTTAGTGTCAAAGAGCGGCTGCGGACGTGCACCAGTCTGCGGGGTGCAGCGCGGGAGCTGGAGCGCGAGGCACGCGGGGCGCGGCTGAAGGTGGCACTGGTGGGTGGCTCGGTGGTCGAGCTGCTCGCTGAGGCGGAGCGGGCACTGCTGGCTATCCCGGAAGCAGCTGCCGCTGGCGAGGAGTGGAGCACGCCCGCGGGCAGCTACTTCACGCCAACGCCGCTGGGCGCTACGGGTGAGCTGGCGCTGGTGTACTCGGGCGGCATCAGCTCGTACATCGGGCTGGGGCGGACGCTGCAGCGGGCGTTCCCCTTCCTGACGGACCAGTTGGAGGCACTGGGCCCGGATCTCAGCCTGGTGACCGGCGAGCGCCGGCTGTACCCGCGCTCGGTGCTGGCCTTGAGCCCACTTGAGCTCGCGAAGCGTGAGCGGCAGCTCGTGGAGGATAGCTTCGCCGTGGCGGCAGCGGGCACCACGCATTCGCTGCAGACGGGCGCACTGCTGCGCGAGGTGTTTGGGGTGACGCCGCGGGCGGTGTTCGGCCTGAGCCTGGGCGAGGCCAGCATGATGGCTGGCCAGGGCGTATGGGACGCCTCTGAGCTGGCGCGGCAAGCGATGGTCGATCCGGAGCGCGTCGAGCCGCAACTGGGGCGCGCCAAGCTGGCGGCGCGTGACTACTGGGGCATTTCACGCGACGTGCCGGCCGAAAATGTGTGGGGCACCTATCTGGTGCTGGCTTCGCCGGACGATGTGGCCGAAGCGCTAAAGGGAGAAGATCGGGCGTTCTTGGCGATGATCGGGACGCCGCGCGAGGCACTGCTGTTTGGGCAACCAGATGCCTGCCGGCGAGTCATCGGCCGCCTCGGGTGCGGTTCGGCAACGGCGCCCTTCAATTACGTGCTGCACGTACCCCCGGCAGAGGCGGCTCTTGGGGCATTTGCCTCGCTGTACCAGCGGCCTGTAGTGAGCCAGCCGTCGGTGCGGTTTTACAGCGCGTCACGACCGACCCCGCTGGCTTTGGAGTCCCATGAAATCGCGAGCGCGATCGCGGAAACGGTGTGCCGCCAGCTTGACTTTCCTGCCCTGGTGCGCCGGGTGTACGCCGACGGCGTGCGCATCTTCGTGGAGCTGGGCCCGGGGGCAACCTGCGCACGGTGGATTCGGGAGTCGCTGGAGCCTGAGCCACACCTGGCCGTGTCGGTGGACCAGAAGGGCCTTGACTCGCGAGTGACACTCGTGCGCGCACTGGCACGGCTGGCCTGCCACGGGGTTCCGCTGCGCTTGGAAGAGCTGTTCGGGTACCCAGAGCAGGCTGCCTCACCAAGGCCCTTGTCTGTGCAGCGGGTGGTGCTGGGAGGAAGGTCGCTTCGGGCCGCGCTGCGGCCCGAAGGCTGCCACGAGGGTCGCGACGTTGACGGCTCGCCGAGCGCCGTGATCACCCCTGCCGACAGCACCCAGTTGCCCGGGGTTTTGGCAACCGGCCGCCCCGCGCTGCTTGTTGACGACACTGGCGCGACCCTGACGGTGCCTATGATGGCCGCTGCTCCGGTGCGTGTACCCGCGGATGCAGTCGCGGCTCCCTCACGACAGCGACTGGTCGCCGCGAGTGAGGGCGGGCCACTGCTGGCGGCTGAGAGCGCGTTTCTGGCGCTGCAGCATCAGGCGGTGCATGACTTGGGCGGCATCGTGGAGCGGCAGATTGGGCTCATCGCCAGCCAGGCGGGGAACGAGGTCCTTCGCGACATGCCCGAATCGAGTAAGCCTGGTGGTGGCGGAACGCGGAGCCTGGAAGTTCGGCCGGAAAGCCATTGGCGGCCCTCAGCCGATCCCCTGTCGCTGCAGTTGGCGAGCTCAATCGACGCTTTGGAGGAACCCCACCTCAGCCGCCGCGGCAGGTTTCCGGCCGAACTTCCAGCGCTCGACCACAGGGAGAAGGAAGCAGTTTGGAATGAGGCTGATCTGCTGGAGTTCGCCCAGGGGAGCATAGCCAGGGTATTTGGGGCGGATTACGCGCCTATCGACAGTTACCCACGACGCGTGAGGCTGCCGATGCCGCCCTATCTGCTGGTGAGTCGGGTGACGAAGCTCCAGGCCCAAAGGGGGGTATTCGAGCCGTCCACCATCACGACGGAGTACGACATCCCGCTGAACAGCGGATACGCGACGGATGGACAGGTCGCCTGGGCGGTGGCGGTGGAGTCGGGGCAGTGCGATTTGCTGCTCATCAGCTATCTGGGCGTCGACTTCGAGAATCGGGGCGAGCGGGTGTACCGTTTGCTGGATTGTGCCCTGACCTTTCTGGGCGAGGTTCCCATGGAGGGTCAGACGCTGCGCTACGACATCAGCATCAACTCGTTCGCGCGCAGCGGCGATGACCTGCTGTTCTTCTTCAGCTACGACTGCTACGTGGGCGCCCAGCTCGTGTTGAAGATGGACGGTGGCTGCGCGGGCTTCTTCACCGATGAAGAGCTGGCGCAAGGCAAGGGTGTGATCTACACCGAAGCGGAGCTCGCGGAACGCCGCGTGGTGACGCCGCGGAAGCTGAATGCGCCCTTGGAGTGCGGGCGGCGCGCGTTCGACGACGCGGACCTGGAGCGGCTCAGCGCCGGGGATCTGAGCAGTGTCTTTGGGGCCGCCTATGACAAGCACGGTCGCAACCCGAGCTTGCGCTTGCCGCCGGCTTCAATGCGCATGTTCGATCGGGTAACGGCGATTGAGCCGCGGGGCGGGCCGTGGGGGTTGGGCACACTGGTGGCGGAGAAGGACCTTTCGCCGGACGATTGGTACTTCCCCTGCCACTTTAAGGATGATGAGGTTCTGGCCGGCTCGCTCATGGCCGAGGGCTGTGTACAGCTGCTGGAGCTGTACATGCTGTCGCTGGGCTGCCACACCCTCACGCGCAATGGGCGCTTTCAGCCGATCAAAGGGCTGCGGCAGGTGGTGCGCTGTCGCGGGCAGGTGACGCCGCGGCACTCTCGCATGATTTACCAGTTGGAAGTGACGAATAGTGGCCTTGTGCCCGAGCCGTGGGCCATCGCCAACGTGGAGATCTGGGTCGACGGCAAGATGGTGGTGCATTTCAAGGACCTTGGCGTACGCATCGCGGACGATCAGACGGCCATTCCGCCACCATCCGACCCGACAGTCACAGCCTTTGATGAGTGGCACCTTGAGGAGTTCGCCACGGGGCGAGTAGCGGCCTGCCTTGGACCGGAGGCGGCGGTGTATGACGGGCGGCAGGTGCCGCGGCAGCCGAACGGTGACCTGAAGCTGATCAGCCGCGTTCGCGATCTGACCGGGGTGCGCATGGACCCATCGCGGCCCGCCAGCCTGGTGGCTGAGTACGACGTGCCGCGCGACGCATGGTTCTGCAGCGAGCCGCCGTCCGGCGAGGTGCCCTATTCGGTGCTGATGGAGCTGGGATTGCAGCCGTGCGGGTTCCTGTCTGCCTGGCTAGGCTCAACCCGGCCGTTTCCGGATGAGGAGTTTCACTTCCGCAACCTGGACGGCACAGGCCGGCTGCTGGCCATACCGGACGTACGGGGCAAAACCGTGCGGAACCGCGTGCGCATCACCTCCAGCGTCGCTCTGCAGGGCATCATCATCCAGAAGTTCGAATACGCGCTGTCCTGCGAAGGAGTGGAATTTTTCGCGGGGGACGCGGCGTTTGGGTATTTCAACACTTCGGCGCTGGCCAATCAGGTGGGGCTGGATGGTGGTGCACTGGTGCGGCCCTGGCCGGCCGACGCTGGAATGGCGATCGATCTGCCGCGCAGAGGCGGGCATTTGGACCTGCTGGATCGGGTGACGGTGGCACGCACTGGTGGCCGGCATGGCCTGGGATATGTCTACGGCGAGAAGCGCGTCGATCCGTTCGATTGGTTTTTCAGCAATCACTTCTACCAGGACCCGGTCATGCCTGGCTCACTGGGTGTTGAGGCCATGCTGATCGCGCTCCAAAAGTTGGGGGTGGGTGTGGGTCGGCTGCCACTGGGGCATACCATGGTGTGGAAGTACCGCGGGCAGATCGTGCCCAGCCATGGGCGGATGTCGCTGGAGCTGCATGTGAAACGTGTGGAGCGCCAGGTTGAAGGCGTGCTGCTGGTGGCTGATGGCAGTGTGTGGCGGGACGAATTGCGGATCTATGAGGTGACCGACGTGGCGTTGGTGTTCCCGGAGGCGAGCTAAAGGCTTGGCTGAGCAGATGCAATGGTCGGGGTGGGGCTCCCCGGAGCGCGCGTACAGGTGGGCGCAGCTTCTTCAGAGGGTCGGTCAGAGGCCGCTCGTGGCCTTCTGCCTAAACTGCTAGCGTGCAGCTGCACTGGCATGGCGACGCCAGCCGAATCGAGTTTGGGGCGGAGGCCCTGCAAGCGCACTTGCTTGACCTTAGTAGTGCCTGCTTCCTGTTGGAAATAGAGGGCAGGACAGGCGTCACATCCGAAGGGGAACTCGGGGGTGCGCCTGGCGGCGTGAAGGTGCTGGGGTTCGCGCGGGATCTGCTCCCTGAGGACCTGGGGGACGTGCGGTTTCAGGCGGATCACGGCGTGTGCTTGAGCTACGCCGCGGGGTCGATGGCGAACGGCATCGCCTCCGAGGCGCTGGTCGCCGCGCTGGCGGAGCGTCGGATTCTCAGCTCTTTTGGGGCGGCCGGTCTGTTGCCGGCACGGATTGGGGAAACGATAGAACGGCTGCGCGCGGCTGTGCCAGGCAAGCCATATGCCTTCAACCTCATCCACAACCCCGCTGAGGAAACCCTGGAGAGCGCCACGGTGGACCTGTACGTGGAGCGGGGTGTGCGCACCGTGGAGGCGTCGGCGTTTTTGGACCTAACGCCGCATGTGGTGCGCTATCGGGTGGCTGGGCTGCAACAGCGCCCCGACGGCTCCGTCGAGCGCGGCAACCGGCTGGTGGCCAAGGTGTCGCGGCGGGAAGTGGCGGCCAAGTTCCTGCGGCCTGCCCCGCCGGCTATGGTGGCCGACGCGGTGAGTCGCGGTGCCGTCACAGAGCAGCAGGCACGTTTGGCCGAGCATGTGCCCATGTGCGACGACCTAACCGTCGAAGCGGACTCAGGAGGCCACACGGACAACCGGCCGCTGGTGGCGCTGCTGCCATCACTCATCGATCTGCGGGACGAGGTTCAGGCCAGCCAGCGGTACGACCACACGGTGCGGGTTGGAGCGGCTGGCGGCATCAGTACGCCGGCCGCGGCACTGGCGGCGCTGGCCATGGGAGCGGCCTACGTCGTGACTGGTTCGGTGAATCAGTCGTGCCGCGAGGCGGGGGCGTCGGCACATGCGAAGCGGCTGCTGGGCGAGGCGGGTATGGCCGACGTGATGATGGCACCCGCGGCCGACATGTTCGAGATGGGCGTCAAGGTGCAGCTGCTGAAGCGGGGCACCCTGTTCCCCATGCGAGCACAGCATTTGTACGAGCTGTACCAGGCCTACGATGGTCTCGAAGCCATCCCTGAGGCCGAGCGGCAGCGGCTGGAGAAGCAGTTTTTCCGGCGGAGCCTTGGCGACATCTGGGGGGAAGTGCAGCGCTACTTCGAGGCGCGCGACCCCGAGCAGCTGCGGCTGGCGATGGACAATCCCAAGCGCCGAATGGCGCTGGTGTTTCGCTGGTACCTGGGCCTGTCGTCGCGCTGGGCCAACAGCGGCGAGGTAGGGCGCGAGATGGACTACCAGATCTGGTGCGGGCCGGCTATTGGCGTCTTCAACGATTGGGTGCGAGGCTCGTACTTGGAGGCCGTGGAGAACCGATCGGTGGTGGATGTGGCCTGGCACATCATGCGCGGCGCGGCCTATTTGCATCGCATCCAGGACCTGCAATTGCAGGGCGCGCGGCTGCCGGTGGGAGCGCTGCGCTACCGGCCGTATCCATTGGAGGAGGTGGAGTCGCGGGTCGAGCATCGCGGATTGGTCGACTAGAAGTTTCGGGCTGGCAACCTGCCGGCGGCCGGGGTGGGGCTCTGCCGGAGCGGCGATTGAGCTCACCAACTCTGGTGAGAGGGGATAGGCTGAGGGCCGCCGGTGGCTTTTGGGCCAAACTTCCAGGGGCGATGCTTACGCTGTGGAGCGCCGGCCGATTTTGCTGTTGATCAGGGCGACGCCCGCACCCACGGTCTCGAACTCGAGGAGGTCATCCGGTAGAAGGGTGATGTCGTACGTCCGCTCGATCTCGACCTGCAAGGCCAGCAGGACGGCCGAGTCGAGGCCCAGGTCGGTGAAGCGCGTGGTGGGATCGTCGATGCGCAGTGACTTGGGAATGCCGCCGCTGCGGACCAGGAGATCGCGTAGATCGGTCAGCGTGACGTGGGTCATGATGCCTCCAGCCGGTGTGGTACAGGTCCAATCAGGCGGCGAGCCGCGCAATTGACTTCTATAAGGGCGCGCTCCAGTGCGGCGCGAGCATTTTCGACGCTGGCGCGGTCGGCCTGGCGGCCGGGGTCGATCGGGGCGCTGGTGGTCAGCACGACGCGTGCGCCAGGCAGGGGAACGACCGAGCGATCCCAGCGCGGCAGGGTGAGGGCGCGGCTGCAAGCCAGGGCGCAGGGCACCAGTACCGCGCCAGCGCTCTGTGCCAGGGCGACGATAGCCGCCTTGGCATGGAAGGCGGGCCCGTCCGGACCGTCGGCAGCCAAAAAAGCCATGTACCCCTGGCGCGTGAGCTGCAGCATCTGGGCCACAGAGCGCAGCCGCTCAAGAGGCTTGTCGCCGAGCGTGACCGTGGCCACGCGCAAGCGTGCGGCATACCGGGCCAACATACGGCCGCGACGGTGCGGTAGGGTCATGATGACCGCCTGCTGGAGCGGCAGCAGCCGGCGGGCGGCGGCGATGGCGAGGGTGGCCTGGCTGTGCCACGCCACACCGACCACGGCGCGGCCATGCTCATTGGGGATCGCGAAGGGGCTCAAGTCGCCCGCTTGCAAAGCGGTAAGCGAGCCCAAAACACGACTGGCCTGGAAGAGTGTGTCGCCGCAAAGGCAGTCGGCCAGGCGGGAAAGAGTAGGGGCCATGAGACGTAAGCATAGGACGAGGCGAGCGCAGTGATGGACCAGCCCGACCCATCGGTTCGCGCGGCGGAGGATGTGTCGGATGAGCTGGCCGCGCGGATGGCGCGCCAGCTGGTATTGGAGAATGCGGCGCAGTTCGTGCGCGCCATAGAGGAGCGGACTTCGCTCGTGGCGGCGGAGGTGATGCAGGCTATCCGTCGGCTGCTGGTGCGAGGCGTGGGCAAAGCCGCCAGGGCGGACGAGCGCCGGCTGCCGGTCGCCTTTCTGCCGGCAACGGCGGAGCGGCTGGAGCGCTACGCCGCCATGTGGGCCAGTATCGTGCCGTCACACGTTGAGCTGCGAGCGACAGTTTCGCTGCTGCTGGAGCGGCGCCACGGAGCAGAGGTATTGGCCCTGCCGGCGGTGGCGCAAGCCCTGTGCCTGGCGGAACCCGAGATGACTCTTGCGAGGTTGGACTTCGCGGCCGATGCGGCGAGGTTCGAACTGACTCTTCCGGAGCGGCCCTACGCGCCGGAAGATGACCGCCGCTTGCTGGAGGGCACAGTGGAGCGCGAAGTGCGGCTGGTGCGGCTGAGCAAGGGCCAGGTGCTCCATCGCCAGGGCGAGAAGCCCGACTGCTTCTACATGGTCATCTCGGGTCGGCTGCAAGTGGCCCTGCTGGACGAGGACGGGCGCGACCGGCCATTTGCCGAGATCGACGCGGGCGGAACGGCGGGCGAAACGGAAGTACTGACGGACGAGCCGTGGCCGGCGACCATTCGGGCGCTGCGCGACAGCATGCTAGTCGCCCTGGACAGTGAGGCCTGCCAGCGGCTGATCGAGCGCTCTCCGCGTTTCCTGATGGCGGCCACTCATGTGGTCATCAACCGGCTCAAGGCGTACCAGACGGCGGCACGCGACGCGCGGCAGCCACAGCCGCGCACCATCGTGGTGTTGCCGCTCAGCGAGGCCACCCCAGCGCGGGAGTTTGCGGCTACGTTGGCTGATGCTCTGGGGGCGATCGCGCCCACACGACACCTGCACCGCCAACTGGCGGAAGAGGCGCTTGAGCAAGAGGGGCTCATGGCCGATGCATATGACGAACGGCTGGTGTCGTGGCTCAACGAGCAGGAGGCGCGCTTCCCGTTTGTGGTGTACCAGGCCGAGCCGGAGCTGAACGCATGGACGCGCCGCTGCTTGCGCCAGGCAGACCGCATCATGCTCCTGGCGCGTGCCAAAGACAGCCCGGCGCTATCCCAGGTGGAGCTGCAGCTGGCCACTGCGCCGGAAGGTGAGCTGCGCGACAACCTGGAGCTGGTGCTGTTGTACGACCCTGACGTGGACCATCCCAGCGGTACCCGCCGCTGGCTGGAGCCACGCTCGGTGCTCGACCACCACCATCTGCGGCTGGGCAACGGTGATGACTTCGGCTACCTCGTGCGGCGGCTGATGGGCCAAGCCGTGGGCTTGGTGCTGGGTGGTGGCGGCGCGCGGGCCTTCGCGGCGGTGGGCGCTCTCCTGGCCATACGGGAGAGCAAGCTGCCTATAGACCTGGTGGGCGGCACCAGTGGCGGCTCGTTCTTCGCGGCGGCTTGCGCCCTGGGCTGGGATCAGCAACGCATGGTGGAGGTGGTGCGGACGATGATGTCCACGCGGCGGCAGACGCTGGACTACACCTTGCCGTTGGTCTCGCTGATGGCGGCGGGCAAGATGCGGCGCACGCTGGAAACGCTGTTCGGCGACACGATGATCGAGGACCTGTGGCGCCCGTTTTTCTGCGTGACCAGCAACCTGACGCGGGCAGAGATGATGGTGCATCGCTCGGGGCTGTTGCGGCACTACGTGCGGGCCAGCTGCTCGGTGCCGACGGTCTTCCCCCCGGTTCTGGAAGGGCGCGACCTGCTGGTGGACGGCATGCTTCTCAACAACCTGCCTGTGGATGTGATGAGCAGTATCTCGCGCGGCGGGCCGATCATCGCCATTGATGTGAGCGCGAAGGAGGACCGGGTTCGGGACTTCCACTTTGGCGACAGCCTCTCGGCCAAGGATGTGATTCTGGGCCGGCTGCGGCCGGACCGGGCGCGGCGCATCAAGGCGCCATCGATCGTCGATATCGTGTTGCGGACCAGTGAAGTGGCCAGCATCTACTCACGCAAAGTGCAGGCCCAACACGCCACAGTGTATGTGGCGCCGCCGGTATCCCAGTACGGAATGTTCGAGCGGGAGCACCTGGACGATCTCTTTGACCTGGGCTACAGCAGCACGCGCGATGCGCTGGCCGACTGGTTTGCCCGCTCACCTGACGCTCGCTCCTATTGTTCCTGACCCTGCCCGCGCCAGCTCGCCTGACCATTGAAATGGAAAGAAGGTGCGCCCTTCGACACCCTGCCCCGCGCCACCAGCGCCACCAGCGCCGCCAGGGCCAGGAGTATTCTCGGTCGTGGTTTCGCCGCCCGACGGCAGCGCAGGGCGCGGTGACGGTTGGTTGCCCTTCTGGTTGTCGAGAGGCTGTTATGGTGGCGGTAGCGCCTGTCTGACGGAGGTCGTCGCGCTACCTCGTAGCGCAAGTGCGCAAAATTTGGGCTAAGGTGAGTTGACTATGTCAATCGCGGGACTACCTCCAATCGCGTGTGAACTGCCACCTGAAGAGCTGAAGGACCGGGAGCACCGATGGCGGACACTCCTGACGACGTCTCTCATCCGGAAGTCGGCCATTGACAACGGCGTCCGGCTGGAGCTCGACGGTCACCTGCAAACCGCGCACACCGCACTCGACCTGGTGAGTGCCGAGCGGGTTTGCTGCGCCTGGGCCAGCTGGACCGTGCTGAATGAAGACGGCGGCACGGTGGTCGAAGTCACCGCGGACGAGCCGGGGGCGCGGGTCGTGCAAGCAATGTTCAACCTGAACCCTGCTACCGAATCGACAGCCTGAGCGATTCTCCGCTGGTTTCGAGCAGTTTTTCGCGCAGAGAACACCACGGACCAGATATCCGCCAGGGGTCCCGCTCGAAGGTATTGGCCATCAGTGCGGATCGCCGGCGGTCTGCTAGGCTGTTGCCAGCATAGCCTGAGGAGACAGCCATGGCGGACATGCCCGACAAGGACTTCTTTCGCAAGATGATCGAGGTGGCCTTTGTTTCAGCAAACACGACTGGTGACGCAACCGCGTTGGAGCCGTATTACCATCCCCATCACCAGATTCATACCGACTTCCACAACACCGACAAAGAGCACCTCGAAGGCATGCGGGCCGAGGCGCAGATATGGTCCAAGATCGTGTCGGACATGACCGCCAAGGCCGAGCACATTGTCATCGACGGGGACATGGTCGCGGTTCACTGGCGTGTTTCAGCCAGACACCACGGCACGCATCAGCACACCGTTGCCGGCCACGTCAAGGGCAGCGGCCAGACGGTGCACGCCTCCGGCATGTTGCTGCTCAAGGTACGCGACGGCAAGATCGAGGAGGAGTGGCGCTACGACGACATCCTCCAGGTCCTGATCAACTCAGGAGCGGTCACAATTCCGAAAGCCGCCGCGTAGCGCGGGCTGCCGCGGTCACCTCGGTCCAAAGTCGGATGAGCGTCTGCACGTCACGGCGATTCGACGGCCAGCGGCTCGAGGTTACGCGAGCCGCTGGTGCACAGGTGCGCCCGGGGAGGCCAGCGTTTCTCAGTGCCCCCTGTGCACTCGCAGCGCCGTATCTCTAGGCGGCTTTGGCGGGTCCTAAGAAGCGATAGGCGAGTACACGCGCGGTTTTGGCGGGGGCCATCCGGGCGCGGGAGTAGTTGATGGAGTTGTAGTCGTCCACCGAGGTCGCCGGCAGGAGATTCAGCGATGGCGGATGGTGGCCGATGGAGAAGCGCGTGGCGGCCGCTTCGTCATCACTCAGGACGCTTGTGAGCTGGATGTCGGCCAGGTCGTGCCAGGGATGGGTGTCCGCCTCCCACGGCTTGGAAGCGTTGAACACCTCAGCGCTGTCCACGCGGGTGGGCGTGTGCAGCTGATATTGCAGGTGGTAATGGACGCCCTCATGCTGCACGCGCTGGGCGAACTCCCGCCGCAGGTAGTCCTTGGGGCGGTCGTCGCCTGGCAGGCGGGCCTCGCTGTCCCACACCTCGACCAGCTCCGCTGGGTCGGGCATGCCGGCTTCGGGGCCGCGATTATCGGGCACCAGGCGATACTTGACGTAACGCTCGCCGCCATCGACGGTCTTGAAGTAGGTGGGGAACTCGCTGTAGTAGAACAGCTGTGAGAAAGAGTCTGGATTGCGGCGCACACCGTCGCGCGCGGCGGTGAGGGCGGCCGGGAACTCCTTGAAGTAGGCCATGAGCTGGGTGAGGTCGCGCGGCCCCTCGGAGCGGGTCATCTTGAGACGCATAGCGGTCCAACGCCAGAACATGTGCAGGGTCCAGAAGACAGGGGTCTCGCCGGTGTTCATCTCCAGGTCGAGCGGGCTCTCGTAATCCGTGTCGGCGAACTTGAGGGCCATGCCGCGAACTTGCAGGGTGGCATCGTCGTCATAGGTGGCTGATGAGTGGCGCAGGCGGCAGGCGAACTCGCGGCCAGGTTGGTAGAAGTCGTGCTCAGCGAACCCGGGCTCGTCGACGACGCGGATCTTTCCGCGTGCAACCACCCCGGTCATATGTGACAGTCGCTTGCGCGTTCGTAGGACATCCATGGTGACCATGGACTGGATAAAGGTGGTAAAGGCCCAAAGTTGCGTGCGTCCCAGTAGGCCAGACATGTGTTCGCCTCTCGTAATCCGTCGTTCAGGGTAATCTTAGTTGGCACCGAGCAGCTTTGTTGGCCGCCCGAGACTAGCCGTATGGGAGCATCCCACTGGTGAGACGTTCTAAGGTCTTGACCGACTTGCCGGCATTGGATCCGGTGCGCGACTGTCAGCAGATTCTGAAGCGCATGCTGATGTTCGACTTTCCCTTCGAGATGCTGCGTGCCGCCGAGTTTGGGTTATTCAAGGCCTACTGCGTGCCTGAGATGTCTCGTCTGTTGGACGCCACACGGCAGATCTACGATCGGCCGCAGGCTCGCTACGAGAACACCATGTACTCCATCCTGGGGCTGATGGAGGAGGGCCCCGAGAGCGATGAGGGGCGAGCCATGGTGCGGCACATGAACCACCTGCATGGGCACTACAACATTGCGCCCAAGTACTACCGCTACACGCTGGCGGCGTCGGTTATGGAGAACATCAAGCTCATCGACGGCTATGGCTGGCGCAAGCTCACGCCCGAGGAGAAGCAAGCGCTGTTTGCCTTCTACGGGCAGGTAGCGAAGATGATGAACGCCGAATACTTTGACACCATCGAAGAGCTTGCTCGCTACTATGACGAGTTCGAGCTGACCGAGTTCCGCTTCAGCGTCGAGGGGCATTACCTGGCAGTGAAGAACATCAACCTGTTCGTCAGCTGGTACCCCGCGCGCTTGGCGCCGCTGGTGCGGCGCTTCGCCCTCACCATGCTGGGCCCGCGGGTGCGTGCAGCCTGCGCCCTGCGCACGCCACCCGCGGTGGTGCAGCGGTTCATCCTGGGGTTGATGCTGCTGCGCGCCCAGGTGCTGCGCTACCTGCCGGCGCCGGACGAGCCAATCTCCGAGCCCAAGAAGTCGCACCTGTTCTACCGCGGCGGCTTCCAGGTAGGGCGCCTGCGGGAGTTCGAGAAGCCAGCGCCGGTGCCGGACGAGATGCTGAAGCATCCCGAGCACGGTCACCGGGCAGCCTAAAATCCGTCGCCGAAGCGGCCTTTTCTTGAGCCGAAGCGCGCTGTTTCGCTGCGAATTGCGCCTCGCCGGATAGCATGCCACTGGCCTTCATATAGAGGCCAAGATGCTGGGGAGGCCGTGGAGCGCACAACCGATCAACCAGGCGGGCCAGCACGTCGTCAGAGCGCTGCTGGCCTTCAGACAAAGGGCGAGTTGGCAGGGAGGCCGAGGAGCGCTCGGCCGGCGGTTTGGAAGTGGTCGTCGCGGGCCTGAACCTGCTGGCCGAGGGTGAGCAGGTCGCGCAGGCGGCGCTCGAAGCCTTGTGTGGTGAAGATGGCGCTGGAGCCAGCGGCGTGGAAGGCGGCCGTGCCCACGTCCCGCGCCTCGGCGATGGCGTGTGAGGCGGCCAGGCGGATATCGATACGCTGGCGCAGCGTCAACTCGTCATTGGCCATGGACACGGCGTGCCACGCACCATCAATTGTCGT
>DATKQD010000009.1:0-13806 GCA_035532895.1 Chloroflexota bacterium
CACCTGCCCAACGCCGGGTCCTGCTCACGCCTGGCCTACATGCACGCCATCCTGCACCTGGCCGGCGTGGACCTGCCCATCGAGCCCATCAAGCTGGCGGACTATCCCCGCGCAGCGCGACCACCCGCCTACTCCGTGCTCGAAAACCTTCGCGGCGCGGCCCTGGGCCTGCACCCGCGCAGCTGGCGCGAAGCCCTGCGCGAATACATGCAGGGCGCAGCCGCGGCCCATGTGCCGCCTGTGCCAGCCGCGCCGCCATGACTCTGCATGATGGCGCGGCGCCGCGCATCACCGTCGCCATCCCCAACTACAACGGCGCACGCCTGCTGCGACCCTGCCTGGAAGCACTGCAGTGCCAGACGTTCCCCGACTTTGATGTGGTGCTGGTGGACGACGGGTCCACCGATGAGTCGTTGGCCCTCGCCCGAGCCGTTCTGCCCAGCATTCGCCTCGCGGGCTGGCCGCGCAACCGCGGCATCACAGCCGCGTTCAACGAATGCGTGCGCCAGTGCCGCGGTGAGGCTGTGGCCCTGCTGAACAACGACGTCGAGGTGGCGCCGGGTTGGCTGCAGGCGCTGTGGGAGGGCCTGCAGGCGAATCCTGGAGTTGGCGCCTGTGCGTCCAAAATGCTGTTCATGGATCGCCGCACCATCAATTCCGCGGGCGATAGCTTTCGCGGCAACGGCACGCCCGCCAACCGCGGCGCGCACGAACCGGATGGCGGCCAGTACGACCAGCCGGAGTATGTGTTTGGCGCCTGCGCCGGCGCAGCTCTGTACCGCCGCCAACTGTTCGACGAGATCGGCTGGTTCGACGAGCGCTTCGTGGGCTACTGCGAAGATGTGGACTGGAGCTTTCGTATGCAACTCGCCGGCTGGCGCTGCCTCTACGTGCCCACGGCAGTGGCCTATCATTGGGGCAGCGCCTCGGGGGGAGGCGCCCTGGCGAGCTACCGCTGCGGCCGCAACTTCATCAACATTGTTCTCAAGGACGTGCCGCCGGCCGTGTGGCGGCGCCACTGGCGAGAAATCATCCTGCAGGAAGCGAAGCTGGCGTTCGACGCGCTACGGCACAGTCGCGAGCCGGCCGCCCGGGCCAGGCTGCGCGGCCAGGCCGCTGGTGTGCTCGATGCTCGCTGGACGCTGCCGGACCGGCGGCGGATCATGCGCACGCGGCGTGTGAGCGACCAGTACATTGAATCGCTCCTCGCCTGACTCTCCGCTCCTGACCGTTGTCATCCCCACCTACAACGAGAAGGAGCGCATCGGCGCAACCCTCACCCGCGTCGGCCAGTTCCTGGCCCAGCAGCCCTATGCCTCCACCATCCTGGTGGTGGACGATGGCAGCACCGACGGCACGCCGGACGTGGTGCAGCTCTTCGCCGGGAAGGATGTTCCCCTGCGGATCATCGCCGGGCAACACCGAGGCAAGGCCTACGCCGTGCGCACGGGCATGCTGGCCGCGCAAAGCCGCTACGCGCTGTTTTCGGATGCCGACCTCTCCACGCCCATCGAAGCCTTCGCCGATTTCCTCCCCTGCTTCGAGCAGGGCTGCGACGTCGTCATCGCCTCGCGGGAGGCGCCGGGAGCTTTACGCATCGACGAGCCCTGGTCTCGGCACCTCATGGGCCGCGTTTTCACCCGCATCGTCCATGTGGTCACCGGCCAGCGCTTTGAGGATACGCAATGCGGCTTCAAGGCCTTCACCTTGCCGGCCGCGCGGGCCATCTTCTCCGCCGTGCGGCTGTACGGGGAAGACAGCCCCATCATTCAGCGCAGCAAGGTGACCGGATTCGACGTCGAGGTCCTTTTCCTGGCCCGCAAGCTCGGCTTTCGCATCCGCGAGGTGCCCGTGCACTGGTACTACGCCGCGGGCAGCAAGGTGAGCCCCCTGCGTGACTCCCTGCAGAACCTGCAGGATGCCATCAACGTACGGCTGAATGATCTCCGGGGCCTCTACAACCACTGACCCAGCCCTGGGCAAGGCCCTCACCGCCGGCACGGCGCGCGTGCTGCTGGGCCTCATCGTCCTGGTCTACCTGGCGCTGGGGCTGGCATTCGCCCACGTTGTTCCGGCCTGGCAAGCTCCGGACGAGCCAGCGCACTACAATTACGTCAAGTACCTGGCCGACCATGCGCAGCTGCCCATCCTGCAACAGGGCGACTATCCCACCACCGGGCCGCCCGGGCCGCGCGCCGCGCTTACCAACATCGCCGCGTACCGCTATGAATCGCATCAGCCACCGCTGTACTACGCCATCGCCGCGGTGGTCTACAAGGCCGGTGGCCGCCTGCTTGCGCTGCGAATGCTCTCGGTGCTGCTCGGCGCCGCCCTGCTGGTGCTGGTCGCGTCCTGCACGCTGCTGGTATTTCCAGGCTGGTTCGCCGGCGCCCTCGCGGCGGCCGCGTTCGTCGCCTTTCTGCCCATGCATCTGTTCATGACTGCGTCGGTGGATAACGACACCCTGTCCGAGGTGGTGCTCTCGGCCCTGTTGCTGCTGTTCCTCGCGGTCGCCGGCGGGCGCACCTTCCGTGGAGTGTGGATCGTGCTGGGTGCACTGTGCGCCGCGGCGCTGCTCGCTAAAGTCACCATCTACTTGCCGGCGGCGCTGCTGGCCTTGGCCACCCTCGCCGCCGGGTGCCGCGCAAGCTACGACAAGGCTGCGCCACTCGCTTCGGCCTGGGCAGTGCGCTTTGCGCGGGCGCTGGGCCTCACGGCCGCCGTCACCATAGCCGGCGCGGGCTGGTGGTTCGTGCGAAACGGGTTGATTTACGGCTGGACCGACCTGGCCGCACAAGCTCGGCAAGCCCAGGTGGCCGGCAGCCAGCTGCACCAGGGGGCGCTCGGCTGGAGCGTGGTGAGCACGTTCCTTATCACCTGCTTTCACAGCTTCTGGGGGCAGTTCGGGTGGATGTCGGTGCCCCTCTCCGGCACAACCTACCGCGCGCTGGAGGCGCTCAGCGCTGGGCTGGCCGCCGGACTGCTGCTGCTCGCCGGCCGCGCCTGGCGCGCACGTGCACGCCACGAACGCCCTCCGCTGCCCGCTCCGCACCTGCCCTGGCAGGTGGCTGGCCTCATAGCCACCTGGCTGGGAGTGGTAGCCGGCCTGGTGTACTACAACTTCACCTTCGTGCAGGAGCAAGGTCGCTACCTCTTCCCAGCGCTCGTGCCCGTCGCCCTCGCGGTCAACCTCGGCGTGGCCGGCTGGTTCCCGCGCCGGCTGCAGCCCGCTGCACTGGCGCTGGCCGCGGCGGGCTCGCTCGCTTTCGCGCTGTTCGCGCTGCGCTACACGGTGCTGCCCGCGTTCGCGCTGTGAGGGCCAGCCTGCGCGAACACGGCTGGCCGGTGCTGCTCCTGGCGGTGGTCGCCATCGGCTTCTTCTGGCAGACGACGGTGGGCGGCAAGGTGCTGCTGCCGGCGGATAACCTGTACCAGTTTCCGCCCTGGTCCAGTTACGCGCCCGCGGGTTTCGCTGGCCCCCATAACCCGCTGATCAGCGACTCCATCCTGCAAAACTACGGTTGGAAGCAGTTCCTCGTAAACAGCATTCACCAGCGCCAGCTACCTCTGTGGAATCCCGACGTGCTCGGCGGTACGCCTTTTTTTGCGCCCGGGCAGGCCAGCGTACTGTATCCCTTCACCGCGCTGTTCCTGGTGTTGCCAGTGGCTGCCGCGTATGGCTGGTTCGCGGCGCTGCACCTGTTTCTGGCCGGCCTGTTCGCGTACGCCTATCTGCGGTTCATCGGCCGCTCACGCTGGGCAGGGCTCATCGGCGGCACGACGTTCATGTTCAGCAGCCGGCTCGTCACCAGCATCCTGTGGCCCCAGATGATGGGCGCCATGGTCTACCTGCCGCTCCTGCTACTGCTGTTGGAGCTGATCGTTCGGCAGGCGCGCCGGCGCTGGCCGCTGGTTCCGGCGAGCGCCGGCGCGATCGTGCTTGGCACCAGCCTGCTGGCCGGGCACATCGAGGTCAGCGTCTACGTCATTGCCACCCTGGGGCTGTATGCTGTCGGACGCTTGATTGCACTGGCCTTGGACGGCGAAGGTACGAAGAGCCTGTTGGCCGCCGCGCGCGCCGCTGCCAGCTGTTTGGTCCTGGTGGTGCTCGGTGTAGGCCTGGCCCTGGTGCAGCTGCTGCCCTTCTCCCAGGTGGGCCAGCTCAACTTTCGCTCAGGCACCGTGACCTATCAGGACGTGGTGGGCTTTGCCCTGAAGCTGCCGCAGCTGTTCGCGTTCGTGATGCCCAACTTCTACGGCAACCCCACCATGCCAGCTACGCCTGGCTGGGGCCCGAAGGACTACGTGGAGCAGGCGGCATATGTCGGCGTGCTGCCCCTGCTGCTGGCGGGGGCCACCCTGTGGTACCTCATCGTTCAATCGCGGCACCAAAACGGCGGGGGCCAGCCAAAGGCTGGACCCGGAACGAACATGGTGCCGCTGTGGTGCTTGTGGGCCATCATCGCCGTGTCGCTGCTGCTCGCATTCGGCACGCCGCTGTACCACGTCATCTTTTTTGACTTGCCCGGCTTCAACCAGATCCACACGCCCTTCCGCTGGCTCATCCCCTACACGGCGGCCGTGTCGCTGCTGGCGGGAGCCGGGTTCGACCTGCTGCGCCCGCACCTCAGGCACTGGCGGCTGGCCTTCACCGGCCTGGCACTGCTGGCGCTGCTGCTCCTGCCGGCCTGGCAGCGGGTGCTGGTTCCGCGCCTGCATGTGCCACCGGCCTACCGCGGGCTGGAGCTGCGGAACTACGCCATCATGTTGGTGCTGCTGGCGCTGGCGGCCGCCATTGCCTGGCTCGGGAGCTGGCTGGAGCGCGAACATCCGTCGACGGCGCCACTCGTGTCCTCGGGGCCCCCAGCGGATGCCGCCAAGGGCGGGCTGGCCGAGCGCGGCAGGCTCTCCTCCGCCCGGCTGAGAACACACGCCTTCGGCCCGCTGGCTCTGCTGCTGGTGCTGGGCGACCTCATCTTTTTCGGCATCACCTTCAATACCGCCAGCAGCACGGTGCCGCTCCGCCTGACGCCGCCGGCAGTCCGCTTCCTGCAGCATGACCGGAGCCTCTTCCGCATCACCGCTTACGGCCAGAACAAGCTGCTGCAACCGAATGGCGCGATGCTCTACGGGTTGCAGGATGCCCGTGGCTATGACTCCGTGATCCTCGCCCGCTACGCCACCTTCAGCAGCCTCATCGAGCCCCAGGACCAGCTCGCCTTCAATCGCGTGAAGAACCTGGATCGGCCCAGCGCGCTGGACTCACCACTGCTCAACCTGCTGAACGTGAAGTATGTGCTCGCCACCGCACCCATCCACGACCCGCGCGACCGCTTGGTGTTCACCGGCCGGAGCATGCTGGTTTATCAGAACCTGGCCGTCCTGCCGCGTGCTTTCGTTGCGCCCACGGCCCAGACGATCGTGGACCCGGCGGCGCAGCTGCGGGCGCTGTCGAGCCCCAGCTTCAACCCAGCGCGACGAGCCATCGTCGATGGACCGCTGCCTGCCGGCTTCGGTGGCGACAGCGCGCGTGCTTCCGGAGCCAGCGCGAGTATCGACGCCTACAGTGGCCGCAAGGTGAGCATCCACGCCAGCGGACCGGGCCTGTTGGTGCTATCAGACACGAACTACCCCGGTTGGACGGTGAAGGTGGATGGCCAGCCAGCTCGCCTTTACACCGCCGACTATGCCTTTCGCGGTGTCGCGCTGGGGCCCGGCAGCCACGACGTGGAGTTCGTGTTCTCACCGAGCATCATCAAGCTGGGCGCGCTGGGCTCGGCGCTGAGCCTGGCGGCCATCATTCTCGTGCTCGCCTTCTCCGCCTGGCTCGGCGCTGCTCCTGGCCGGCAGCCCCGCTTGCAAGGCCACACGGCCAGCCGCGTCACCAAGAACGCGCTCTCGCCTATGGCCAGCAATTTCATCACGAAGATCTTGAGCTTCGGCTTCACCATCTACTACTTCCCGCTGTTCGGTGTAACGCAGGTGGGCAAGTACGGCGTGGCGGTGATCGTCAACCTGTTCATGGACACGATCATCAGCTTCGGCCTGCAGCAACTGCTCATGCGTGACCTCGCGCGGGACAAAGGCGAGGCCAACGAGTACATCACCACCGGCATTGCCATTCGCTTGGCGCTCACGGGCATAGTTGGCCTGCCGGTGATCGCCGCCGTGCTGGCGCTGCACCGCTTCGCCGGCTTCGAGGCAGATACGACCTGGGTCATCGTCATCCTCACCGCCAGCTTCATCCCGTCAGCCTTCGCGACGGTGTTCAGCTCCGTGTTCGACGGCTTCGAGCTCATGGAGTACCGCGCGGGGGTGAACGTGCTCAGCGGCTTTTTGACGGTGATCTTTGGCGTGCTGTTCATCAACCTGGGCTGGAACATCGTTGGGCTGGCGGCGGCGGCGCTGCTGACCAACGTCCTCACAGCCATCGCCTTCTACCTGCTGATCTGTCGGGTGGTCATCCGGCCCCGGCTCACCTGGAATGGCGCACGGTTGCGCTACCTGCTCCGGAGCGCCTGGCCGGTGATGGTCAGCCAGTTGCTCGTGGTGCTCTTCTTCAACATCGACGTCCCCATCCTGCGAGCCTTTCGGGGCAGCTTCGAGGTGGGCCTGTACACCACCGCCTACAAGTTTGTGAGCGCCATGCTCATTGTGCCCCCGGCATTCGTGACGGCGGTGTTTCCCATCCTTTCACGGCAGGCCATCTCGCAACGCGATGCGCTCCGGCGCGGTTTTGACAGCAGCGTGAAGGTACTGCTGATCGTCGCCTTTCCGGTGTTGGCGGGCTTCGAGGTACTGGCCGGCACCATCGTCATCGGGCTGTACGGCAGCCAGTTCGCCGGCGCAGTGCCGGCTCTGCGCATCCTCATGCTTTTTCTGCCATTCAGCTACGTCAACGGCCTCACCCAATACGTGCTCATCGCGCTCGACAAGCAGAGCACCATTGTGCGCTTCTTCGGCATCACGGCCCTGTTCAACATCGCGGTGAACCTGGCACTCATCCCCAGCCTGGGTTATATTGCCGCCAGCCTCGTCACCGTAGCCAGCGAGGTGGTGCTGCTGGTGCCGCTATGCTGGCTCACCGCCCGCGAGCTGGGCCGCCTCTCCTTATTGAACGTGGCCAGCAAGCCCGCCATCGCGGCAGGGCTGGCCGGGCTGGCGATGCTGGCCACGCCGCGGCTGCTGGGCTCTGCCGGGCCAATCCCAGTACTGCTGCTGGCCATTCTGTGCGGCGCAGCGGTATACACAGCTGCGCTGCTGGCGCTGCGAACATTCACCGCGGAGGAGCGCCGACTGGCACGCTCGCTGTTGCGCCGCGGCGCCCCCGAGCACCTCACGGCCGTGCCGTGATGTCCTCACATGGGGCAAGAAGCTGTTGGGGAGGGAGTGCTTGCGCGGGAAATCGCCCTAACCAGCCATAGAGCAGGAGTGCGGCGTGCCGCGCCGAGTAGCGGCCTACAGGCCCCCGAAGCCCAGCTCCATTTTGGCCTCTTCACTCATCTTGCCGGGGTGCCACGGCGGCGTCCAGACGATGTCCACATCCACCGTGCCGATGCCCTCTAAGGGGCCCAGCGCATCCTGCACCATCTCGCCCACCATGGGGCCGATAGGGCAGCCGGGCGAGGTGAGTGTCATGGTGATCTTCACGTTGCCCTGGTCGTCCAGTTCGGTGCCGTACACCAGGCCGAGGTCGACCACATTGATGTTGAGTTCGGGGTCGTAGACCTGCTTCAGGGCCTCAGTGATCTCTTCCTTGGTCGCCATCGCTAACTTCGTTCCATCTCTGCCGATCATAGCGCCCATATACTCCTAGGGCTTGGCCGAGAAAACCTCTCTCAACTGCTTCGCCTGCGGCGAGGAAAATACGCCGGACAGCCGCTTCTGCAAATACTGCGGCCGACCACTGCTACCAGCCGAGCGCCGGCCCAGCGTGGCTCAGAACCCCCAAAATCGCCTGCTGCTGATTCTGGTCCTCATCCTCCTGGTGGCCTGTATGGCCTTCGGCCTGCTGGGCCTGTTGAGCAGCCGGGCCCCGCGGCCCGTGTCCACCAGCCCGGCGTCCCCTGCGCTCACCTGGGCGCGGCCGCACCCCAGCCTTTAGGGCAGCCGCTCCACCTTCACCGTCCCCACGCCCGAGGAGAGCGGGTACAACGTCTGGAAGGCCGCCTTGCTGAGGTCGATGCGGTGATTCCAGGCGGGTGGATGGTCGTCATTCACCACGTCCACCGAGTGCTGCCCATCCAGGGTGGAGAGCCGCAGGTGCGTGCCCAGCGGAAAGGCATTGCTGGCAGCCGAAAGTTTGCTCTGGGAAAAGATGTCACCGCTGGAGGTAGGGCGGCCCTGGAACACATCGGCGTAGTAGCTGATCACTGCCGTACCGGCCGGCGTGCCGGTAACCGAAGGCGCCGGTTCGGGGTTGAAAGGCACCCCGCCCAGTATGCCACTTTCCTTCAGCAGCTCGCCGCCATTGGCCAGCTGCACTTGACCGGCCAGCGCCCACGGCACAGCCGTCTTCCACTGCTGAATGACCACGTTGTCGAAGCGCAGTACGTGCGCCAACGGCGTGTCCAGCCAGTTGGAGGTGGGCAGGCCATACATGTTTACCGGATCGGAAACGCCAAAATAGGCGCTCTTCACCGCCGGGTTGACGTTCAGCAGCAGATAGCGCTGCTGCGAGACCTGCGCCCAGGTCTTGCCGGCTTCGTTGGGCCAGCTGGCTACCGCGGGAATACCTTTGAGCTGCAGCCAGCCGTCCTTCCCACCGTCGTGCAGGATACGGAAGATATCCAGCAGGCGCGCTTCCTGATCGTGCGGCCGCCACACCAGCCCGCTCTTCTGGGTCAACTGGGTAACCCGCCCGGCATAGACGAAACGGCCCGATATCGGGTAGCCGAGCACGTCCGCGCCACCCAGGCGCTTGAACTCGGACCACATGGGAATACCGCCATCATCCGAAATGGTGAAGCCAACCAGAGGCTGACCGGGTGAAATGCTCGCGCCCTGGGAGTAGAAATGCCCGAGCGGCACATCGTAATCCGCGCGCGCGACAGGCGCAGTTGGCGCGGCGGCGGCCACCGCGCTGGGCGCACCCAGAGCCAATCCCAGGGTCAGCAAGGTGCTCACCATACTGCCAGCAAAGGCCGCGAGAGTGGGACGCAAGGCAGAAGTTATGAGCTCTCTCCTGGCACAGCACAAGCGCCATCGCGCTCGCACCGCCGCTTCAACGAAGTCATCGCCGCGGGCACACTCCCGCGACCACCGAAGCGTGCACCGCTCCAGCCTCGGCTCGTCCACGTAATGGGACTGCCGAACGTCTCCTCTGTCTCCCCCGTTTGGCCCCAGTATTCCTAAACTGGGGGGCGCACCCGCCACAGAAAAGCGAGCTTCACTCTAAGGGAGCGTTCCGCTTAGTGTCAACTGTTTGTCGCTGTCGAGCAACAAACATAAACACTATTAGATGTATCGAAGGTCACATGTCGCATAACAAAAGAGGAGCCAGGAACGTTGTCCGGCTCCTCCTCGTTGCCCAGCTTGGCGAAGCGCGCCAAATTGAGGAGCGGCGCGCCAGACCCTCCCAGGGTTCAGCGCGCCGTCCTCATTTTTCGAGGCGCCGCTAGCCAGTCTCCGAATCAGCACTCCGGCACCTGCGAGCGGAGGCCCCGCCCCACCCGGTCTCACTGAGGCGGGCGAGGATCTCCCTCGCGACGGCCGAGGCCGATTCGGGAACGCTTGTGGCTTCGGCTAGTACTCCGGCATCGGCGGCGGAGCTGCCTCTTTCTTCTCCGGCTTGTCCGTGATCAGCGTTTCCGTGGTGAGCAGCATCGCGGCAATGGAAGCCGCGTTCTCCAGCGCGGAGCGCGTGACCTTGGCAGGGTCGATGATGCCCGCGGCGAACATGTCCACGAACTTGTCGTTCAGGGCGTCATAGCCGTGGCCCTGCTGCCCAGCGCGCACCGTGTTGATGATCACCGAGCCTTCTTTGCCGGCGTTGGTCGCGATCTGGCGCAGCGGCTCTTCCAGCGCACGGCGGACGATGTTCACGCCCACCTGCTCATCGCCTTCGAGCTTGAGGCCGTCGAGCGCCGAGGTGCACTGTGCCAGCACCACACCGCCGCCGGGCACAATGCCCTCTTCCACCGCCGCGCGCGTCGCCGATAGGGCGTCCTCCACGCGGTGCTTCTTCTCCTTGAGCTCCACTTCGGTGGCCGCGCCGACCTTGATGATGGCGACGCCGCCGGAGAGCTTGGCCAGCCGCTCCTGCAGCTTTTCGCGGTCGTAGTCGGACGTGGTTTCGTCGATCTGCGCCTTGATCTGCTTCATTCGTGCCTGGATGGCTTCGCTCTTTCCCTTGCCCTCCACGATGACGGTCTTGTCCTTGTTGCTGGTGACGCGCCGCGCCTGGCCCAATTGGTTGAGTTGCGTGTTCTCCAGCTTGAGGCCGACCTCTTCGGAAATGACCTGGCCGCCGGTGAGGATGGCCATGTCCTCCAGCATCTCCTTACGGCGATCGCCGAAGCCAGGCGCCTTAACCGCCAGGATGTTGAGAGTGCCGCGCAGCTTGTTGACCACCAGCGTGGCCAGCGCCTCACCCTCCATGTCCTCAGCGATCACCAGCAGCGTCTTGCCCACGGACACGAGCTTCTCGAGCAGCGGCAGAATGTCTGCGATGGCCGAGATCTTCTTGTCCGTGATGAGGATGTGCGGGTTCTCGAGCACGGCCTCCATGCGGTCCGCGTTGGTGATCATGTAGGGCGAGATGTAGCCGCGGTCGAACTCCATGCCCTCGACGTATTCCGTCTCGAACTTCAAGCCCTTGGACTCTTCGACGGTGATGACGCCATCCTTGCCGACCTTTTCCATGACGTCCGCCAGCAACTGGCCCACCTCGCCGTCGGCCGCGGAAATGCTGGCCACCTGGGCTGTCTCTTCTTTGGTCGTCACCTGCTTGCTGCGGGCGCGCACCTCGGCCACCACTGCGTCCACGGCCTTCTGGATGCCGGTCTTCACGATCATCGGGTTGGCACCGGCCGCTACGTTGCGCAGGCCCTCCGTGATCATGGCCTGGGCCAGGACAGTCGCGGTGGTGGTGCCATCACCGGCGATGTCGTTGGTCTTGGTGGCGACCTCTTTGAGGAGCTGAGCACCCATATTCTCGTAAGGGTCTTCCAGCTCGATCTCTTTGGCGATGGTCACCCCATCATTGGTGATGGTGGGGGCGCTGAACTTCTTGTCCAACACCACATTACGGCCCTTCGGGCCCAGGGTCACCTTTACGGCGTCCGCCATCGCATCCACACCGCGCTTCAGCGAACGCCTGGCATCCTCATTGAATGCCAGCATTTTTGCCATGTCGTCCTTAACTCCCTCTTTCTGAGCTGCCTGTTGTGTTTGGTTGCTTCGCTTACTGCGCCCTACAGACGCTTAGGAGGCGAAGATGCCGAGGATGTCCCGCTCGCTGACGATCAGCAGGTCCTCGCCCTCTACCTTGATCTCGGTGCCGGAGTACTTGGCATACAGCACCTTGTCTCCTGTCTTCACTTCCAATGGCACCTTCGTGCCATCGTCCAGCACTCGGCCGCTACCCACGGCCAGGATGGTGCCCTCTTGCGGGCGTTCCGACGCGGTGTCCGGCAGCACGATGCCCCCCTTGGACACTTCTTCGCGCTCCAGCGGTTTCACCAACACGCGGTCGCCCAGCGGTTGGACCTTTGATGACGTTGCAGCCGGCATAGAGTCTCCACTCACCTCCACTTGGAGTTAGTTCTTCGGGATGTTCTTCTCGGGATCCCGAACCGCCACTGATTTTAGCAGTCCTGTCAAGTGACTGCTAAGCGCGCCCCCACGTCCGGCGATCCGGGCGACAGGGAGCGGTGCCGAAGCTCGATCCACGGCCGCTGCGAAGCGGTCAGCCTGCTGGCTATAAGCGGTAGGCGCGGCGGGCGTACTCGGCCGCCATGCGCTGGCTGGTGAAGCGCGCCCCGGTAGCGATGGCGCATTTCATCCGCCGCAGCCAGGCCGCGCGCTGGCCAAAATACTCCGGCAGCACGGTCTCCTCCAGCAGGCCGTACAGCGCTTCCGCGTCACGTGCATCCTGTGCTTCCGCCTCGGTTTCGCTCAGCATGACGGCACGCTCGCCCTCGTCCATACCAATGGCCCAGCCGTTGCGACCATCGTAGGCTTCCGCCCACCAGCCATCCAGCACGGAGAGATGTGGCACGCCGTTGAGGCTGGCCTTCATACCGCTGGTGCCTGAGGCTTCCAGCGGGCGGCGCGGCGTATTGAGCCACACGTCGGCACCGGCGGTGAGCAGCCGGCCCATGGCCAGGTCGTAGTCCTCCATAAAGGCGGCGCGCAACCAGCCGCCAGCACACAGCCGGACCACCTCCTGAAGAAGCCGCTTGCCCTCTTCGTCTCGCGGGTGGGCCTTGCCGGCAATCACCAGCTGCACACCCTGTGCACCGAGCCGCCTCAGCCGCTCCAGGTCGCTGAACAGCAGGCCGGCGCGCTTGTAGGCCGCAAAACGGCGAGCGAAACCGATGGTGAAGTGCTCGGCGCTGAAGCTCAGCTGGCCGGGCAGGGCGTTCACGCGATCGATGAGGTTGTGCTTGTTGCGCTGGTGGGCCAGCTCCAACAGATCGTCCGGCAGCAGCAGCGGCGCCTGCGCCAGGCACCCTGGCTCTTCGCGCCAGCCGGGCAGATGCGCATCGAATAGCTGCTTCATGGGCTGCGACGTCCAGGTCAGATGGTGCACTCCATTGGTGACGTGGTCGATAGGCCGCGTGCGAAAGAGGGCGCGCGTTACGGCGCCGTGCTGGCGGGACACGCCATTGGCTGCGCGAGAGACGTTCAGCGCCAGCTCGGTCATGGAGAAGTGCTCGCCCCCCAAGCTCGCGCCGCCCAGTTCCAGCAGGGCAGGCAGCTCGCAGTGCAGTTCCTCCGCCGCGTAGTGGCCCAGGTACTGGGCTACGAGCTCCGGAGCAAAGGTATCGTGCCCAGCAGGCACGGGCGTGTGCGTCGTGAAAACGATGCGCTCCGCTGCTCGCGCCTGCGCCCAGCCGAGAGATGCGCCGCCCTCCACGAACTCGCGCATCGCCTCCAGGCACAACAGTGCCGCGTGGCCCTCGTTCAGGTGAAAGGTCTCGATGCTGTCCCAACCCAGTGCCCGCAGCGCACGAAAGCCGGCCACGCCCAGCACTATCTCCTGCTTAATGCGGGTATCGCGGTCACCGCCGTAGAGATGGCTGGTAATCCAGCGATCGATTTCCTGGTTGCTGTCCAGGTTGGTGTCCAGCAAGTACAGCGGCACGCGGCCCACGTCCGCCTGCCATACCTGCACGTTGAGGTGTCGCCCGTCCAGCCGCAGTGAGATTTCGAGTGGCCGCCCATCCGCCAGGGCGACCTGCCGCAGCCCTCGCTCCTCCGGCCGAAACTCCGGATACTCCTCGTGCTGCTGGCCCCGGATATCGATATGCTGGCGGAAGTAGCCGTAGCGGTAGATGAGCCCCACGGCCACCAGCGGCAAGCCGAGGTCCGACGCGGCCTTGATGTGATCGCCCGCCAGCACGCCCAGGCCGCCGGAATAGATGGGCAGGCATTCGTGCAGGCCAAACTCAGCGCTGAAGTAGGCGACCGTTCGCTTGCGGGGTGCCCCGGCAAGGTACGCCTGCTGATGCGCTCGCGCTTGCTCCAAGCGAGGGCCGAACCCTGCCGCTGCTAGCTTTTGGAGATGTTCGTCGCTCAGTTCGCGCACAGCCTGATGCGGATTGCCAGATGAGTCCGGCAGCTCCTCCAACAGGCCACCCA
>DATKQD010000010.1:0-6471 GCA_035532895.1 Chloroflexota bacterium
TTGCCAACACCGGCACCAGAAAGGAGCAGCAATATCATGAGATTTCCGAGACCACCCATCGAATGGCCGCAACACGCGGTTATGGCCGTTATGCCGACAAGCTATGTTGATCAACCGAATTGTGAACGGCAGCGCATTGTTGGTGGCGGCAGGCCTGACGCTGCAGCCCCAGGCCACACTCGCCGCCGGTAGTACGTCATCACCGGCCCTCCTGTCGGGGACCGGCACGCAAGGCCAACCTCCCCCACCCCTGAATGTCACGGTCCAGATCAGCGACGCGGGCTTCGATCAGCCCAGCTACACGGGCTCAACCCTTCCCTGGCCGAGCCCTAACAACGGCACAGTGACGTTTAAGAATGTCGGCACCAAGGTTCACACCGCGACATACGTGCCCGGCAGCGCCAGCTACGGTGTACGGATGCTTTCGCGCACGGACGCAACGGGCACTCCGTTGACCTGTTTCAGCAATGGCGGCCTCTTTCCAGACGGCTGCGGTCGCCTAGGAGTGTTGGACAGTGGCGGCATCGACGCCGGAGGCTCGGCAACGGTTGCCTTTCCGAATGGCGCCGGCACGTTCTCTATCACGTCTGCAACAGATTGCCTGAACGGCAACTCAACGCCGGGCTTCAACTGCACGCCGGCTAGCTTGACCGAGGTTATGGCTCAACCGGACCCAATCGCCATTTTCTATCCCGGCTCGGTGTTCAATACACCGGGCAGCGCAAGCTGCACGACGACGACGACCCCGGCAACCGGCGCGCCCGTGTGCTTTACCAAATCTCGTCAGTGGCAGAGCGTCGGTGGAAGCCCACAAGCTCCGTTGAATGGCGCGACTGTGACCATCGATGACGTCAAAGGCTTCCAGCCGTCAATTCTGTACATTGTTGCCGGAACAGCGATTACCTGGGTGAATAAGGCACGCGCGTGCACAGCGTGACGCAGTATGGTCCCTACTATTGGCAATTCGGGCCCTCATTAGACCACGGCATTGGGCCGGGCGAATCGTACACTTCCACGGTGGGCTGCAACGCTGGACCGAGTGGGTCCTGCGCCGGGGTGGCCGAGGGCTATGGCTCGATGGTGGTGGACGACCTCATCCCACCGAACCGCGCCGGTTTCGAGGGTGCCGCCTCCGGTGTTTGCTTTGGGAGTATCCCCTTCATCGGATTCGCGCAGAAAGACTGCGGCATCCCTGGCATGACGGGTGAGCTGTTCACCGTTCCACCTCATCCGTAGCAACTCTTTCCACAAAGAGGGCCGCACAATGGCGTGCGACCCTCTTTTGTGTTCACGTACTGTGAGGTCGCGTGCGTTGCCCTGCTGTCAAGGCCCAGCGGCAGGCACGACTCCATCCTAAGGTAACTTGAGTTCCCATCGAGGTGATATGTAAGATGATCGACTTCATCCTGGGTTAGTTCCGCTTGAGCTCGTCGACAGAGAACTTGCACGTTTTCGATGTACGTGCGAGCTAATTCCGCAGGCGAGTTGGCGCCAATGCCGCGTGAGAGCCAGTAACCGGAATAGACGAAACCCTTCAGGATGAACCCGATATCCTGCCTGCTCACGACTACGCCTTCATCTCGGCACTTGTCGCGCACAGCTTTGGATGTGTTTGTGAGCGAATAGCCGCTGGCGTCCACTTCTTCGGCGATAGCCTTAAATACCGCCGCGAATTGCTGTTTGCTCAGCGGCGGGGCACCCGTCATGCTCGCGACCCGCTCGAGAAGAGACACACCCTCCCGTCCGTTTCGCGAGGCGGAATATACTGCGGCATGCGATTTCGTGTTTGGGCCACCCTGGTCCTCGTGCTTTCCCTCGCGGCGTGTGGCGGACAGGCACAATCCGCTGCATCCGCGCCGGCCAGCGCGGCTTCTTCGCCAGCGGCGGCTAACGCCTCGCCAACGGCAGGCGGCACGTCATCAGCCGCGGCCAGCGCTTCCGGCAAGCTGATCCACATCAACGTGGCCTATCCTCAGGCGACGGTCACCTCCGGTCCGCTGTACGTTGCCCAGGACCACGGCATTTTCGCCGGGAACGGCCTGAACGTTACACTCACGCAGATTGGCGGTACCACCCAGATTGCCTCGCTGCTGGCTGGCGAGCTGCAAATCGCCGGAACCGGGGCCAATGAGGTGGCTCACGCCGACTTTGGAGGAGCTTCAATCGTGATGGTGGCGAGCGCCATCGATTACCCGATCTTCTCGATCTACGCCAACAAGAAGTACAAGTCGATGAAGGATCTCGTTGGGCAAACAATCGGCATTACCCAGGCCGGCGCATCCAGCGATGCCGCCGCGCAACTGTTCCTGAAACACTTCAGCCTGACCGGCAAGGTCAAAATCGCGCCGGTTGGCGGAACCCAGGCCAGCATCCTGGCGGCCATGACCACCGGCCAGATCGCCGCCGGCACGCTCGTGCCGCCGGTGACCGAGAAGGCCGCCAAAGCTGGCTTCGTGGAGCTGGTGAACGGCATTAATCTCGGCGTGCCGATGAACACCACCGGAATAGCGGTGACGCGCGCCTATGTGAAGGACCACCCGAACACCCTGAAGCGCTTCATGAAGGCCTACCAGGAAGCCTGGACCTATTGCGGGACCGCCTCGAACGAGGCCGAAGTGGTGAAGTCCCTGTCGAAATGGACCAAAGCTCCGCCGCCTCTGGCGCTGGTTGGCTACAAGGCCATGTACAAGGTGTGGCACGGGGTTACGGTCCCAACCGTCAACCCAGCGGCTGTTTCCAACCTGCTGAAGCTCTCCCCGGAGGCCAAAGCCCGAACCGCCGACCCCAATCAGTTCATCGACAACGCGCCCCTGCAATCGGTGCAATAGGTCCGCACCAGGCCCGCGGTTTCTCCAGGCGCGCTGAGGCAGCATGACGTTCGGGGTGGGGATCTTCCCCATGGCCGATGCCGGGGAAATGACACCCATCACCACATGCCGCCGCGCTACGACGCGGCGACACGCTGAACGGCGGCCCTGACGACGACCGTGCCTCGCATGCCGATGCTGTTGTGAATGAGGCAGCGATACTGGTAGGCGCCGGGCTTTGTGAAGGTGAGGCTGAAGTCCTGGCTCCGTGCAGGAGTCCGGAATTGACGTAGCCCTATCCATCGTAGACGTGCTTGCCACGGGTAGCACCGCCGCCGGGTTGCGACTGCCATCAGGCAGATCGTCCGGCACGTTCACCCCGCCATTTCTTGACGGCACACGGGTCGAGCGGGGCATCGGCCAGTTCATCCAGAAGAAGTACAAGCCTGGGCTCGGCTCGGGTCACCCGACTTGGGCCGCAAAGTACAATAGCTCCTCTGCCACCGCGGCGGGACGGAATTCCTCAATCGAAGGAGACGCCCACACTTGAAACGTCTAGTTGCAATCATCGCCACACTCGGGCTGCTGGTTGCCAGCTGTGGCACAGCTCCGGCGGCATCCCCGGTCGGTAGCGCCAAGCCAGCCGTCAGCACGCCTGCGAGCGTAGCGGCAGGCGGCAGCGCCAAGCCAGCCACGAGCGCTAAGCCGGCGGGCAGCGTCAACACGCAGGCCATCAAATCCGAGGGTAAGGCCGTCGGCTACGGCACGCTGGTGACCTCGCTGTGGAAATCCGTTAGCGGCATGATGCAGAAGACGTACGGCGTGCCGGTCGAGACCTTCCGCGGGGATACCAGCACCGTCATCGGCCGCCTGGAGACCGAGGAGGCAGCCGGGAAGCACCTCTGGGATTTCGTGACTCTGGAGTCGGCCTGGCAGGACCAAATGGCACAGAAGGGCTATCTCCAGAAGCTGCCACCGGAGTTGATGGACGTCGTCTCCCCCAAGTGGCGCGATCCCAAGGGCTACTGGACGGCATTCACGCTGTTCCCGCAGACCGTCATCTACAACACTGAGCTGGTGAAGCCGGCCGACGCACCCAAGTCGCTGGACGACCTGACCAATCCCAAGTGGAAGGGCAAGATCGCTATGACCGATCCCATCCTGAACGAGGCATTCCTGCGATGGTTCCAGGTGATCCGACAGGCCAAGGGCGCGCAGGCCGACCAGTACTTCAAAGCGCTGGCGGCCAACAACCCGACCTTCTTCCAGTCCGGCCTGACGGTGTCGACCAACGTGAACCAGGGCCAATACCCGCTGGGCCTTGGCTTCATGGTGCACGTGCTGTCGGTCGGCGGCAAGAACGGACACATGGCCTATATGAAGCAGGACCCTATGCCGGCCATCAACGGCGCGTTTGCGATGGCCGCCAAACCGGCGCATCCGGAGGCGGCGAAGGCGCTGGCGAAGGTGTTCCTCTCCAAGGGCTACATGCAGGCCATCGCCGGCCTCGGCTACCCGGTGACGGTCCCCGGCATCAAGAGCGCGCTGCCCGGCGCCGACCAGCTGACCTACCAGGACATCCCGTTCCTGCCGCCGGACCAACTCAAGGCGGCGCAGGCCTATTTCAAGGGAATTTTCAAGAAGTAATGGAGGACTGACCGCCGCGACGCCGTCACCCAGCCTCTTTCGCAAGCGGGAGAGGAATATCGCGCCGCGGCTCAACTGGTCGCCTATCATGCTGGTGGGCAGCCTCGTGATCGTGCTGGCGGTGCTGCTGTGCCTATATCCCACGGCCATGCTGCTGCGCGGCAGCTTGACCGCTGGCGCGCTGGGCAAGTTCGGCGCGCTCACTCCGTCCAACTACATCTCCGTTTACCGCAGCGCCGAGACCTACCGGCTCTTCGGTGTCACCCTGCTCTACGCGGCGGCGGTGGCTTTGGTGGCCGTGCTCGCAGGCCTGGGGCTGGCTTGGATCGCCGTCCGAACAGACACGCCGCTGGCCAGCGAGATGGGCTGGCTGGTGTTCATCCCCTACGCCGTCCCGGGGACGCTGACCTCGGTCGGCTGGATACTTCTGGCCAACCCGAACACCGGCTTCCTGAACGACCTCGCCAGGCGCGTTGTCGGCCCGTGGGTGACGCCGTTCAACATCTACTCTTTCGCGGGCATGGTATTCGTGGCGGCCATGCCGGCCACGGTGCTGGCCTTCACCTTCCTGGCCGTGGCTCTGCGGGCCATGGACCCGGCGCTGGAGGAGGCCGGCGGCATGGCCGGCGCGGGGCCGGTCCGGACCGGCTGGAAAGTCAGCCTGCCGCTGATTTGGCCGGCCGTGCTGTCGATGCTGGCGATGCTGCTGATCCTTGGGCTGGAGTCGTTCGATGTGCCAGCGTTCATCGGCATCCCAGCCAATATCTACGTCTTCACCACGCAAGTGTTCGTGCAAACGTCGGTCAAGATCCCGCCGGACTACGGCATGGCGGCCACCTATGGCATCTTGCCGCTGGTGCTGGCGGTCATCCTCACGTTCGTGTATCAGCGCAGCCTCATACAACCCGAGCGCTACGCCACCATCAGCGGCAAGGCCTACCGGCCGCGGCGGATCAAGCTGGGGCCATGGCGCTGGCTGACGTTCGCCATCTTCGCCGGGGCATTCGTGGTGGCCGCGGTGCTGCCGGTGCTGACGCTGCTCGCAGTCTCACTGGCGCCGACCTTGAACCACATCCGGGACTTCACCTTTAGAGGCTGGGGCCTGCACTACTACCACGCCATCCTGAGCGATCCCGTCGCGCTGCGGGCCATCCGCAACAGCATCATCCTGGCGGTGCTGGGCGCCAGCGCGGCCATGCTGGCGGCTTTTTTCGTGGCGTTCCTCATCACGCGCACCAAGCTGCGCGGCCGCGGCGCCATCGAGTACGTGCTGTTCTTGCCATTCGCCTTCCCGAGCATCGTACTGGCCGTGGGCGTCCTGTGGGGCTACATCCGCTTCCCCATCGCGGTCTACGGCACCATCTGGATCCTGATGATCGGCTACGTCACCAAGTTCCTGCCGTATGGTCTGCGGTCCATGTCCGGCTCGCTGCTCCAGATACATCGCGAGCTGGAGGAATCGGGCCGCATGTCCGGCGCGACGCTCGGCCAGGTGGTGCGGCGCATCGTGCTGCCGCTGAGCGTCCCGGGCCTGATTGCCGGCTGGTCTCTGCTGGTGGTGGTCTTCATGCGCGAGTTCAGCATGAGCCTGATGCTGTGGTCATCTGGATCCGAGGTGGTGACGGTGCTGTTCTACGATTACTGGACCAACGGCCGCTTCGGCCAACTTGGTGCCCTGGGCATGCTGTTGATTGCCATCTCGCTGCTGCTGGTACTCCCGGTGCGGCGGCTGCTGCGGGTCGACGCGGTGATTCAGTGACGGCCTCGTTACACCCGCACGCTGGCGGACTTCGCGCTGCAAGTGCGGCCCGAGGACGCCCCCGAGGCCGTCCGGCACGAGGTCCCCTGGCGGCTATGTCCGGATCTCTGAGTTCATAAAATCCGTTTCGGTGCCCCCCGCGTTGGACGACTACGGTTCAACGGTTGGACGGCTACTACGGTTCATCAGTACCTGCGTTGAGGAACTGCTGCGAGAAGGCTCCGAGCTCCCTGCATTCAGCACGCTCGACCGTCTCGT
>DATKQD010000011.1:0-10076 GCA_035532895.1 Chloroflexota bacterium
GGGCCGCGCCAGGCCCGCGGCGGCGAGCGAGGCGTACAGGTCCAGCAGGCCCGTGTAGGTAGGCACCACGTAAGCGCGGCCGCCAGCTGGCATGCCGTCGAGCAGCCGCTGCACGGCGGCGTACGGGTCGCGCTCCAAGCACAGCAGCTCGGGCGGCAGGCCAGCGTACTTGAGCCGCAGGGCCAGCTCCTCCGCCCGTGTCCCGGCCAGCAGCAAGCGCTGGCAGCGGCCGGCCAGCATCTCGAAATCCACATCCCATATCCAGGACACGTCGGCACCGTCCGCCGCGCGGTCGTTCAGGGCCAGGCAGAGATGGAGCGGCTCCGGGTCCCGCAGGATGGTCCGCAGCACTTCGTTGCAGCCCACCGGGTTCTTGGCCAGCAGCAGCCTCAGGCTCCGACCACCAATGTGCAGCAGCTCGGTTCTTCCAAACGCCGGCCGAAAATCGGCGATGGCCGCGCGAACCGTGGCCAACGGCATGTTCAGGGCCTTCGCGGCAGCGTAAGCGGCCACGGCGTTGCCGGCGTTGTACAGGCCGGGCAGCTGCACCGTCACCTCACCGCCATCCAGCGTGAACCGCGTGTCATCCAGCCCCACCTGCAGCTCCGCGGCCTCCAGGTCTGGCTGGGGGCGGGTCCAGCCACAGCCGGGGCAGCGGTAGCAGCCCAAATGGCCGTAAGCGATGCGCTCGAACTGAAGCGCCGCGGAGCAGAAGGGGCAGCGAATGGAATCCGCCGCGTGTTCGATGGATGGCTCTTCGTCTCGCGCGGCATGCAGGCCGAAGGTCAACTGCCGGCAGCTGAGCCCGCGCCCCAGCGCCGCGATGCGCGGATCATCCGCGTTGAGGATGACCGTGGCCGTCCGCGGCAGCGAGGCCAGCGCAGCCGCCCACTGGCGGGTTAGGTGGTCGATCTCGCCGTAGCGATCCAGCTGATCGCGAAACAGGTTGAGGCACAGCACCAGCCGCGGACTCAGCTCCGCGATGGCGCGCGGCAGCACCGCCTCGTCCACCTCAAAGATGCCCAGATCGGCCGGCCCCGCGAGCAGAGCCGCGGTGATGCCACCCATAAGGTTCGCGCCTGCGCGATTGTGCACCGTGTGCCAGCCGGCTGCTTGCGCCGCGCTGGCCAGCAGGCGGCTCGTGGTGGTTTTGCCGTTCGTCCCGCACACGAGCACCGCCCCTTCTGATAGGCGCCGGGAGAGTACGCGGACCACGCCAGGATGCACGCGCGCCGCCACCAGGCCGGCAATGCTCGTACCGCCGCCGCGGTGCAGGGCTCGACTGGCCAGCCCCGCCGTGCGCCCCAGGCGGATGGCTGCCCACAGCCGCGGCGACATACCCAATCTTATAATCGAAGGCTGAATGCCCCACGCGGACGCCGCCCCTCACACCAGCCAGGCCATCCAGGTGGTTGGGGCGCTGGACGAATCAACCCTGGCGGCCGTGCAGAGCCTGATAAAGGTGGCCGAGGAGCACGATGGCGCGGGCGCCATTGGCGAGCACAAGTTCCTGCGCCTGGGCAATGGTGGCGCCGCGGCAACCTCTGCCCTGCTGGCCTATGCGGACGGCGCCCTGGCCGGCTACGGCCACGCCCAGGCCTTTCCCATCTCCGCCACGCAGCGACGCCTGGCGCTGGAGATGGTGGTCCATCCCGCGTTCCGGCGCCGCGGCATCGGCAGCGGACTGGTGCGAGCCAGCCTGGAGCTGGCACGAGCCGAGCACGCGGACCGGCTCGATGCCTGGGCCTACAACGGCATGTCCGGCACGCGAGAGCTGGCCCGGCGCTTCGCCTTTACCCAGCAGCGTTTGCTGCTGGAGATTCGGCTGGCGGATCTGCCCAGCGCTCCAGTGCCGGCGCTGCCAGCGGGGCTCGAGCCGCGGGCCTTTCGGCCGGGCGAGGATGATGCCGCCTGGCTGGCGCTCAACAACCTGGCCTTCGCCTGGCACCCGGAGCAGGGCCACTGGGACGCCCAGGACGTAGCCCTGCGCCTGCGGGAGCCGTGGTTCCGCGCGGGCGACTTCCTGCTGGTCACGCGTGGAACCGAACTGGTGGCCTTCAACTGGCTCAAGCTGGACGAGACCAACGCGAACGGCGAGGTGTACGTGATTGGTGTGCACCCGAGCCTTCAAGGGCAGCGGGTGGGCCAAATCCTCACCAGTCTGGGCTTTCAACACATGCGAGCGCGGGGCATGACCCACGCCTCAGCCTATGTGGACGCAACCAACAGCGCCGCGCTGCGCATGTACTACCGCCTGGGTTTCGTGATCCACCACGCGGATGTGTGCTGGGCGCGCACAGTCGTGGAGGCGTCACCTGCCTGAGCTGGCGATGCGCTTCGCCGGCCCCCCGGACCGCGAACGTTGGAACGCCTTCGTGGCCGCATCGCCCGGGCGGCACTTCATGCAGGCCTACGAGTGGGGCGAGGTGAAGCAACCCTACGGCTGGCGGCCGCTGCGATTGCTGTGCGAAAGCGACGGGCACATCCGGGCCGTGGCCAGCCTGTTGAGGCGGCCAGTGGGGCCGTTTTCCATGTGCTATGTGCCCAAAGGCCCCGTGTTCGAGGCCGGCGCAAGCTCCGGGCTGCAAGCGCAGGTGCTCGCCGCTTTGGTCACCCTCGCTCGCCGGCAGCGCGCCATCTATCTCAAGGTGGACCCGGACATTCCAGCAACCGACGCTGCACGGCTGGCGCCGCTCACCGAACAGGCTTTTCAGCCGTCGAGCGGCCAGATCCAGGTGCCCGCCACCATGCTGCTGGACATGGCCGGCACCGAAGAGGAGCTGCTGGCGCGCATGAAGCCGAAATGGCGCTACAACATCCGCCTGGCGGAGAAGCGCGGCGTGGAAGTTGTGCCAGGCACCCAAGCCGACTTTCGGGAGGCCTATCGCATCTATCAGGAAACGGGAGCGCGCGATGGCTTCCTGGTCCGGCCCTACGAGTACTGCGCCCTCCAGTGGGGCACCTACCTCGACGCCGGCCTGGCGGGGCTCTGGTTCGCGCGTTACGAAGGCCAGGCTCTAGCCGTGATCTTGCCGGTGGCACTCGGCACCCGAATGTGGTACCTGTTCGGCGCATCCCGCGGCTTGCACCGCAACCTCATGCCGGCGCACCTGCTGCAGTGGCAGGTCATGCGTTGGGGTCGCGAGCGAGGCTGCACGGAGTACGACATGTGGGGTGCACCGGAGGTGCTGGAGGAGGATCAGCCGTTGTGGGGTGTGTACCTCTTCAAGCAGGGCTTTGGTGCCGAGTACGTACGCTGGGCCGGCGCATATGACCGCGTGCTGCGGCCGGCGCTGCACACGGCCTGGGTGCATGGCGTGCCCGCCTACTTGCGCTTGCTCCGCCGCCTGAAGGGGCAAAAGGTCAACGAATTGCAGCTCTCTGGCGTGTGAGGCCCGTGCCTGATTTGCAGTTGTGCGTGTTCGAGCAGGCCGCGGCAGAGCACCTGGGGGCCTTACGCGCTGAGGCTGTGTACGACCTCGGCCGCCTGGTGCCGCGCTGGACCTCGCTGGACGCCCTGCTGGCCGAGCCGCTGGCGGATATCCGCGCCACGCTCAGCGGCATCGCCTGGCCCGCCACACCACATTACCCGCTGCGAGAGGTGCGGCTGAAAGCGCCCCTGGGCGGCCAGGAGGTGTGGGCCGCTGGCGTGACCTACGACCGCAGCCGCCAGGCGCGCACCCAAGAGTCGCACGCGCCCGACGTCTACGATCGCGTCTACACGGCGGAACGGCCGGAGCTGTTTCTCAAGGCCACACGCTCTCGGACGTCCGGCCCCGGCGAACCCGTGGCTATCCGGTCCGATTCGCACTGGGACGTGCCGGAGGCGGAGATCGCGCTCGTGGCGAACGCCTCTATGGAGCTGGTCGGCTTCACGGCCGCCAACGACATGAGCTCGCGCGAGATCGAGGGGCAGAACCCGCTATACGTGCCGCAGGCCAAAATCTACAGCCACTGCCTGGCCCTCGGCCCGGCCATCACGCCCTGGTGGGAAGTGCGGGATCCGCGGGCGCTGCGCATTCAGCTCGCCATCCACCGCGCCGGCGCCATCGCATTTGCGGGCACCACCAGTACCGCCAGCATCACCCGCCCTTTCGCCGAGCTGCTGGCCTACCTGGGGCGCGACAACGCGTTTCCTGCTGGCGTCATCCTCTCAACCGGCACCGGCATCGTCCCGCCGGACGCCTTCACCCTCGAAGCCGGCGATGACGTAGAAATCACGATCGAGGCCATAGGAACCTTGCGCAACCCCGTCATCCGCCTGCCCAACTAAGCGCCGGCGGGTACGCCTGCCATCTCGCCCGCAATCGTCGAATGTGGCTGACACGCTACACTGATTGGCAATGAGCCGGCAATACGGGAGCTTCATGGTCATGCCCGTGCCCGCTCGGGCTGGCGCGCGCTAGCAGCGCGGCTGGTCGCGGGCGGGCCTCGCCGCACCGCGCTTTTCTGATTTAGTACGAAATTGCAGGCGATCCCGTGGCCCCTGCCCTGTGTAACCTGGTGGCCAGATCGCTTAACAGGAGCTCCCGCTGATGGCTGAACTGGCTGACGCGCCCGCTGCAACGAGCGATCGGCACTTCTACCTCACCACTGCCATTGACTACATCAATGGCTCACCACACCTGGGGCATGCCTACGAGAAGATCGCCGCCGACACGCTGGTGCGCTACAAGCGGCTGCAGGGTTGGGACACCTGGTTCGTCGTCGGCAGCGACGAGCATTCGCTGAACATCCTGCGCCGGGCCGAGAGCCTGGGTGAGGACCCGCGTACCTTCTGCGACGAGATGGTAGCCCTGTTCAAGGACGTGTTTCGTACCCTGAACATCGACTACTCCATCTACGCGCGCACTAGCAGCGAGGCCAACCTGCGAACGGCACAGGAGTTCGTCCAGCGCTGCTGGGACCGCGGGCACGTCTACGCCGGTGTCTACCACGGCTGGTACTGCCCCTCTTGCAACCGCTTCTATAAAGAGGAGGAGCTGCTGCCCGATCACCTCTGCCCCGAGCATAAGCGGTCCGTCGATCAGGTGGACGAGCCCAACTACTTCTTCCGGCTGTCCGCCTTTCAGGAGCGGCTGCTGGCGCACTACGAAGCGCATCCCGAGTTCGTTCAGCCGGAGAGCCGGCGCAACGAAATGCTGAGCGTGATTCGTGGCGGGTTGGAGGACTTCTCCGTGTCGCGCTCCACGGTCAAGTGGGGCGTGCCGCTGCCGTTCGACGCCTCACAGGTCATTTACGTGTGGTTCGATGCCCTGCTGGACTACGTGTCCGGCGTGGGCTTCGCGGACGACCCGGAGCGCTGGCGGCGCTTCTGGCCGGCCGACGTGCACGTGATCGGCAAGGACATCACGCGTTTTCACGCCATCTACTGGCCGGCGATGCTGTGGGCGGCGGGCGAGGAGTTGCCCAGGCGCATTTTTGCGCACGGGTTCATCAACCTCGGCGGCCAAAAGCTGAGCAAGAGCGCCGGCCTGGTGGTGGACCCTGTGGAGCTGGCGAACGAGTTCGGCGCGGACGCCGTGCGGTACACGCTGCTGCGCGAGGTGCCGTTTGACCGCGACGGCGATTTCTCGCTGGATGCCTTCCGCAATCGCTACAACGCCGACCTGGCCAACGACCTGGGCAACCTGGTGAACCGCGCCGGCACCATGATCCAGCGCTACCGCCAGGGCTTGCTGCCGGAGCTGTCAGCCGAAGAGCAGCTGGATGCCGACCTGCGCCTGGCAGGCCAGCAGGTGGTGGCCGAGATCGACCCCCTGCTGGAGGCGCTGGATTTCAGCAACGCGCTCGTCGCCATCTGGGGCTTCATCACCAAAGCCAATCGCTACCTGGAGCAGACATCGCCCTGGACGCTCGCCCGCGACCCCGCCGCCGGCGCTCGGCTGGACATGGTGCTGCGCACCACGCTCGAGGCCTGCCGGCTCATCGCACACCTGGTGCTGCCCTGCATGCCAGCCACCGCGCAGCGTATTTCCGAGCAGCTCGGCTTCGCGCTGCACACCGGGCCCGGCTGGGACACCTGGGGCCAGCTGCCACCTGATACGCGTGTTGGCAAGCTGAGCCCGCTGTTTCCCCGTATCGAGAGCACCGCCGAGCCGGCGGCCGGCTGACAGGCGGGCTCAGCGCCCGCTGGGGTTGACGATGCGCTCGGGCGTGAAGCGAAAGAGCACGCGCTCCTCTTCCTGCATGCGGCGCCGGTAGGCCGCCCAGTCCGGGTGGTCGGCGCCTTCACGCAGCCGGTGGTACTCCTCCAGCAGTGGCATGGCTTCCGGCAGGCGCACAATCTCCACCGTGCCATCCAGGTGCGCCCAGCCTTGCCAGTTGTCGCCCACAATGCAGAGCGAGGCGCGAGGATTCCGGGCCAGGTTGTGGGTTTTGGCCGTCATCGCACGGGACCAGATGAGGATGCGACTCTTCGCCGCGTCCGCCACCGACGTGATGACCGAACTCTGCAGGCCACCGTTCGCGCGGTACGTCATCATCACGCCGCGGCGATTCTTCTTCACACTTTCAGGCAGTTCCATGGACCCATTGTTGCAGGCTGGCCGGGACGCCGCGCGCCTATGATTGGCGCCTATGGAGTTTGAACGCTATTCGGTTGAATCGCTGCACGCGCTGGCGCGGGACGCCATGGTCAAGGTGGGGGTGCCGGCGGATCACGCGGAGACGTTTGCCACTGGCTGCGTTATCGCGGACATTCGCGGCGTGGAGTCGCACGGCGTGGCGCGCATGGCCAATTATGTCTACATCGTCGAAGCGGGGCTGGTGGATGCCACCGCCAAACCGAGCATCGTGCACGAGGCGCCGGCCACAGCGCTGGTCGACGCCAACAACGGCCTGGGCCACGTGGCCAGCACCTTCGCCATGCAGCTGGCCGTCCAAAAGGCGCGGGAGAGCGGCATGGGCTGGGTGAATGTGCGCAACAGCAACCACTACGGCATCGCCGGCTACTACGCCGGCATGGCCTGGAGCACGACATGATCGGTCTGTGCTCCACCAATGCCGGCCCCAGCGTAGCGCCCATGGGCGGCAAGCAGCGCATGCTGGGCACCAATCCCATCGCCATCGCGGCGCCCGCCGGCGAGGAGGATGCCTTTCTCCTGGACATGGCTACCAGCGCTGTGGCCGCGGGCAAATTCCAAATCGCCATGTGGGAGGGCAAGCCCATCCCTGCCGGGTGGGGGATCGATGCCGAGGGCAACGTGAGCACGGACCCCAAAGCAGTGCTGCCGGGCGGTGGGGCGCAGCTGCCGCTGGGCAGCTTCCTGGAGCTGGCCGGCTACAAAGGCTATGGGCTGGCCACCGCCGTGGACATCCTGTGCGGCGTGCTGGGCGGTGACGTGTTCGGCACGCAGGTGCGCAACGTGAGCGTAACCCGGCCGGACAGCCGGGCCGGCACCAGCCACTTCTTCGCCGCGCTGGACGTGGCACGCTTCAGCTCGGTGGAGGACTTCAAGGCGCGGATGGACCGGCTCATCCGCTCGCTGCGCGACTCGGCGCGAGCCCCCGGCGTGGACCGCATCTACATCGCCGGGGAAAAGGAAAAGATCGCCGAACGGAAGCATCGCCAGAGCGGCATTCCACTGCATCCCAGCGTGGTGAAGTCGCTGAGCGACATGGCCGCGCGCTTGGAGTTGCCCTTTCCCACTCCAGTGAACTGACCAGCGCCAAGGTCCGCGCTGGTCGTCTGCGCAGCTACAACGCCACCAGGCCGCGGCGCGCCGCCTGGCTCACCGCTTCGGTGCGGCTGGCGGCACCGAGCTTGGCGTAAATGGCCGACACGTGGAACTTAACCGTATGCTCGCTGATGGTCAGCTCTCGAGCAATCTGCTTGTTCGGCAGGCCTTTCGCCAGCAGCCGCAGCACCTCCAGCTCGCGCGGTGTAAGTGGCTCCTCCAGCACGGGCAGCGCTGCCGGCGTGAGCGCCGCCAGCGCGTGCTCGGCCGACGCCGGTGTACGCCCCCCTGCCGGCGCCGCGGCCAACCCAGCCGCCGCGGCAGCGACGGCCGCGGCCAGCAGGCCAGCGCTCGCGGCTTCCGGCAGCCACGCCCAGCCGGGCAAACCCAGCGCGGCCAGCCGCGCCGCGGCATTCGGCTGCTCGGACAAAATCACCAGCGCGGGCGAGCTCGAGGCTTCGGCCCGCTCATTGCCCTGCTTCGACCACCACTCTTCCCAATCGGCCGCGGCCAGCACCAGCACATCCACATTGGCGAGATCGAGATCGCCGGCGTCCGCACCCTCGTCCAGTATCAGGAAACCGGCACCCTGGAGCATCTCCCGCAGCCCCAGCCGCAGCGCCGGCACCGCCGTCGCGAGCGCAACCCGCACCATAACCAAGAGAGTAGCTGGCCCCGCCGCTCGCGGACTGCAGGCGCTGCAGCCATCCCCGCGGCACCAGGCGCTTCGCGTTGGCTATCTCTACGCTGGAAGAACGCGGCCAGCACTCCGAAGAACTCCGCGCCTGCTTCTCGCGGCACAGGCTGGCGCCAGCGCGCAGACGATAGCGGGGTCATGAGGCGCCCACCGTTGGCAGAGCCGCGGCTGGATGCCTTGGGCACTCGACAGATACTCGCGGAGCCGGCAGCCCGCGCCGCGCTGCTTCCCACAGCGCCGCGTCGAGGTACTCCGAAAAGCTGCCGTTGGGGAAGGTGTCCGCCAGCAGCACGCACAGTTCGCACTTTTCGCGCGCCGCGAAGCACAGCGCTGTCAGCAGCGCGCCAACGTCATTGGGCGCGCCGGACAGCAGCACGGTGACGCGTGGGGATCTCATATCCGCCCCTCGCCCACACTCAGTTCGACAGCGGCGGCACCACGGTTGTCCCTGAAAGGCACGATAAAAGCGACCATGAACCCAAACTACGGCGTGGGCGTTGAGAAAGTGTTGGCGTCGAGGCCCGGCGAAATGAGGATTTTGTTGGCGTCGCCCCACGCGTGGCGGGTTTGGTGCTAGCATACTAGTATTGGCGCAGTGGGTGACGAGGACATCAAGCAGTTCAACGTGTACCTGCCGCTGGGCCTGATCAAGCAGGTGAAGCACCAGGCTATCGAGTCGGGCCAGTCCCTCTCGGCGCTGGTGGCTCAAGCGCTGCGTGCCTACCTGGCCACTCGGGACCAGCAATCGTCGCACGAGGAGACGTGACATGGCGACCAGCGGCATTGAGGCCGATGCGCCTTCCCTCGACCCGAGTGTTGAGGTCGTAACGCCGCTTCAGAACACCCATTACGGCACCAGAGAAATGACCGTGCGCGATCCCGATGGGCGCCTCTGGACGCTGCAGGCAGCGGCCGACAAGTGACGGCTGGCCAATGATAATGATCATGGCTCGCACAGGGCAGGGCTGATGGCCGCGGAGCAGACCGGGGCGCCGGAGAGCAGCGCCGTGCGCGTGGCCCTGTGGCGGGCACTTCACCTGCAGGTGGACGCGCCCCCGCACGTCATTGAGGATGAGGTCGGCCTGCGGCTGGTTGCGCCGGATGACGGCTGGCGCAACCGCCCCGATATGGACCCCCAAGGCACCAGCGGCTATCGAGCGGCCATCCTGGCGCGGGCACGGTTCATCGACGATCTCGTGGTGGAGCAGAGTGACCTGGGCGTGACGCAGTACGTGATCCTCGGCGCCGGGCTGGATACGTTTGCCCAGCGCCGGCCAGACATCGCCTCGCGCCTGCAGCTCTACGAAGTCGATCAGCCTGGCCCGCAGGCCTGGAAGCGCGAACGGCTGCTCGCCCTGGGCTACGGCATTCCGGACTGGCTGCGCTTTGTACCCGTGGACTTCGAGTCTGGCGCGTCGTGGTGGGCCGCGCTCACGGCCGCCGGGTTCGATACCGGCAGCCCCGCCTTGCTCGCCTCCACCGGCGTCACCATGTACGTCAGCCGCGCTGCCACGGCGGCCACCCTCCACCAGATTGCGCAGCTGGCACCCGGCTCGACGCTGGCCATGACCTTTCTGCTCAAGCCGGAATTGCTGGATGCCACCGACCGGGCCCGCTACGAGGCGACACAGCAGGGTGCGCGGACGTCCGGTACGCCATTCATCAGCCACTACGCGCCGGATGAGATGCTGGCGCTGGCC
>DATKQD010000012.1:0-24958 GCA_035532895.1 Chloroflexota bacterium
GTCAAGGTCCGCGCGACCGATGGTTTAGGGCACTTGCAAGCCAGCCGGCAAACGGATCCGTTCCCGGCCGGGGCAACGGGTTATCACACGGTTCACCTGCAAATCACAGCTCACCAGCCCAGCAAAATACAGTCGCAACAAAGGAGCACCATCCGATGAGACCCATCATTCAGACGATCGCTGCAGCCGCCCTTTCACTGGTCATCGCCGCCTGTGGCTCGGGCAGCCCCACTACGCCATCGCCGTCCGCATCCACCCTTGCGACCTCCGCCAGGCCGTCGGTCGCCTCGGTCGCCCCAGCCAGCGTTGCGCCCGCGTCCACTGCCGCGCAGCCTGCAGCGTCCAGCCCCGCATCCCAGGCTAGCGTGGCGCCCTCGCGCAGTCCGGCAACGCGGGTGACCGGTACGGTGCAAACCGATGCGGCCGGGAAAGTGACACTCGCGGATGGCACCAGCCTCGACATCACCCCGACAACAAGGGTCACCCAGCAGCAATCGATTACGGCGGCCGATCTCAAGGCCGGCATGTTTGTGGCGATCACCGGCAAGCGACAGCCGGACAATACCGTGCTGGCAAGCATCGTGAGCGTGTTTCCAGACTCCCTGCGCAAGGTGGTTCCGGGGGGGGCAGCGTCCCCTGCCCGAAGGGAATCTCATGACCAACGCCTCCATCGATCAGGTCACCGGAAATGCGTTCACCGTCACGTTTCCGGGTGGCGGGGCGAGGATCACGATTGCCCCGGACGCGCAAATCCTGAAACAGGTCGATGCGACGCCAGCGGATGTGAAACCTGGCGAGAAGGTGTCGGCCGCGGTAGTGAACGGCGCCGCGCTAGCAATCTCGATTCAATAGCCTGCTCTGTCCCCACCGCGGTGGCGCCCTTTTCTGTTGTGGCTGCCGCGCGGACCTGGACAACCGCCCACGTGAGGGGAGAGCCGAAAGGGAGATGGATGTGAAGACCTCAGGAACTCGCTGGGTGAGCGTCATCCCCGGCGTGATCATGCTGGCAATCGGACTGGTATGGACATCGCAGGGCATCGGTCTGCTGCGGGGCAGCGTCATGACTGGGCAGGCCCAATGGCTCGTCATAGGACTGGTCGTCGGGGTGATCGGACTGGGGTTGGTCTTCAGAGGCATACGACCGCGATCGCACCCGGCGGGATAAGCGCCTTGGAGGTGGCGTCGGGCTGTCGAACACCGGCCACCTGGCAACAACGCCTCACGGCCGGAAAGTCACTCTAGCCCAATGCGACACGGTCGCTTGGGGCCGGTGTCGTTCGCCTCAGCTGACAGCGGTGGAGGCGGGCGTCGCGTCTGAGGTCGGGGTTGGGGCCGGTGATGCTGGGGTGGTGGCGCCGGTGGCCAGGCGCATGGAGAGCACGCGGGACACGCCGTCCTGATTCATCGACACGCCGTAGATCGCGTCGGCCATGGCCATGGTTTCGCGGTTGTGGGTGATGAGCACGAACTGCGTCTGCTGCGCCAGGCCTCGCAGGGCGCGGCAGAAGCGGGTGACGTTGGCCTCGTCCAACGCGGCATCCACCTCATCGAGCAGGCAGAAGGGCACAGGGCGCACGGTCAGGATCGCGAACAGGAGCGATGCCGCCACGAGCGCCCGCTCGCCGCCGGAGAGCGCGGCGAGGCTTTGCAAGCGCTTGCCGGGCGGCTGCGCCAGGATTTCCACGCCGCTGGTGGTCACGTTCTCCGGGTCGACCAGTGACAGGTGCACCTGGCCGCCATTGAACATCGTTTGGAAGCAGCGCTGAAACTCCACCGCGACTGCCTCGAACGTCTCACGAAACTGGCGGTTGGTCAGCTCCTCGAGCTCGTGGATGACGCCGCCGAGCTGGCGCGCGGACTCTTCCAGATCGGCGCTCTGCTCGGTGAGGAATTGGTGTCGCGATCGCGCCTCTTCATATTCCGCCAGCGCCCCTGGGTTCACCGGGCCAATAGCCGCCAGGCGAGTCTTCAGCGCATCCACCTCGCGCTTGGATGGCTCGGGGCCGGTGAATTCGCTGGGCAGCACATCCGGAGTAAGCTGCAGCTCCTCCCACAGGGCGGCCGACAGTGCGTCCAGCTCCTCGCGCTTGTGCTGGGCCTCAAAGGCGCAGCGGTAAGCCCGCTTGTCCTGCTCCACCTGGCCCTCTCGCGCGGCGGTTTCGCCGGCGCGCAGCTGGGCCAGCTCGCCCTCCAGTGTGGCGGCACGGGTTCGCAGCGGCGCCAGCTCCTGGCTGTCGCGTTCGCGCTGCCGTTCCACCTCATCCAGCTGGGCATGGTGTTGCGAGAGCTGCGCCCGCAGCTGCCCCAGCACCTCGTCGCGTTCGCTGAGGCGCTGCTGGCGTGCCTGCTCCTGCCGCCGCAGATTGGCGCTGTTTTGCTCGCTGCCGCGCATCTGCCCTTGCAGCGCCTGGAGCTGCTGGTTCGCGGCAGCTATCTCGAGCCGCAGCCGCTGAGGTCGATCGGCCGCCTGCTGGCTGGCCAGCTTGGCCTGGTCCAGCCGGGTTTGCAGCTCGTGCAGATGCCTCCGCAGCGCCGGCACGCGCTCGCTCAACTGATCGATCTCAGCGCTCAGCGTCGCTCGACGACCCTCCAGCTGCTGGCGTTCCCGCGTGAGGTTCTCGACTAGGCTGGCGATCCAGTCGCGCTGTGCCCGGCCAGCCTGCACCTGGTGGGCCACGTCGCGTGACTCGTTCAGCCGTTGCTGGCGCCGCTGGTTCAGCTCCGCGGCCAGTCCCTCCAGCCGCCGCGCTTCCACGGCCTGCGCCTCGCGCTGCCCCTCGGCTTCCAGCACTTCGGCCTGCGCCTCGGCCAGTGCCGCGTCCTGATCGGCCAGCTGCTCGGCCAGTTCCTCCAGCTCGCGCCGGCGGCGCAGGACGGCCTCGGCCGGCGAGGCGCCAGGGCGGATGATCGTGCCGTCCGGCTCCAGGACATCGCCCTCACGCGTCACCAGCCGTGCTGCCGCAGGGTGATGGCGCAGGGCCGTCGGCAGGTCGGGGGCCAGCCCAACGTCCGCCAGGATGCGCAGCAAGGCTGGGTGGCTGCCCAGCACCACGGCCGCCGCGGCCGTGAGGCCCGCCGGCAGCACTGGCACCGGCTGCTCGTCGCCGGCCCACGGCCCAAAAGCCAGCGCCCCGCCGCTGCTGGGCAGGTGCGCCAACGCCTGGAGGGCCGCGGCATCATCCTCAACCAACACGGCTTGGAGCTTGTGCCCCAGCGCGGCGCCGATGGCCCGCTCCCAGCCAGGTTCAATGCGGATGTGATCGACCAGCGCCCCCAGAACTCCCGGCTGTTTCCCCTGAACGAGCGCCTTGGCTGCCTCGCCCAGCCCTTCCAGGTTGAGCTGCATCTCCTGCATGAGTTGTTTGCGCGTGGCCGCCTCGCCGCGTACCCGTTCCAACTGGCGCTGGCGGTTGTGCCGCGCGGCGAGCTCCTGCTCCGTGGCGGCCATGTCCAGCCGCAAGGCCTCGCGTTGGCCGGAGAGCACCTCTTCTTCGCTGCGCAGGCGATCCAGCTCGGCTTTCAGGGTCGTGAGCCGCTCGTTCAGCGCGCCGATGAGGCCCGCCTTGCTGTGCGTGTCGCGCTCGTGCTGCTGGAGTTGAGCGTCCGACGCACTCAGCCGCCGCTCCAGCTCCGCGGCTTCCTTCTGGCGCTGCGCCAGGTCGGCGCTCGCGCCGGCCAGGTCGTCCGCGGTGTGGCGAGCGGCGCGGTCGCACGCCTCCAGGTCGCTAGCGCACTGCAGGGCGATGGCGTCGGCCTCGCGCAGTTGGAGCGCCCGGGCAGCGTTGTCCGCGGCTAACTGCGTGGTCTGGGCCGCGAGCTCCGCGCGTTCTACCTCCAACCGCTGCCGCTGCGCCGCCAGGTCTGCCAGTTCCTGCTGCGCGTCGCTCCCCTGCTGCTCCATGAACGCCAGCTTGTCGCTGGCGAGCTCCACAGCGCCCTGCAGCAGCTGCCGGCGGCGGTCCAGGTCGGCCAGCCGGGCGATTCGAGCCGCCAGGGAGTTGTCGAGTTCTTGCTTGGTTGCGTGCAGCGAGACAATCCGCTGCTCGGCCTCGGTTAGTTGCGTGGTGCTGCTGGCGAGAGCTTGCTGGGCTTCAGCCAGCGCCTGTTGGGTTTGGGCAGCCTGAGCAGCTACGGCGCGGTGCCGTGCGCCGAACCAACGTACCTGCACATCGCGCAGCTCCTGCGTGAGGGTGGCGTGCTGGCGCATCCTCTCCGCCTGTTGGCGCAGGTGCTGCACGCGGGGCGCCACCTCGGCGATAACGTCCGCCACGCGCAGCAGGTTCTGGCGCGTGGCGGCCAGCTGCTCCAGCGTTTGGTCGCGCTTGGCCTGATAATGGCGAATGCCGGCTGCCTCTTCAAACAGGGCGCGCCGCTCGTCCGGCCGCTGGCTTAGCACCTGGTCGATCAAGCCCTGTCCGATGACGCTGTAGCTGCTCTGGCCGAAGCCAGCGCGGTTCCTCAGCTCGACTACATCACGCAGGCGCACGCGTGCGCCGTTGATGAAGTACTCGTTCTCGCCCGAGCGGTGGGCTCGCCGGGCGATGGTGACCTCGGAGAAGTCCAGCGGGATCCAGCCGGCGGTGTTGTCCAGCGTGAGCTTGACCTCGGCCATGCCCAGGCCGGCCCGGCCTGCGCTGCCGGCGAAGATAACGTCCTCTGTCTTCTTGCTGCGCAGGTGCTGCAGGCTCTGCTCGCCCAATACCCAGCGCAGAGCGTCGGCCAGGTTGCTCTTGCCGCTGCCATTGGGGCCCACGATGGCCGTAACGCCGCCCGGCAGCGACAGCTCCGTGCGCCGAGCAAACGTCTTGAACCCGGCCAGCTCCAAGGTGCGAAGGTTCACAGCATCATGATCGCATGATCGTTCCGGCGCAGCAAGGGTGCGTGCCTGGGTGCATCAACACAGCGAGAAACCTACCCCAGTGTTTTCAGGAACGCCAGCGCCTGCTCCAAGGTGCTCACGGGAACAATTCTCAGGGCGTTGCCGGCCTGCTGCTCCGCGGCAGCCGCATTGGCAGTGGGAACCAGGAAAAACTGCGCCTTGCCTTCCGCGGCTACCACTTTCGCCTGCACGTCGCCGATAGGGCCCACGCGGCCATCTGGCTCAATGGTGCCGGTGGCAGCAATCACCTTGCCGTGGGTGATGTCGCCTGGCGAGAGCGCCTGGATGATCTGCAGCGCCAGAACCAGCCCGCCGGAAGGCCCAATGATGCCCCGCGCGTTAATGCGCACGTCTTTGGGAAAGGTATAGGTGGGGCGATCCGTCCCCAGACTCACACCCAGAAAGGCGGTGCTCGCCGCGTTGGGCCGTTGGCCGAGTGTGACCTTCAGCTCACGAGTGGTGGCCTGAGGACTGCTCACCGTGAGGGTGACGGCGTCTCCCGGCCGATGCTGGCCGAGCTGATCAGCGAGCTCCGCGGCCGTATGGGTGGCGGTGCCATCGAGCGCGGTGATATCGTCGCCGCGCTGCAGGCCGGCAGCGGCCGCGGGCGAGCCGGGTACCACCTGCAGGACGATCGCGCCTTGGCCGTGCAGTGTGACCGTGTAGCCCAGCTGCTGAAAGGCCACCACACGAGCTGTCGTTTGGCTGTCCGTCATCATCCGGGCCTCTTGATGCTGGAAGGCGTTGAATGACGTGTTTGGTGGGATCTGCGTATGGGCCGGCACGAGCTCCGCGTGCGGATACACATGGGCAAACAGCCACTCGTCCACATTGGCGGGCGCCGAGTACACCGTGACCAGCAGGAGTTGCCCGGGCGCGCCGACCTTGCCGGGCGCGGATGGGGCCAGGCTCACCAGCTTGCTCGCGTTGACCGTTTCGCCCGGCAGCACCAGAAATTGGTTGGTGGGAATGAGCCAGCCGGCCAGCGCCAGGGCGCCCACCACTACCGGGGGAATGGCCCACCACGCCTGCCGCGCCGAGGCCAGGAACGCGGACCACCATCTTGGAGCCCTCACTGGCGCGAGGTGCCGCCGTCGACGATGCGATCGGACGGTGGCGGCCCAGGATTCGCCGGCCACCGTGGCATGTGCCCGAAGTATAGGAGGGCCGGGGTGGTGGGCGTGGGCAGGCTGAGGCTACGAGAGCAGCGTGCTGACGAGAGCCCCCTGATGGTTGACCTGGCCGCACAGGGGCCGGCCCGGTAAGGCGAGCGCGGCTGCCGCGGTGGCCATGGCCTGGGCGACACCAGCGGCGTTGCCCAGGCAAAGGGCGATCACTGTGGAGCCGGCGCCGCTCAGGGCCACGCCCGCGGCGCCGGCGGCCAGGGCCGCCTCACTCAAGGGCTGCAGTTGCGGGAAGAGCTGGGCGCGGTAGGGCTGGTGCAAGCGGTCCTCCATGGCCCAACGGAGTGCAGCGGCATCTCCGGCAGCCAACGCGGCGACCAGCAGGCTGGCGCGGCCCACATTGAACACGGCATCGGCTCGGGCCACCTGGTTGGGCAGCACCGCCCGCGCCTGGCTGGTGGGCATGGCGAAATCCGGTATGAACAGGGCAACCGACAGTTCCAAGGGCGAGGCGATGGGTATGCACACGACGCGATCGCGGACGATCGCCGAAGCGGTGATGCCGCCCAGCAGGGCTGGTGCGAGGTTGTCGGGGTGCCCTTCCAGCCGCCACCCCAGATCCAGCAGCTCGGTGCGGGTGAACGGTTCGCCCAACAGGCCGTTGCCCGCCATGAGTCCGGCGGCCGCCGCGGCGGCACTGCTGCCCAATCCACGCGACAGCGGTATGCCGTTGTCGATGCTGAGTGCCAGGCCGCGCGGCGGCTGCGCTCCTGCTTGCTGATACACCAGCTCCAGGGCTGTGAGGATGGGATTGTCGGCTCCGGTGGAGATGCCTCCACTTTCGGACCCGGCCACGGCGATACTCACGCCCGTCGCCTCCTCCAGGCGGCAGGTGACGTTCAAGAACAGATCCAGCGCCAGACCCAGGCAATCGAACCCCGGCCCGAGGTTGGCGGATGTCGCCGGCACGCGTACGGCTACCTGGCTGGGTGGCACAGAAGGGCAGTATACGGCGGGCGGTCCCGCCGCCGCGTTCGCCCGTTCACCGATCAGCGCGGCTCGGTGGCCTGTTTGCGCCAAGCCATCGCCGGTGGGGTGAGCACCTGGCAGTATAAGATCGAGCGTGGAGGACGCGACCCAAGCTGAGCATGAAGGCAGTAGTCATGGCCGGTGGCGAGGGCTCTCGGCTGCGCCCCCTGACGATTGGGCGCCCCAAGCCGATGGTGCCCATTGCCAACAAGCCGGTGATGGAATACATCATCGAATTGCTGAAGCGCCACGGTATTACGGACATCGTGGTCACGCTGCAGTATCTGCCCGGCGTGATTCAGGACTACTTCGGCGACGGCAGCGCCTTCGGCGTTAACCTCACCTACGCCGTGGAGGATCGCCCACTGGGGACTGCCGGCAGCGTGAAGAACGCGATTGAGCACCTCACGGACACCTTCCTGGTGATCAGCGGGGACGCGGTGACGGATATCGACATCAGCGAGGTCATCGCCTTTCATCGTGCACGGCAGGCGATGGCCACCCTCACCCTGTACCGGGTGCCCAATCCTCTGGAGTACGGGGTGGTCATCATCGCCGAGGACGGTCGGGTGAAGCAGTTCCTGGAAAAGCCCAGCTGGGGCGAAGTCATCAGTGACACGGTCAACACCGGCCTGTACGTCCTCGATCCCGCGGTCTTAGACCTCGCTCCCAAAGGAGAGCAGTTCGACTTCAGCCAGCAGCTCTTTCCTCACATGCTTACCCGAGGCGACCCCATGTACGGTTTTGTGGCGGGCGGCTACTGGTGCGACGTGGGAAACATCGGCGAGTATCTGCGTGCCTCGCACGACATCCTCACGCGCAAGGTGCAGGTGGCGATCGCGGGCGTGGAGCAGCGCGAAGGGCTGTGGGCCGCCGCTGGCGCCAAATGGTCGCCCGAGGCCGAGATTATGGGCCCAGTGCTGCTGGGGCGCGATGCGCTTGTGCGTGCCGGCGCGGTGATCCACGGTCCATCAGTGGTGGGCGATTACTCCATCATCGACACCCATGCGCTGGTGGAGCGCTCGATCATCTGGAGCAACTCCTACGTGGGTAACCAGGCTCATCTGGCCGGAGCCATGGTTGGCAGGCAGTGCGACATCCGCACGGGAGCCGTGCTGCTGGAGGGTTCCGTGGTGGGCGACAGCACCGTGATTGGCGACGGCGCTATCGTCCAGAGCGATGTGAAGGTGTGGCCCAACAAAGAGCTTGATGCAGGCGTCATCCTGAATGAGAGCCTGATCTGGGGCGGCAGCGCCCATCGCTCCCTGTTCGGCGCGTACGGCGTTTCCGGCCTGGTGAACGTGGACGTGACGCCCGAGTTCGCGGCCCAGTTGGGTGCAGCCTACGGGGCCGTGCTGGAGAAGCAGTCCATCGTGACCGTAAACCGGGATCCGCACCGCAGCCCGCGCATGATTAAGCGGGCCATGATAGCGGGCCTGCCGTCGGCCGGGGCCAACGTGCGCGACGTGCAAACGCTGCCCATCCCCGTGGCGCGCTATGTCACCCGCCACTCCGATGCCGCGGGTGGGGTGCACGTCAGAATCTCGCCATTCGACGACCGCTTAGTCGACATAAAGTTTTTTGACGCGCAGGGTCTTGACTTGGATAAGCCGGCCGAGCGAAAGATCGAGAACACCTTCTTCCGGCAGGACTTCCGGCGCGTGTATCTGGACGAGCTGGGCGCGATAGACGTGGATACGCAGGCGGGCGACGCCTACGTTCGCGCGTTTCTAGCCACCATCGACGCACAGGCCATCCAGCGGGCAAACTTTCGGGTGGTGATCGACTACTCGCACGGCAGCTCCGCACTGGTATTTCCGTCCATCCTCGCCAAGCTTGGCTGCGATGTAGTGGCCATCAACTCCAGTGTGGACGAGCTGCGCATGTTCCGCACCGGCGAGCAGTTTGAGGAGGAATTGCGGCAGCTGGCGTCCATCACCGCGGCGCTGCACTTCGACCTCGGCGTCCGGATCGATCTCGGGGGCGAGAAGATGTTTGTGACCGACAGCACTGGCCGCCAGCTGGCGCGCATGAGCGCTTTCGGGGCCATGGCCGAGCTGTACTTGCGGCAGCACCCAGGCGAGAGCCTGGCTGCTCCCGTCACCGCCCCGCGCCTGTTCGACCGGCTGGCCGAGGCGCACGGCAGCCGTCTGGTGCGCACGCCCGTGTCGGTCCGAGCGCTGACAGCCGCTGCCCTGGCTCAAGGCGTGGGTTTGGCGGGCGATGGAGATGGGGGCTTTATTTTCCCCACCTTTTTGCCGGCGTTCGATGCCATGATGGCCACTGCTCGGCTCATGGAGCTGCTTGCCGAACAGGGCGACCGGCTCGTGGACATCGTGGATGCGCTGCCCCGCTACTGGGTAAACGCGGTCGATGTGCCCTGTTCCTGGGAGCTGAAGGGCCGCGTCATGCGCCTCTTGAACGAGCAGTACCGCCAGGATGGCGAAGAGCAGCTCGACGGTATCAAGGTCAACCGCGACGATTGGTGGGCGCTCGTCCTGCCGGATGCGGATCGCCCGGTGTTTCACGTTCTGGCCGAGGGGCGCGACCAGGCACACGCTGACCAATTGACCGCCGAGTGGGCGAGCGTTGTTCGCGAGCTGGCCAGCTGATGGCGCCTTTCGACTCACCCTACCGGCACGGGTTCGTGCGCGTGGCCGTGTGCCTGCCCGAGGTGCGAGTCGCAGCGCCGTCATTCAACGTGGAGCACACCCTGGCCCTGGCGCGGCAGGCATCGGAGCGCAACGCGGCGGTGGCGCTGTTCCCTGAGCTGGGGCTGAGCGCGTATTCCAATGAGGACCTGTTCCACCAGGATGCGCTGCTGGATCGCTCGCTGGAGGCGTTGGAGGCGGTGGTGCTGGCATCCCGCGAGCTGCGGCCCCTGCTGCTGGTTGGGCTGCCGCTGCGGGTGGAGCAGCGGCTGTTCAACGTGGCGGCAGCTGTGCACCACGGCAAGTTGTTGGGGCTGGCCCCCAAAACCTATCTGCCCAACTACCGCGAGTTCTATGAGCGCCGCCAGTTTACGCCCGCGGCCGGCTTGACAGTAGACGCGGTGCCCGTGTTCGGCCAGCAGGTGCCGATCGGCAACGATCTTATCTTCCAGGCCACGCGTGTGTCGGATTTCGCGGTGCACGCCGAGATCTGCGAGGACGTGTGGACGCCGCTTCCGCCCAGCGTGTACGGAGCGCTGGCGGGCGCCACGGTGCTGTGCAATCTTTCTGCCAGCAACATTACGGTGGGCAAGGCCGAGTACCGCCGGATGTTGTGTTCCTCGCACTCGGCGCGCTGCCTGGCTGCCTACGCTTATGCCGCCGCTGGCCCGGGCGAATCCACAACAGACCTGGCGTGGGATGGCCATGCCCTGGTGTGCGAGAACGGCAGTGTGCTGGCCGAGTCGCAGCGCTTCGCTGGCCGTGAGCAGCTGCTGCTGGCCGATATCGATCTGGACCGCTTGCGTCAGGAGCGCACGCGTATGACGACGTTCAACGACTGCGTGATCCAGTACGCGGAGAGGCTGCGCTCGCTGCGGCGCATCCCATTCGATTTCGAGCCGCCCGAGGAACCTCTTCCGCTGGAGCGCACGATTGAGCGCTTCCCCTATGTGCCCAGCCGCGCCTCGGAGCGGGATGCGCACTGCTACGAGGTGTACAACATCCAGGTGTCGGCGCTCATGAAGCGCCTCACCGCGGTGGGCGCTGGCAAGATCGTCCTCGGCGTGTCGGGCGGCTTGGACTCGGCTCAGGCACTCGTGGTGGCCGTGGAGGCTATGGACCGGCTGGGGCTGCCTCGGAGCAACGTGCTCGCCTACTCCATGCCAGGTTTTGCTACCAGCGAGCGCACGCGCGCCAACGCCCTGGAGCTGATGGCCGCGCTGGGCGTCACCTCACGCGAGATCGATATTCGCCCTTCCTGCATGCAAATGCTGCGCGATCTGCATCATCCCTACGCTGACGGCCAGCCGGTGTACGACGTGACGTTCGAGAACGTGCAGGCCGGCGAGCGCTACTCACACCTCTTTCGGCTGGCCAACCACCACGGCGGCCTGGTCCTGGGTACGGGCGACCTGTCCGAGCTGGCGCTGGGCTGGTGTACTTTCGGCGTGGGCGACCAGATGTCGCACTACAACGTCAACGCCTCGGTTCCCAAAACGCTCATCCAGTACCTGGTGCGCTGGACCATCGCCAGCGGCCAGTTCGAAAAGGGCGCCTCGCGCGTGCTGCAGTCGATTGTCGACACGGAGATTTCGCCAGAGCTGATCCCCGGCGGCGAGGCCGATGCCACGCCCGCGCAGCGTACCGAGGAGATCGTGGGCCCGTACGAGCTCCAGGACTTCAACCTCTACTACCTCAGCCGCTACGGGTACCGGCCGAGTAAGGTGGCTTATCTCAGCCTGAAGGCCTGGAGTACGGCCGAGAGCGGCTGGTGGCCGGATAACTATCCGGCGGACCAGAGGCACCAGTACGACCTGCCACACATCGTCCACTGGTTGGAAGTGTTTCTCGTCCGCTTCTTCCAGACGGCGCAGTTCAAACGTTCGACGCTGCCTAACGGGCCGAAAGTGGGATCGGGCGGCTCGCTGTCACCTCGGGGTGATTGGCGAGCACCCAGCGACGCTGAGGCGACGGTGTGGCTGGAAGAGCTGAGGCAAGCCGTGGGCCAGGTGGCTGCCATTACGGCGCAGCCTGCGCCCGCTACTGCATGACGAAGTCGGTGAACTCCACCCAGACCACCGGCGGCGGCCCGGCCAGCCGGGCATTGAAATCCTTGATCAGCTCCTGACGGAGCGCTTCCTTGCCGGCGGGCGATTGCAGCCGGTCCGGCGACTGCAGTGCCACATCGGTGGTGATGATGTCATTGAAGGCGTTGATGGCCGCTTGATGATCGGCGGCGAAGGTGGCCTGCAGCTTGGTGAGGGCGGCGCCGTTGGCTTTCGTGAACTGCGCCTTGGTATCCGCGAATTCCACCGCGAGGGAGAGCTTGGCGTACTGGTAGCCGCCCTGGCCGCTGAGGTTCACCACGCGATCCGTGATGGCGATGGTGGGCAGGTTCAGCGTGTTGGGGAAGGCCAGTGTGGCGGGTGCGGCGGGCGCGGCGCTGCTGCCGCATCCGGCCAGCAGGAGCACGATCCCTCCCAGCACCGCCAGCGCGCGCGACGAAGCCAGTTTGAGCACGATGTTTCTTATACCATGAGCATCGGCCGCTTCTGCCGAACCCCGTACTTTCAGCCTGCCACGGTGCGCCGAAGTATCCTCTTCACAACCGTGCTGCTGTCTGCCGCGCTGCCGGGCGCACCCGCCATTGACGTTTCGAGCGTCAGTTATGACTCACGCGCCGTGCGGCCGGGAGCAGCCTTCGTGGCCATTCCACGCGTGCCGCTGGATAAGCCGGCCGGCAACCATCGCGACGGGCACGACTACGTGGCCGCGGCGTTCGCCGCTGGGGCGGTGGCCGCGGTGGTGGAACGCCCTGTGAACGTGCCCATCCCCCAGGTGCAGGTGCCCAGCAGCCGCGTAGCGCTGGCTCAAATCGCCGCCGCTCTCCGCGGCCACCCCGCCGAGGCACTGCGCCTTATCGGCGTAACCGGCACCGATGGAAAGACGACGACGGTGCGCCTCGTGAGCCAGCTGCTCGAGGCGAGCGGCCGCGCCACGGGCTTCGCCACCACGACCGACTTCAAGGTTGCCGGCCGGCTGTGGGAGAACCTGAGCCGCGAAACGACCATTGAAGCGCCGGAGCTGCAGCAACTGCTGGGTGACATGGTGGCCGCGGGCTGCGGCTGGGCGGTTCTGGAGGCCACATCGCAGGGCCTGGAGCAGGAGCGGCTGTACGGTTGCCGGTTTCACGTGGCGGCCTTCACGAACCTGACCAGCGACCATCTGGACTGGCACAAGACCATGGAGAACTACCGGGCCGCCAAGCGGCGGCTGTTCGAGAACCTCCGGCCGGATGGCGTGGCCGTGCTCAACGCGGACGATCCCGCGAGCGCCTTCTTCGGCGAGGTCGTACCGGGACGCAGCCTGACTTTTGGGTTGGCAGACCAGGGGGATGTTCGTGCGGCAAACGTGCGCTACAGCGACCAAGGCATCGTGTTTGAGCTGCGTGTCAGCGGCTCTGCGCGGGAAGTGGTGCTGCCGCTGCTGGGGCGCTTCAACGTGCAGAACGCGCTGGCCGCCGTTGGCGTTGGGCTGGCTGAAGGGCTGAGCCTGGATGAGGTGGCCGCTGGCCTGGCGCAGGCGCGGCCCGCACCCGGCCGCATGGAGAGCATTGAGGCTGGGCAGCCCTTTCGCGTGCTGGTGGATTACGCCCATACTGCCCATGCCTTTGCCTGCGTGCTGGCCGAAGGTCGGGCAATGGCCGATGCGCTGGGCAGCCGGCTGCTGGTGGCCTTCGGCTGCTCGGGCGAGCGCGACCGCGCCAAACGGCCGGCCATGGGCGCCACCGCGGCACAGCTGGCCAACTTCTTCGTGCTGACTGATGAAGATCCGCATTCCGAGGACCCGCGCCAGATTGTGCGTGAGATCGAGGCAGGGGCAGGTGGTGGCAACTACGTGGTGGAGATGGACCGCCGCGCAGCCCTGGCGCGGGTTTTCCGCGAGGCGCAGCCGCGGGATGTGGTGCTGGTGACCGGCAAGGGCCACGAGCGATCGATGATTGTGGCGGAGGACCGGCGTATTCCCTGGGATGAGCGCGGCATCGTCCGCCAGGAGCTGGAGCGGTTGTGAGCGAGATGGAGACACGGGCGGAGTGGCGCGCGCCGGTGCTGGACGTGGCACGGCAGCGCTTAGCCACGCGCTATGGGCAGCAGAAGCGCAGCCTGCTGCTGGCGGAGTCGTTCCTTGCGCTGGCGTATGTCGTGGCCTGGCAGCTGGCGCTCTCGTATGGCCACTTCCGCATCAACAGCGCCGGCGGGGTGATCGTGCTGTTCCTGCTGCTCGTGCTGATCTTCGAGGGGTTGTCCTTCCCCATGGCGTTCCTGGGGTTCCAGCTTTCGCGAGGCTACGGTCTCTCAGTCCAGTCGATGCGCGGCTGGCTGGTGGATCAGGTGAAGGCGTTGGGGCTGGCGCTCCTGTTTGGCGGCGGGTTGGTGGAGCTGGCTTACTTTTTTATGCGGCTGGAGCCCGCTCTGTGGTGGCTGTTGTTAGCCGCGGTGGTGTTTGTGTTCACTGTGGCGCTGGCAAACCTCGCACCAGTGCTCATCGCGCCGCTCTTTTACACCTTCACGCCGCTGGAGGATGCACACCTCAAAGGTCAGCTGCTGGCGCTCGCCGCGCGGGCCGGTACGCACGTGCGAGGCGTGTTCACGATGCAGTTGAGCGACAAGACGACTGAGGCGAACGCGGCCGTCATGGGCTGGGGCAACACCCGCCGCATCGTGATCGGCGACACCCTCGTAGGCAACTTCCCGGCTGATGAGACGGAGGCGGTGCTCGCGCACGAGCTGGGCCACCACGTGCATCATGACATTTGGAAATCGCTGCTGCTGGAGACCGCTGTTACCGTCCTCACGTTTTGGATCGTGGCTCAGCTGTACGGGTTGGCCGCTGTCGTGGGCTGGGTGCCGCCCTTACCGGACGCCGCCGGTATGCCTCTGCTGGCGCTCTTGCTCGGCGCGTTGAGCGCCGTTTTCGCACCGCTGACCAGAGGCTTCAGCCGGCACATCGAGCATCAGGCGGATGTGTATGCACTGCGCCTGGCCAGCAATCCCGCCGCGTTCACCGGGAGCATGATTCGCCTGGCGAACCAGAACCTGGCGGAAGTGGATCCGCCTCGCTGGGTGGAGGTGCTGCTCTATGACCACCCGGCCATTGGCCGTCGCATCCGCCTTTTCCAGCCTACCTGAGACCCGACCAGCGGCCGACCCACAATCTCCCTCGACCGTGCCTTGCTGCGCGAGTATGAGGGGAGGGAGGGTGAGCGACTTAGATCGCTCCGAGGTTGCTGGTGATGATGCTGCCCAGGAACTGCAGCAGGATGATGGCGATCCAGGGGGTGATGTCGAACATGCCCAGCGAGGGCACCACTCGGCGCAGCGGCGCCAGGATCGGCTCGGTGACCTGCGTGAGGATGATGCTGATCGGATTATCGGGTCCGATAGGGAACCAGGAGATGATCGCCCTCAGGAACACAGCCAGGGCCAGCACGTCCACCAGCAGAGAGATGAACTCCCGAAGATACATCCTGCGCTTCTCCTAACGGTGTGCCGCGAGCGGCGGGGCTGCGCCAGCACCGGCCGTCCGCTCTCCAAAGATAGCGCGGCCTACCCGCACCAGGGTTGCTCCCTCTTGAATAGCCGCCTCAAAGTCGTGCGTCATGCCCATCGAGAGCTCCAGCCAGGCAGCGTCCGGCAGGTCCTGGCGGAGACCATCGCGCAGCTCGCGGAGCCGGCGGAACACCCAGCGCGCGTCCTCTGGATCGTCCACCGGCGGGCCAATGGTCATCAAGCCCTCCAGGTGCAGCCGTTCCAGCCGAGCGATGTCCCGCGCGGCTGCCGTCAGCTCGGCCGGGGCGAACCCGCTCTTCGTGTCCTCGCCCGCCACGTCCACCTGCAGGAGGATCGGCTGCACCAGTTCCTGGCGTTCTGCCTGACGCTGCAGCTCGTTGGCTAGGCGTACAGAATCGACGGAGTGTATCAAGCTGAAGCGTCCGATTGCCAGACGAGCCTTGTTAGTTTGCAGGTGGCCGATGAGGTGCCACTCCGCGTCGCCGGGCAGCGCCTCAATCTTGGGCAGCGCTTCCTGCACGCGGTTCTCGCCGAGCACCCGAGCGCCCGCGTCATAAGCCGCCTGGGCGCTGCTCGCGGGGAAGGTCTTAGACACCGCGACGATGCGCACGCTGTCCACCGGGCGGCCGGCCGCCGCCGCTGCTGCCGCGACCCTAGTGCGAACTTGCGACCAGTTCTCTGAAATGCTCATCGCGCCGCTTGGCCTTACGGTCCTGGGCTTCCAGGTGCACCGCGTGCGGGCCTTCCTGGGGCAAGCTGACGAGTTCCCAGGGCAGTCGTTCGCTGTAGTCGCGCGCACGCCGCGCATAAAAGTCGGCACTCAAATCCTCCGCCGCCAGGGCCTGCTCGAAGGCGCCCACCACGGCGTTCCCAGGGGTCTCACTGGCGGCCACGATGGCCGGGGCTAGCCGGCGGTCGCCGCGGGCGAACACCGCTTCCACGCTGGCCCAGCGCGGGCTGTCGCCGCGCACCACGATGCCTTTCGGTTGGAGCTCATGGCGCAGGTAGCGCAGTTTGTCCCGCAGAAGCGGAACCGAATCCTGCGGCGCCCACTGCATGGGCGTTTGCGCCTTGGGTACGAAACAGCTCACGTTGAGCACCACCTCGGCGCCACGCCGGCCGGTGGCTGCCGAGAAGCGCTGCTTGATGGCCCGGCTCTGCGCCACCATCTGGTCCAGATCGTCCTGTGTTTCGGTAGGCAGGCCCACCATGTAATAGACCTTCAGCCGCTGGAAGCCGCACGCCGCGGCCAAATCCACCGCCGGCGCTACGTCCTCATCGTGCACGCCTTTGGCCACATAGCGCCGCAAGCGCTCGGAGCCACTCTCCATGCCCAGTGTCAGCGTCTTGGTCCCGCTGGCCGCGACCGCCCGAACCAGGGTTTCGGGCAATGGGCGCACCCGCATCGAAGAGATAGATATCTTCGCGCCCATCTCTCGCAGCCCAAGGGCAATGTCATCGATTTCCGTATGATCGGAGATGGTGGCGCTCACCAGGCCAACGTGGTCATTCCAGCGCAAGCCTTGACGCGCGTCGTCCAGCACCTGCGTGGCGGTTCGCTGCCGCACGGGCAGGAAGCCGTATGTGGCCACACAGAACGTGCAGCGCCAGTGGCAGCCGCGGGCAATCTCAATGAGGTGCATGTGGCCGAACTCGGAGGAAGGCGCCTTGAAGACAGATGTCGTGGAGAAGGAGGTGAGGGCGCTGGCAGACTGGCGCACGATCGATTGCGGCGCGTTTGTCTGAATGCCGGCCAGCGTCCCGTCCGTGTGGTAACCGAACGCGTAGAGGGATGGAACGTACACGCCTGGGATGGCGGCCAGCTGGGCCAACACCGCGCTGCGATCGCTGCCGCGCCCTTCCCGCAGCACGTCCAGGAGTGGCGCAATGACCGGCTCCGCTTCACCAATAACCACCGCATCCAGGAATGGGGCGATAGGCTCCGGATTCATAAACACCGCTGGCCCGCCGGCGATGATGAGCGGGTCGCGGTCGGAACGGTCAGCGGCGAAGGGCTCGATGCCGCTGGCTCTCAGCATGCGTACGAAGTTGAAGTAGTCCAGCTCGTACGTAAAGCTGAAAGCGAGTACCGCGAATGCATTGAGCTCCGCGCCAGATTCAAGACTGCGCACATCAAGGCGGCTGGCCGTGGCGAAGTCGTCCTGCAGGAACACGCGCTCACAGGCAACGTCGTCTACGGCGTTGAAAATGCCGTACAGCGCCTGCAGGCCCAGGCTGGACATGCCCACCGAATAGTTGTTGGGGTAGATCAGGGCGATGGGCAAGCGGCCGCCCCAGTCCTTTACTATGGCACCCAACTCGTCGGGTGGGAACAATCGGCGCGGCATCAAGCGCGAGTATAGCGACGGCTATACTGACTGAGAGCGCTGGGGGTGCCTTCGCGGCTGAGAACGGGGCGCACTTGGTCCCTGTACCCCAGGAACCTGATCTGGATAATGCCAGCGGAGGGAGAGCGTTCGGCGTGGCTGCCAAGTTTCAGTTGCACCTCATCACCGAGCCGCGGGGCGACTTTGCCGGGCTGGTGGTCGCGCTGCGGCGGGCAGCCGAGGGTGGCGTAACCTGGGTGCAACTGCGGGATAAACAAGCGTCGCAGCGGGTGCTGTTCCAGCAAGCCACGGAGCTGCGGGAGGTTCTCGCGGCTACGGGCACCCCGCTCTCCGTGAACGACCGGCTTGACGTAGCGCTGGCTGCCTCGGCCGCGGGTGTGCACCTTTCCGCCCAGGGCCTGCCGGTCGCCGCCGCGGGGCAGATTGCTCGTCACCTGGTGCTGGGCCGGTCCGTGCATGGCCTGGACGAGGCGTGTGAGGCAGCGGTGGCGGGCGCCGATTACCTCACCTTCGGGCACGTGTTCCCCACCCATTCTAAAGAGGGGCTACCGCCGCGCGGCGTAGTGGAGCTGGCGGCCATCGTCGCCGCGGTGGATGTGCCTGTGCTGGCAATTGGTGGAATTACATACGACAACGTGGAACAAGTGCTGGCAACCGGGTGCGCGGGGGTGGCCGTGATCTCGGCCATCCTCTCCGAGAGCGATCCCCGCGCGGCGGCCGCCGCGCTGCGGGATCGGCTGGAGCAGTCGCCATCGTGGCCACGGCGGCCATTTCCCGAAGCCATGTGGGAGGAGCAGGACCTTGCATTTGATCGTGAATCAACAGCCGTATGACTTGGCGGCGGAAAGCGCCAGCATCCGTGCGTTCGTCGCCGGCCGCGGCCTGGTGGAGAGCGCGGTAGCCGTGGCCCTGAATGGCGAAGTGGTGCCGCGCCGCCGCTGGGCCGAGGTGGTGCTAGCGGAAGGTGACCAGGTGGACGTGGTGAAGGTCGTCGCCGGCGGCGCGGACACGGACGATGAACCGTTGCGCATCGGCGGTCGAGCCTTCCATTCCCGCCTGTTCGTGGGCACTGGCAAGTACACCTCGCCGCCGGCCATGACCGCGGCCATCGAGGCTTCCGGCACCGAGATGGTGACTGTGGCCATCCGCTACATGGACCTGGATGGCGCCGGCAATGGCTTGGATATCCTGCCCCACCTGGACCTGCAACGCCTGCAACTGCTGCCCAACACCGCCGGCGCGACCACGGCCAAGCAGGCGGTGACGCTGGCCCAGCTGGCGCGCGAAGCTACCGGCACGCCCTGGATTAAGCTTGAGGTGATTGGCGATTCGGCTACGTTGTGGCCTGATGTCGCCGGCACGGTGGAGGCCACGCGTATTCTGGCCGACGAAGGCTTTGTGGTGCTGGCGTACACCAGCCCGGACATTGTGGCCGCCTGCCGGCTGGAGCAGGCAGGCGCCGCGGCAGTGATGCCGCTGGCCTCACTCATTGGCTCCGGCCGCGGGTTCCAGGATCTCTCCAGCGTGGGCTGGATCGTGGAGCGCCTGCACGTGCCGGTGGTGGTGGACGCTGGCCTGGGCGTGCCGTCCCAGGCGGCGCAGGCCATGGAAGTGGGAGCGCAGGCGTGCTTGGTGAACACTGCCATCGCCCGGGCGCAGGATCCCGCCCGGATGGGCGCGGCGTTCCGCTTGGCCGTAGAAGCCGGCCGGCAAGCCTACCTGGCTGGCCGCATGGCCGTGCAGGAACAGGCCGTGGCGTCCAGTCCCGTGGCCGGGGTACCGGTGGCAATCGAGTGAGTGGCCGCGGCGAGACCTTCGATGCCGGCGTGATCGGCGGCGGCATCATCGGCTGCGCGACCGCGTGGGAGCTTGCCCGACGAGGGCTGCGGGTGGTGCTGCTGGAGCGCGACAGGCTGGCCGCGGGCGCGTCCGGCGCGGCCGCGGGCATGCTTGCGGCGCAGAGTGAGGCTCAGGGGCCCGGTGCCTGGTTAGACCTGCTGCTTCGCGCCCGCGATGGCTGGGCGCCGAGAGCCGATGAGCTGCGCACCGAAACCGGAATAGATGTCGAATACCAGTGCGGCGGTGTGCTGCGGGTAGCGGCCAATGCTGAGGAGCAGGCGGAGCTGGTTGCCAGAGCGGCGTGGCAGCGCGCCTTGGGCCTTGAAGCGCAATGGCTCACGGCCGGCGAGGCCCGCCGCCAGGAGCCGGCGCTGTCGCCGGATGTGGCCGGCGCACTCTGGGCGCCGTTGGAGGCCCAGGTACGCCCCGCGCGGGCCGTGCAGGCGCTGGGGGCAGCCGCGGCGTCAAAAGGCGTGGCCGTGCGCGAAGGACAGGCGGTGTACGGGCTACTCCGAGCCGGACGCCGCGTGAGCGGCCTCTCCACCAGCGCGGGAACCATCCATTGTGCTGTGGTCGTAGCAGCCGCTGGGGCGTGGAGCGGCTGGCTGCGCGAGCTCGCCAGCCTGCCGTTGGGACCGGTGAAGGGCCAGATTGTGGCCGCGCAAGCTCCGCCGAACAATGGCCCGCGGCACATCGTTTGGGGGCGCGGCGCTTACATCACCCCGAAGGCCAGCGGCGACGTGTTCATCGGCGCCACGGAAGAGGAGGGCGTATTTGACACGCGGCCAACCCTTGGCGCGCTGGCCGGTCTCGTGACACGGGCCGGCCAGCTGGTGCCGAGCGTCAACTGTTGGCCGCTGCTTTCGAGTTGGGCAGGCCTCCGGCCGGCGTTGCCGGATCGGCTGCCGGTGCTCGCCGCCAGCCCCGATCTGGAGGGGCTATACGTCGCCACCGGGCACTACCGCAACGGCATTCTGTTGGGGCCGCTCACCGGTCGGCTGATGGCGCAGCTCGTCACTGGCGAAGCCACCGATGTTGACCTCGCGCCCTATTCCTTGACGCGGGCCACCCTGCCAGCCGGCACCGAGGGCCGCACCGCTGCCTGAAATTACCCTTGCCAACCGCACCCTGTGGGCAGCGCGCGGCGGGACGCCCAATCACATCCAGCGCGCCCTTCTGAGCCGGCCCGACGGCATCCTGCTTGACAATCACTCGCCGGACCAGCGCATTGTGGTGCTCAAAACGGGCAGCCAGGTGCGACTGTACTTCGCGGATCCCTTGGTCGGTTATCCCGCGGAGCCCGCCAACATCATGTCCCGCATCGATCTAGCGCGTCCGCTGCACCTGCTGGCGCCTTACACCCAGGCCATGATGCTGGCGCTGCTGTGGACGCCGCGGCCGGAGCGCGCTTTGATGCTGGGCTTTGGCGGCGGTCGGCTGCCCGCGGTGCTCCACGCCACGTTTCCTGGGTTGCGGATAGAGAGCACCGAGGTGCTGGCCGAGCTGCGCCACGTGGCGGCGAGCTATTTCGGCCTGCGGTTCGATCGGCGCCAGATACTGCACATCGCGGACGCGCGCGTCTTTCTGGAGGGTTTGCCCCCCGCCGCCAGCTATGACCTGATCCTGGTGGACGTGTTCGAGGGAAAGGGCTACGCGTCGCCCCACAGCACCTCGACCAGCGAGTTTTACGAGCTGTGCAGCCGGCACCTCAGGCCTGGCGGTACGGTGGCCGTGAACCTGCTCTCGTCGGATGGCCGCTTTGAGCGCAAAGTCCGCACCTTCGCTGAGGCGTTCACCAGCTCGTATATGTATGACGGCGATGGCGCCAATGTGCTGCTGGGCGGCGGCGCCGCGGCCGTGGATCTGTCCTGGCTGCTGGCCGCCGCGCTGGAGCTGGACAGGGTGCACCCTCTCGCCTTTCCGCTGGCTCGCCATGCACGCTGGCTGAAGCCGCTCCACCCGACTGCCTGGCCGGCCCCGCCGCTCCATGACGCGGACCCACCAGAGTGACAGGCTTGCCAGTCCGGCGATAATGTGGCCAGAGCGCACCACCGGGCCAAGGAGAGAGTGAGCCATGAGCACGTTTCGCATCCACACCCACAGCCGGCTGCAGGAATGGGTGGCCGAGGAAAAGGGATACTTCGCCGCTGAGGGATTGGACTATGCCTTCGGCCAGGTGGGCGAGTTGTTTCACGCGCCCTCAGTGGGCGCCGCGGATGGCGCCCCGTTGGACGTTCGCCATGGGGCATTCGAGTCCTACGAAGAGGGGCGTGCCTGCGAGGTGAGCTCGGCCTGCCACTGGGTCACGAACATGGCCGCGGCCACGGAGCACGGCCGTATGTGGGGCAAAGCCTACTCCGTGTGCACCTCTGGCATCTATGTTCCGCCGGAGTCATCCATCCGCACGCCAGAGGACCTGGCTGGGGTCGAGATCGGCGTCGGCTACCACTCCGGCAGCCACTTCGCCACGCTGCAGGCGCTGGAGCCAGTGCTGGGACTGGAGGGCGTGAAGCTCAGCTTCGCTGGTGGCCCCAACGCGCGGGTGGAGTGGATGCTGGAGCGCAGGGTGCCCGCGGCAACAGTGTTCGGTTTGCAGTTGTACGTTCTGGAGTCGCAGGGTTTCCGCAAGGTAGTCGACACCACGTTCATGATGGGCTTTCTGCTGTCGTCCGAAGCATCAGGCGAGGACACAGCCCGGTACTTCCGCGCGCTGCAGCGCGCCCAGCAGGATATCGACCTCCAACCGGAGCGCTACAAGCACTATTTCCTGAAAGAGCTGCCCGAGCAGTTTCATTCCCTGGTCGATGTGCGCACCTTCGGCACGGGTGAGCGCATCGTCTTCGAGCCGTATACGCGCGAGATGTTTGAAGCCACCCAGCGCTGGCTGGCCACGCTCAACGTCTTCGATGAACCGCGGTCGGCTCAGGCCTACCGTGACGCGATCCTGGTCTGAAGTCGTCAGCCAGCCACGGGTGGATCAGTCCGGGGTTGGTTGCGCGGGTACCGGCAGCGGGTGGTTAGGGTGAGCGTCGATTTGCCGATCTCCGTTGCTGATCTGGCTCGGCGAGCCGCCACCCTGCGTGCACTGCACGTCCCGGGGAACCCGCTGCTGCTGGCGAACGTGTGGGATGTGGCTTCCGCCCGTGTGGTCGCCGGGCTTGGCTTCCCGGCCCTGGCCACCTCAAGCCACGCCGTGGCAGACGCGCTGGGCTGCTCCGACAACGACACCATGGCGCCGGACGATGCCTTTGGCGTGGTGCGCCGAATAGCCGCTGTGCTTGAGGTACCGCTGACGGCCGATCTTGAGGCTGGCTACCAGCTTGCGCCAAAGGATTTTGTGGAGCGGCTGCTGGCGGCCGGTGCCGTAGGCTGCAACCTGGAGGACACAGATCACCATGGCGGGGGCACGCTGGTGCCCATGGAGGCCCAGGCCGAGCGCCTGGCCGCCGTGAAGCAGGCTGCGAGGGCGGAGGGAGTGGACATCGTCATCAATGCCCGCGTCGATACCTTTGTCCGGCGCGGCGGCGATGCTGCCCAGCAAATGGAGGAGGGTGTTCGCCGCGGCCGGGCGTATCTGGCGGCAGGGGCAGACTGCATCTATCCCATTGTTCTGAGTGGCGAGGATCGCATCGGCGAATTCGTCCAGCAGGTTGCGGGCCCCGTCAACATCCTGTTCCGGCCCGGCGCGCTTTCCGTGGCCGACATGAAGCGGCTCAACGTGGCGCGGCTCAGCCTGGCTGGCAGCCTGCACCAGGTGGCGCTCGCCGCCGCCAAGGAGCGCGCCGAGGCCCTGCTCGCCGGCGCGCTGTGAACTGGCGGTCGCGTACGGTTGGGGGCTGCCGCGTGCGCTGGAATCCGGGCTGGTCCCACGGGGCCAGGCGAGGGTGAAGGTGCACCTTGGCCGGCAGGCCGATGCGGGCGGTCGTTTTTCCGAGCCGGAGAGACATCATGGTTTCCAGAGGCTGGCGGATCGGAGAGAGCCTTTCGGCGGGTGTTAGAATCGGGCAGAGTTGGAAATCTTGACGAATGTTGATTTCGCGGCCCTCGGCGGCAGCTCGCTTGAGCGGTCAGCCGTGATCGGGAACAAAGAAGTTCTGGAGTAAGACGAGATGCCCACCGCAGCGCCAGCCGGACTCGAAGACGTTGTTGCCAATACCTCCTCCATTTGTGACGTCAATGGCAAGGAGGGAAAGCTTCTCTATCGCGGCTATGACATTCACGATCTGGCCGACCACTCCAGCTTCGAGGAGGCTGTGTACCTGCTATGGCATGGTGACCTGCCCACCAAGGCGCAGCTGGCCGACCAGAATGAGCGCCTGAGCAACCTCCGCGAGGTGCCGGCGCCGGTACTTACCATGCTGGCGGCGTTCCCCAGGACGGCCAGCCCCATGGAGCTGCTGCGCACCACGGTGTCTGCGCTCTCGGCTTACGACCCGGACGATCACGACAACAGCATGCCGGCCAACATCCGCAAGGCCGAGCGGCTCACGGCCCAGCTTCCCACGCTGGTGGCAGCCATTCACCATGCGCGCGCCGGCCAGCCGCTGGTTGCCCCCAAGCGCGATGGCAACATCGCCACGAACTTTCTGTACATGCTGTTCGGCAAGGAGCCGGAGGAACTGCACGCGCGTGCGCTCAACATTGCCCTCATTCTCCATGCCGATCACGAGTTGAACGCCTCCACCTTCGCCGCGCGGGTCACAGCGGCCACGCTGGCCGACATGTACTCCGCCATCGTGTCCGGCATCGGCGCGCTCTCCGGGCCGCTGCACGGCGGCGCCAATGAAGAGGTCATGAAGTTGCTGCTTCGCATTGGCGAGGAAGCCAAGGTGGAGGAGACGGTGATGGGTATCTTCGCCCGCAAGGAGAAGATCTCGGGATTCGGCCACCGCGTCTACAAGACTGAGGATCCCCGTGCCACGCATCTGCGCCAGATGTCGGAGGAATTGGGCCAGCACGCCGGCAACCTCAAGTGGTTCAACATGTCCCGCAAGGTGGAGGACCTCGTCATGCGGGAGAAGCACCTCTACTGCAATGTGGACTTCTACTCCGCCTCCACCTATTACACGATGGGCATCCCCATGGATCTGTACACGCCTATCTTCGCCTGCAGTCGTATCGCCGGCTGGACAGCGCACGTGTTGGAGCAACTCGGCGACAACCGCCTCATCCGCCCGCGAGCGGAGTACGTAGGGCCGCGTAACCTCAGCTACAAGCCCATCGACCAGCGCTGATCGTTACCGCGGGCGAGCCGGATCCGGCTCGCCCGCGGTGGCCTGCCGACTTTGCGCGCGCCGCGGGGCTTGCCGCCGTCAGTCAGACGGTCTGGCGCAGCTTGCCCAGTGTCTCCCGGTAGTGCGCATCCCACACGGCATCAAAATCGGGCTCGTCCGTTACCAGGTCCAGAGGCAGCGCGCCGAACAGATCGGGATGGTTGGGCAGCGTGGGCTCGGTGCCCTGGTCTACCTGGCGCGCCAGGCGAATGAGCTGCCGGCGCATCTGCGTGATAGCGGCATCA
>DATKQD010000013.1:0-47814 GCA_035532895.1 Chloroflexota bacterium
TCATAAGTCTGGGTTACCGGAGTGAAGACGGGAATCAGAAGTGCGGGTTACCGAACGTGTCCTGGCGACGGGAACACGTGGTGAACCAGGAGGGCTGACCAGGTCCCAGAGGCGTTCCAGTTCGACCTGCAGTTGGCGCTGGAGTTGCAGGGGATTGAGGCTGGCATACAAGGCGGTAAGCTCCTGCCGTTTGATGGGACTGAGCACGTGGGTCGTCAAGACCCGTTGGAAGGGTGTCTGCGCACGATCGTAGCGGCGCTGGAGGATGGCGCCATGATGGTGCTTCTCGAGGAGTTGGCGGACGGGCTGAAAGAAGTTGGCCTGAAGACGGACGAGGCGATACACCTCAGCCAACTGGCGATGGGCAGCTTTGGTAGCCAATCGGCCGTAGCCGATCAGATGTCGTACTAACGCCCCGTTCTTTTGCTCCACATGGGCACTGTCGTTCTTCTTGTACGGCCGGCTGCGGGTGAAGGTGATGTGGTGCTGCAGGCAGTACGCCAAGAAGGCGTAGTTGATGAACTCCGAGCCATTATCGCTATCCAGCCCAAGCAGCGGCATGGGCAACTGCCGGCGGATGGCATGCACTCCGCTTTTGACCCGGGATTGGCCCTTCCCCCAGACGGCCTGCAGTTCTACCCAACCGGTGGCGATGTCGACGCTGGTCAGCGTGCACAGGTAGAACCCCTGGGTGCTGTCACCGCAATGGGCCACCAGGTCGATTTCCAGAAAGCCCGGCTTGGCGTCATTCCAATCGGCAAAGGTCCGTACTGGAATCTGATGCTTGAGCCAGGCGCCGACTTTGGTAATGGTCTGGCCACGCGGAGGCGCCAAGCTTCGGAAGGGCGCCAACAACCGCTGCAGAGTGGCAGCACTGGCCTGGCGTAAGAGCTGCTCCGTGTTCGGATGGAGCCGGATCTCTCCACACGCTTTGAGCCGGTCCAGCAACTCGTTCACAAACGGGTGCAGCCGCGCCGCTCCGATGAAGCCCGCCGCTTCCCAGACCACTCGCGCAGCGTCGGCGACATCGGGTCCGTACTGCCGCGGTCGTCCTGAACGCCGCCCAGCAGCACGGCGCCGTTTGCTGCCCAGCAGCCGTATGGCTGCCTTCCGATGAAAGCCGGTGACGGCCACCACTTCGTCCAGCAGCTGACTCTTCTCTGAATGGCTGGCCCGCCGGTACCGCTCTCGTTGCTTGGCCGCGTATTCCCCGATGCTCTCTCGGGTCACCGCTCCCTCCGTTTGCGGTAACCCTACTTCTGATTCAAGCTCCCTTGTTCGGTAACCAAAGTTTTGCGACGGCGCGGCCTCTTGCATCAACAGCGTCCCCAAGTATGCTTGTTGCCATGCCACTCTACGAGTACCACTGCAGCGCCTGCCACAGCACCTTCGAGCTCCTGCGGGACATGGCGGCCGCCAGCGAACCCGCGCCCTGTGGGGAGTGCGGTGAGAGCACCCACGTGGCGCGGCGGATCACCAGCTTTGTCCGGATCGGTGGCGCGGCCAGTGAAGCACCGATCGCGACGGGTGCGCCGAGCGCTGGGGGCTGCTGCGGCGGCGCCTGCGGCTGCCACTGACCCTATGCGCGGTGGTCGAGCCGTGCAGCGCCGATCACTTGCTGTATGTTCCACATGAAACATCCGTGCCAGCCGGTGTAACGCGCCGCCGACCATATTGCTGCCTATGGCACCCAGCGGCGCGTGCGGCGATGATTCGCTACCCCATGTCCCACCCTTCCTGAGCGACAGCCCTCAGGAGCCGGGCGCTGGTGACTTCACCAGCCTCTATCAGCGACACGCCGCGCATGTCTACGCGTATCTCTTCAGCCAGGTAGGCAACCGCCAGGAAGCGGAGGACCTCACCTCGGCCGTCTTCCTCAAAGTGCTGCGCGCGCTGCCCCGCTTCGAAGGGCGCGGCACGCTGGAGAGCTGGCTCTTTCAAATCGCCCGTGCCACGATAAGTGACCACTGGCGAGAGCACTACAAGCTCGCCGCCCTGCCCCTACCCGACCAGTGGGATGCTCCGGACCTGGGCCCAGCGCCGCTCACTTCGCCCAGCGCTCGCGAAACCTTCGTTCATGAGCTCCTGGATCGCCTCCCGCCCAATTACCGCGCCGTGCTCACTCATCGCTTCCTGCTGCGATCCACCGTTCGCGATACCGCCCGGGCGCTTGGCCTCTCCGAAAGCAACGTTAAGGTCCTGCAGTTCCGCGCGCTCCGGCGCGCCGCTGAGCTCGGCCGCGATGCCCTGTAGACGTTGTGACCGCGGCCCGCGGCAATCGGGACCGGCTCCGTTGGCGTTCTGGCTCCGCACCGCACTCGCCGTTCGCTGGGCTGGTCCCCGGCCACTCATGACTTTTCGCCCAAACGTCTGTCACCATGTCTGACGACTCTGAACGGCCGCCTGAAAACCTGGGCGACTACGATGCGCTTAGTGCGCACGTGGACGACCTGCTCGCGGGGCTCCCATCTTCGAAGCGGGCGCCGTTGCCGCCGGCTCAGCCGCGTCTGCTGCGGATCGCGGCATTGTTGAACAGCGTCTCGGCACCAGCGGCGCAGCCGCGCCCACACTTTCTCCGGCAGCTCGAAAGGCAATTGCAGCCCAGTGGCGCTCGGCCTTCCCGCTTCCCTCGACGGCAGGTGTTGGCCTCCTTCGCAGCACTCGGCCTGCTCGTTGCCGGTGGCATCGGCGACCGAGCGCTGCAGCTCGCCACGCGCGCCTCCTCTCCGCCTGGTTGGGTGCCCATCACCACGCTGCGCATACTCACCCCCGGTAGGGTTATGCGCTTCGTGGCGCAGGGGATGGTGGGCCACGTGCTGAACATCGGCGGCCAGGTGTGGGCGCTCTCAGCCGTCTGCACCCACCAGGCCTGCCTGCTGGACTGGCAAGCCCAAACCCGCACCTTCGACTGCGGCTGCCACGGCGCCGCGTTCAATGCCGACGGCACGCAGCACCCTCTGCCAACCTATCCTCGCATCTTGCCACCGCTCGCACGCCTGCCCGTGATGGTTCTGCAGGGCCGGGTGCTCGTGCAAATAGTTGCGCCGGTGGCGCCGCCAACGCCCCTGCCTTACTGATTCCTCCGCCACTCATCGGCTGCGGGCAGGCGTGCAGGCGCGGTTCTCAGCGCTTCCTTCCCCTGAGGCGCTGTACAGCGTTTCGGGCCAGAGAGGTTCCCTACCCGCGCTACGCGCCAGGGCCCCCCCGAGCGTACTGCCATTACCCTCGGCCAGGGTACAATTCGCCGGCCTCGTGAAGCTGCCCTCTCTTGTCTCCCTGCTGCTGGCCGCCCTCCTCACTCTCAGCGGGGCCGCCGCCGTGGTGCTCACAACCAGTGGCGCGCAACTGCCCGCTGCCTCGCCCGCGCCAGCACCCGATCTCGCGCCGCCGAAACTGGCGCCTCAGCGCGCCCGCGCCCTCCTGCCACCCCCTTCGCCCACAGCGCTGGCCGCGTCGCCAACGGTGGCGCCCGCGGCACCGAGCCCCGTGATCGCCCCCACCATTTCAGCCGCGGCGGGCGCGGCACCGGTCGCCCGACAACGGGCAGGACCGGTTACCACCGTGCCCATCCTGATGTACCACTACATCCGCGAGCTGCCCGCCAACACCCCTGATCGCATCGGCTATGGGCTCTCCATTCCGCCGGTGACCTTTGACCAGCAACTGGCCTATCTGGCGCGCGCCGGCTTCCACGGCGTGACCATGTCCCAGGTCACCAACCACGTGTTGACCGGCGCACCGCTGCCACCGCGCCCGATTGCCCTTACCTTCGACGACGGCTACAGCGACTTCTATACCGCGGCTCTGCCGCTGCTGCAGCGTTATCACTTCACCGCCACGACCTTCCTGGTCGTGAACTTCCTGGGCCGACCACAGTACATGAGCTGGCAGCAAGCCCTCCAGCTCTCCAACGACGGCATCGAGGTCGGCGCGCATACGCTCGACCACGTGGACCTCGCGATTCAACCGCTGGCCACGGCCACCCGCGAGATTCGAGACAGCGGCCTTATCCTGCGGCAGCGGTTTGGGGTGCCGGTGCAGGCGTTCGCGTACCCAAGCGGCCGTTACGACGCGGCCGTGCTGCGCATCGTCGCCGCCAGCGGCTTCACCTCGGCAGTCACCACCAACTACGGCTCCAGCTACACCCGGGCCGAACTGCTCACCTTACCGCGCGTCCGCGTCTACGGCGGCATTACCATGCCGTCCTATATCAAGGAAGTCGGCGGCTAGCCGATACTTCAGTCGTGCCAGGCTGGTTGGGCTTCCTCACACTGCTCGGCGGCCTGGCAGTAGTGCTCGTAGCCATCGCCTACCCGCGTGAGGTGCGCCGCGACCCCGAGCCACTGATCGACTTCGCCCACCTGGACCTGCCACCCATCGAACGCTTGTTCCAGCGCCGGGGCCCGCGGCCCTCCCGACAGCGCTCGGCGGCACCGCCTGTTCCCTCTTCCGAACCGGACCCCCCGGCTCCCGATATCACGGCACTCGCCCCCTGAGCCACAGCCCCGGTCATCCTACTCGGTGATTCGGCGGTGAGCATCAGCGTGTGCGCCGTGCCGAATCTAGCCAGCCGGGCGTCGCACGATCCAGGGCGGCCACTTCCGGCTGCTTCCCGATAGAGCTCGCCAGGTCACGTCGAACCACGTGGCGGCGGATCGGATACGTACCGAACCAGATATACGAGCTCTCCGCGGTCATCAACAACGCTGTGGTGCCGATGAAAGTTGAGCTTCTCTAACACCGCGAATGACGAGCCATTCCAGCCGCGTACCGTAGCCCACAGAGTCCTCCGGCCTGTCGCAAAAGCAGCTTCCATGACGGCGCGCGCCGCCTCCGTCGTGTAACCCCGGCCCCGCGCCTCAGGGAGAATCTCGTAGGCGATTTCGGGTTCATCCACGCTCCCCCGCCCAACCAACAAGCCACAGTACCCAATGCGATCGCCTTCGGCCCGGCGTCGTACGCCAAGAAATCCCAGACCACTCTCTTCTGCCTCGGCGCGCTGCTTCACGAGGTGCTCTCGACATTCCTTGAGCGTCAGGCTGGTCCCGCCTTCATGCTCCCGAAGCAGTGCCAGATTCACCGCTGCATCCTCGGCATCACGCAGGCGCAAAATGAGTCGCTGTGTGTCAATCGCGAAAGACATCGGCGGGTAGCGCCGCGGCTCTCCGCTCACCGTCCTCCGCCAGCAAGGGCCGTGGACGCCTCCTCTTTCATGGGGAGCTCGGTGTCGGCACGAAGGGCGGCGCCGCCGTGGGAATTGGAGTGGCATCGGTGGCCACCGGCGTAGCGCCAAACGACGCGGAACCGGGCGTTGCTCCCGGCAGTTCCGCGGAGAGGGCCTTCGCCGTGGCCTGGATAGAGGCCAGGTCAGACCCGATGCCCGTACTTGAGCTGGCCGCGGGCGTTCCTGGTATCGCGAACAGCGACGCGACGGTGGGAGTCGGCGTGGCACCAACGCTCGGGCGACTGCTCGTGGCTCCGGCGGGCGTTGCACGAGCGGAACCCGCCGCCGTCGGCGTGCTCACGGGCGCAACGGCCGCCGGAGCCACCGGCTGAGGGGCGCTTGCTGCTTGGGCCGGTTGGACAGAGGGCGCCCCTGCAACGCTCGGTCCAGCGCTGGGCAGCACACCTACACGGTCGCTTACTGTAGCTGGCCCGGGCGTGCCGAGCGAAGAAATCACCACCGGGCGCACGCTCATAGCAGCCGGGACGGTCGTGGGCGTCACTGTCGCGAGCGGCAAGCCAGCCAACATGCCTTGCGCGGCGCCCGTCACCACCAGCAGCACCAGCAGCAGTGCAACCCCAGCCAGCAGCGCGGGCCACACAAAGTTCGGCGGCTTGCGCCCCCAGCTCCTCGTCTCGCCGACCACGCGCCACGCCTTGGGCTTTCGACCAGGTTTGGCGGGCGGCACCGCCGCGGGATGTCGCCCTATCTGGCCATGGAAGTCCGGCAATTGGCGCGGCAACTGCTCGGCTCCCTCGTCCGATATCCGCCACTCGCGTCCGCCGCCTCGCGCGTCCTCCCCGCCAGAGCGCCGATTCATACTGCCGGGCGCGGTTCCCCAACGCTATCCGTGGCCAGTAGAAGCAGCGCCGTCGCACACTCACTCAAACCGTTGGGTTGCCAGGCATTGCTGCACCGCCTCCCAAGCCGGGCTTGGCGCGAGCCCTCCAGCACTGCATCTTCGCCGAGGGCTGAACCGCTAACTAGCTCTTGTCGGAATCTACCGCCATCATGAACAGGCAGTACGCCACGAGGGTGAGCGCTATCACCAGAAAGCCGACAAACGCACCGTAGCCGGTGGTGGCTGGATCCGCCGCCAGCATCTTGGCTGCAAACGCCAAACCAAGCCAGGCCAAAATCATCAAGCCGGCAAGCCACCAGAGTGACGCATCGCGGTGCCGGCGTGGCTGATTCATCATGGCTTGGTTCTCCTTGGGTTGGGCAATCCGCCCTTCATGCTAGCACAAGCCTTCAGCGTCGAGCCACCTTGGGCAGCGGAACCAATGGCAGCGGATTCGCCGGCCGTGCATCGAGCTCCGCCTGGCGGGCTGCCCAGGCATCGTCCGCCGCGAGCCGTTGGCCGCGTGCGTCCGTCCGCCACCGCGCCGCCGCGCTGGCCGGAGACATCGCCTCCTGCACAAACGTCATCACGGCCCGGTTCACCGCGTCGGCGCGCTCGAGATGCGGCAAATATCCGCACTGAGTCACCACCTCGCGCCGCGCCCAAGGCAGGGCTCTCGCCAGAGCATTCTGCATCCCTGGTGCCTGATAGCGATCCTCCTCGCCCGAGAGGAGCAGCACCGGCATTCCGGCCAAACCCTGAAGGGACGGCGCCACCCAGGCCTCGGCCGCCTCGGCATATGCAGCCGCCACTTCGGCACGCGGCGCGTTGGCCTCGTAGGTCTCCAGCAAACGGTCCAGCGACCCAGGATTGCGCTTTATGAAGCCGGGCGCCAGCTGCAGCCCAACCTCGCAACGTCGCCGGTCTGCCGGGCTGAGCTGAGCCACCGCGTCATTCAGCGCCTGGGCCTCGGCCGACAGCCATGCCTCCGCCGCGCCGGCCAGGCCGGCCTCAAGCAGAACCAGCCGCTCCACGCATTCGGGGTGCGCCAGCGCTAGATCTAAGGCCACGAATCCGCCCTCGTTCGCCGCCACCACCGTGCAGCTGGCGGTATCCGTTGACCGCAGCGCGTCGAGCGCAGCCTCCGTCTGTGCGGGCCGCGTGCACTTGGCTAACGCTTCCTCGCTTGATCGCCCTATGCCGGGCGGATCATAGGTAAGGACACGGGCCAGGCGCTGCATGGGCGGCACCTGCCGAAACCACGACCAGGCACCCATGTTCGCCCCCGGAATGAGCAGGACTGTCGGGCCCTCGCCGTGTACTTCAACGTGCATATCACGTACTCCCGTCCGACCCATCCGCGCTACCGCGGCCGCCGCGGCTCGACGTGTGGCCGAGCTTCAGGCGCTGGGCGCGTCCGGCTGGCGGCGCCGGCCACTTCCGCTCTTGGGGGTGCCGCGGCCATTGCGCCCGCCCTTGCGGCCAATCTCCGCGTAATGCGCGCTGCCGTGGCGCGCCTTGGTCACTTCCCCACCGCTCCGGCCCAGCTCGGTGTAGTCGGCTCCGCGCTCCTTCAGCGCATTGCCGCCCTTGCGGCCAATCTCTCGGAAGAACTCCACGCCATATTTGGCGCGCACGGCCTTGCCACCGTTGCGACCGCGAGATTCGCCATTGCTCGGTTCGGATGAAGACGCCAAAACTCTCACTCCCTGAGCCAATTTGAGTTGATTCGCTCCCCGGTCGAAGCGACCCCAGGCTTAGCGTGGGGCCGACCGCCGCGATCGGACCAGATCTTGCATGCACCCGGACCAGAGCTTCTGCCGGGGCCTGTGCAACCCGGCGCATTCTAGTTCCCAGGCGTTAGCGGGCCAAAGACCGGAACTTTTGGGGCGCCTGGCTCTAGCCTAAAAGTCAGGCCGCTAACTTGTCACCTCAATGGCCATTCGCGGCGGGTACTTTGAGACTGATCCGGCTGTCCTCTTCCTCTTCTTCGTCCATATCCTTGAGGTCTTCCAACGCCGCGCTCCAGGCGGCCACTTCGGCGGCTGGCACCACCAATGCGTTCGGCGCAATCAACGTGAGCAGCTGGGCCGCGACCGGTTTGATGCCGCTGCCCACTTTCATCAGCAGCGGCTTGCGCACCAACTCGCGATCCACCCGTTTCTCCATCAGCTCCCGTACGGTGAACCCTTCAACCGAGTCTGGCGCATCCACCTGCACCGCTCGCTCCGGCAGAAAGTTCAGCGCCTTGAGCAGGTTCTCCGTGAGCGCGTCCTTGAGTTCCAGCACCACGGCCACCCCTGAGATGAGGAACACCGCGGCCGGTACGTCGCCTGCCTCTACTTTGAGATAGTCCAGCCCCTGGCCCTCGAACGCCCGGCCATCGAACGTCGGCGGCAGCGCCCCGGCGATCGTCCCTCCGACGGGCAGGTCCAAGCCCTCGATGAACGCTCGCAGACTGCTGGGGTCGTCCGCCGTCAGGGGCACCTCCAGAACATCGGCGCCGTCGGCCGCGGCTTGCCGTGCCATGGCGGCATCGAGTGCCGGGAGACTGGCAATGAGCACCAGGCGGCGCTTGCTCTCGCGCGTGCGCGCGCCAAAGCCCGCCGTGGCACGTGTCGTGGCCCGCCCGGCAGAGCGCAGCAGCCTAACCAGCTCGCTCACGAGGTCGCGCCCGCCATTTCCCCAAGCTCCGCCAGCAGCGTATCGATGCGTTCGATACGGTCCTGGATGCCATGCCGCATGTCCTTGAGCCGGGCGCGCTTCTCATTCACTATGCGCATCTGGCCCACCGCCACCTCCTTCAGTTTCAGCAGCTGATTTCGCCGCTCTTCCCGGCTTAAGCCACCTGTCTGGTGCAGCTCGCGCTTAATCTGCGCGCGTGTATCCTCCGCGGCGAGCATTTCTTTGATCTCGGCCAAGCTGAAGCCCAGCACATCGCGCAGGTTCTTGATGTAGTCAATGCGCTCCACGTCGTCCGGAGAGTACAAGCGGAAGCCGCCCTCCATGCGACTCGCCGGCCGAAACAACCCCAGCTCCTCGTAGTAACGGAGAGTCCGCTGGGTGAGGCTTGTGCGGCTGGCGGCCTCACCTATCTGCAGGTAGCCCGTGCCCCTCTCCACGGCCCAAGTATATCTCCGGCGTTTCACGTTAACGTGAGGTTCATGTGAGTAGATCGGCTTACTTATCCAAAGATTTTTCTCCCTCTTTGTTGGGGTTGCCGGACTTTTCTCGGACCCTTCCGAAAGGTGCCCCAGCGGTGTTGACTTGCCTGGCTGGGTCACCAATAATCCGGCCCTGAACCGCGTCACATAGCGTTCACGTAGTCTTTTGCCGGCGGGCGGGGCGGGCCACGACGGCAAGGTGTGGAACGCGGCTCAGGCCGGCCCGAGAACCCTAGTGTGAACTGGCAGGGGCCAGACCAGCAGCTGCATGCCCGCCGCGAGGGCCTGAGAAAGGATGAGGATTCCTCGTTGTCCGAAACTGCCGAAGCCACCGTCAACATTGAACTCGAGCCCTTCTACTACGCACCCCAGTCTGAAGCCTCGGCGTCCAACGGCCCCCGGCGCGTAGTCATTGGCAGCCGGTACTTTTGGGAAACCTGGGCGCCGCTCCTGGGGCCCACGCTTACTGTGCTCATCACCCGGCTGCGGCTGCACTGCTACTACAACCGAAAGACGCTGGAGCGGCGAGACTGGTGCTTCCCCACGCAAGAGACCCTTGCGCGCGAGATTGGCGTTTCCCGTTGGACAGTAATGCGGGAACTGAAGAAGCCGCTCGCCCAGAAGTTTGTCCGGGTGCAGCACCGCTCGCGCTACGACCGCGCTCGGCGACAAACCATTCGCCTCTCCAGCATGTACCACGTGGCTATGGATGACCCCATTCTGGGGAGCGCCACGAGTGCTGGGCAGGAGCTCGCCTCTGCCGCCCCACGTCATGTGGAAAACCGCACCCTCCAGCGTGAAGTGGCAGAGGCACACTCGGCGCCGGGCGCCGAGTTGCACATTTCTACGGGTCCTACCGAGGGCATATTGCCACCCAAAGACAAACCCGCGATAGAGACACTTCCTGATGTTGTTGATGACATCACGCGCGAATTGATTTGTGAGCTCATCTCCCCCAAAACGGCTGAAGAGTTGGCGCGCCAGTACCCAGCGGAGCTGATTCGCGAGAAGGTGGCTGGCGTGCATGAGCTGGCCCGGCAGAAGGGCACCCTGCGCAATGCCGCGGGCTTCCTCCGGCGGGCCATCGAGGAGGATTACCCGCTGCGGCTGACCGGCACGGACGATCGACCGGCAGCGCTGCTCGAGCTAAGGCCGAGCATGTCTTCGAGAGCATCCACCGGACCGTCCGCCGCCACGGATTCATCACTATCCGCACGCACACTGAGTCATGGAGTGGATGTAGACGTCTGGGAGCGGGTGAAGGCCAGCTTGCGTGCTGAGGTGACGCCAGCGGCCTACGCGCAATGGGTGGAAGGCAGCACGCTGCTCCATTGCACCGCCGGGCAGGTGCGGGTTGCCGTGGCCGATGCGCACGTGCAGCGCTACCTCCAGCGGCGGCTGCTGCGCGCGGCGGAAGCAGCGCTGCGGACCATCTGCGGGCAGGAGGTAGAGCTCGATATCGTGATCCATCCGGCGGCTGGGTAGCAGTCTGCGACCTGGCGGCAGTCATAACGCGACAGATGAAAGGAACGACACACTTTTGGATACTGGAGTAATGGACAGCGTGGGCAGCGTACTTAGCCGCGAGACGATTGCCGAGCTCATGGCGGGCGACTCGGCGCTGATCTCAGGCCACGTCTCGCGGGACGAGCAATTGCAACCTTGCGGCATGGACCTTACGCTGGCCGCGGTGTATGACATTGCCGGCACCGGTCGGCTGGGGGTGGATGAGCGGCACTTGCCCGATAGACTGCCTGTCGCTTTCGACTTTTGGGGCTGGCTGCACTTAGCGCCGGGCAGCTATGTGGTGCTGTTCAACGAGACCGTACGGCTGCCGCTCGATCTCATGTGCCTGGGCAGGCCACGGTCCAGCCTGGCGCGCTGCGGCGCCGCGCTGCACACGGCTGTGTGGGATCCGGGATATGTTGGCCGCAGCGAAGCGCTGCTGATTGTCGAGAACTCCGCTGGCATCGACCTGCAGAAGGATGCGCGCATTATGCAGTTGGTCTTCTTCCGCCTGGAAACGCCCACTTCCCAGGGATACAGCGGGCGCTACCAGGGCGAGCACCTGGCTGGCTGAGCCGCGCGCGCCGAAAGCCGGAGACGAATGAGCGAACGTAAGAGCGTTGAAGCGTGAGCATCGAAGCGCATCTGGCCGCCGACTCCGTTACGCCTTCCGGCTGCCGGCTCACCACGTGGGTGCTGAAGTATCCCCGGTGCATCCATAGCGAAGTGCTCACCCACCGCGCCTTCTCGCGCAACAGCGCTTCATCGCGCGCCATCCCCGTGAGCAGGATGATCCAGCGCGTAGTAGACGAACCGTTCATTCCCCATTGGTGGGGCAAATCGCAGCCGGGTATGCAGGCTAGTGAAGAGGTGGACGAAGCCACCCAGGTGCAAGCTCGCGCGCTGTGGCTGCAGGCGCGGGACCGCGTGCTGGCGCTGGTGCGGGGCGAGCCCGACTCCCCCGGCCTGGAAGCATTGCACCTGCACAAACAGGTGATCAATCGCCTCCTGGAGCCGTGGATGCACATTGAGGTGGTGCTGTCGGCCACTGAATGGCACAACTGGTTCCTCTTGCGCGATGATCTCGCGGCCGAGCCGCACATCCGCGAGCTGGCGCACGCCATGCGCGAGCTGTACCGAGCGAGCACGCCTTCCGTGCATGAGGCCCTGCCGCATGGTTGCACGCTGAGCGCCGAGGAGGTACTTCAGGCGTCGGGCGAGAAGGACTGGGCCGCTTACTGGCACTTGCCGTTCGCACGGCTGGGCACCGAGACAAAGCTGCCCCGCAGTGCACAGCTGGCAGGTGGCCCCGGCAGCCCTTTCCAGGTCGGGCTGCTTGGCGCCATTAAGGAGGCCGTGGCCCACTGCGCCTGGGTGAGCTACCTGAATGAATGGCGGGTGGGCTACACGCAGGAAGATGTGGAGCGCGTGTACGCGCAGCTGCTCAGCGCCCAGCCGGTGCACGCCAGCCCGGCCGAGCACGTAGCCGTAGCCTGTGATGGTCCGCACCGCCATGGCAACTTCACCGGCTGGTGCCAGTGGCGCAAGTTCCTGCCGAACGAAGCCGGCGGCGATTACACCAGCGAACATCGTTCGCGCTGAAGCGTTACGGTGGATCCGCTGCGGGCCAAATGAGAGCGCCGGATGTAAGGCCTGAGCGACGCCGCGTCAACCCGACATAACTGCCGGAAGCCGAGACGCCGAGGTCAGTCGGAAAGCCAATAATGAGGACTGGACCCGCTCGGCCGGAGCTGATTTTGTGCGGGTTTGTGCGATGTGTATAATGTCGCTGACGACGACGTGATTCCCGGGGTTATGGCAGCCCGTTAGGAGTGCACCCACTCCGGCGGGCTTTTTGCGCTCTCCGGGACAGAAAGATTTTGCGCATGCACCAGGCTCGGCATCGCCCAACGGAACGTATCGGCTTGTACGACCCCAGCTTTGAGCATGACGCCTGCGGCATTGGCTTTGTGGCCAACATCAACGGCGCCCGGTCGCACGAGATTGTTCGGCAGGGCTTGCAGGTGCTCGATAACCTGTCGCACCGCGGCGCCACGGGCTGCGACCCGCGCACGGGTGATGGCGCCGGCATCCTCATTCAGCTGCCGCACGAGTTCCTGCTGCGCCGCTGCCGGGACGAAGGCATCCGGCTGCCGGATCCTGGCGAATACGGCGTGGGCATGGTCTTTCTGCCGCGCGCGCATGGCCCGCTGCAGACGCACGACTTGGATACCTGCAAGCTCCTGGTGGAGGAAGCCATCCGCGAAGAGGGGCTGCAGTTGTTGGGCTGGCGCAAGGTGCCCATCGACCTCTCTGCCTGCGGCGAGCTGGCGCGAGACGTGGTGCCGGAAATTCGGCAGGTGTTCGTGGGCCGCGGCCATCAAGGGCAATCGCGCGAGGAACTGGAGCGGCGCCTGTACGTGGTGCGCAAGCGCCTCGAACGCGCGGTGCGCGAGTCCGGGCTGCGCGATGCCAACAGCTTCTACGTCTGCAGCCTGTCCACGCACAAGCTTATCTATAAGGGTCTGCTGATGTCGGACCAGATCCCGGCCTTCTACCAGGATCTGGACGACCCTACCATGGTCAGCGCGCTGGCACTCATCCACGCGCGCTTCAGTACGAACACCTTTCCATCGTGGGATCTCGCGCAGCCCTTCCACTATGTGGCACACAACGGTGAGATCAACACGCTGCGCGGCAACGTGAACTGGATGCACGCCCGACAGCGGCTCCTTGAATCGCCCCTGTTCGGCGAGGACATCAAAAAGCTGCTGCCCGTCGTGGCCCCCGGTGGCAGCGATTCGGCGGTGTTCGACAACGTGCTGGAGCTGCTGGTGGCGGGCGGCCGCTCGGTCGCCCACGCCATGATGATGCTCATCCCCGAGGCCTGGCAAAACGACACCGCCATGGCCGACGACAAGCGCGCTTTCTATGAGTACCACTCGGCGCTCATGGAGCCATGGGATGGCCCGGCCTCTATCGCTTTCTCCGATGGGCACGTCATCGGCGCCGTGCTGGATCGCAATGGGCTGCGCCCGTCGCGCTACGTGGTCACTAAGGCCGGCCTCGTGGTGATGGCCTCAGAAGTGGGTGTCCTGGACATTCCAGCCGATCAGATCGCCAGTAAAGGCCGGCTGCAGCCGGGGCGCATGTTCCTGGTGGATACCGAGCAGCACCGCATCATCTCTGACGCGGAGCTCAAGGCCGATATCACCTCGCGGCAGCCTTACCGCGCCTGGCTCGACAGCAACGTCATCCATCTGGATGACCTCGAGCCCTCGGGGAGGCGATCTGGCGCTTCGACTGCCCGGCCCTCCAGCACCGGTGGTGACATCGACGACTTCCCAGAGGGGCTCATGGCGGAGGAAGCTGGCCCCCGGCTGCTGAAGCTGCAGCAGGCCTTTGGCTACACCAGCGAGGACCTGCGGATCCTCATGGCGCCGATGGCCGCCAACGGGGAGGAAGCTATCGGTTCCATGGGCACGGATACCGCGCTGGCGGTGCTGTCGGACCGTCCCCAGCTGCTGTTCAACTACTTCAAACAGCTGTTTGCACAGGTCACCAACCCCGCCATCGACAAGGACAAGGAAGAGCTGATCATGTCGCTGCAAACGACAATCGGCTCCGAGGGAAACCTGCTGGACGAAACGCCGGAGCAGTGCCGCCAGCTGGCGCTGGAAACGCCGGTGCTCACCAATCACCAGCTGGCTCTGCTCAAGCAGGCGCACCAGCCAGGGCTCGAGGCGGTGACTTTGCCGGCGCTGTTTGCCCGCGGCAGCGGTGGTCCCGGGTTGGAGGCCGCACTGGCTGCGCTGTGCCAGGCGGCGTCGTCCGCGTGCGCGAGCGGTGCGACGGTCCTCATCATCTCGGATCGTGGCGTGGACGAGGAGCACGTGGCTATCCCCAGCCTGCTGGCGGTTGCGGGCGTGCACCATCACCTCATTCGCGAGGGGCTGCGCACCAGGGTGGGGTTAGTGATCGAGAGTGGCGAGCCGCGCGAGGCACACCACTTCGCGCTGCTCTCAGGCTACGGCGCGGGGGCCTTCAACCCCTACCTGGCCTATGAGTCGGTGGTGCAGATGGTACGGGAGCAGGCGCTGCATGAAACCGACGCCGCGACCGCGTTGGAGCACTACCGCAAAGCGATCGGCAAGTCGCTCCTGAAGGTGTCCTCGAAGATGGGCATCTCCACCTTGCAGAGCTACCGCGGGGCACAGATTTTCGAGGCCATCGGCCTGAACCGTGATGTAGTGGATCGCTACTTCACCTGGACCCCGTCGCGCATTGAGGGTGTGGGATTGGAGGCTATAGCCTGGGAGGCGGAGCAGCGTCACCAGCGCGGTTTCGGCCTTCCAGAACAGTTGGCCGAGCTGTTGGAGGTGGGGGGCCAGTACCAGTGGCGCCGCCGCGGAGAGCACCACCTGTTCAATCCGACGACCATTGGCCGGCTGCAGCATGCTGTCCGATCCGGCAACTTCAAGGCCTTTCGGGAATACACCAAGGCTGTCAACGACCAGAGCCAGCGCTTGGCTACGCTGCGCGGGCTGCTCAAGTTCAAGACGGGCACGCCGGTCCCGCTCGACGAAGTGGAGCCGGCCAGCGCGATTGTCAAGCGCTTCAAGACGGGCGCCATGTCGCTGGGATCGATCAGCCGCGAGGCGCACGAGACGCTGGCTATCGCCATGAACCGCATCGGCGGTAAGAGCAATACCGGCGAAGGCGGTGAAGATCCCACGCGCTTCACACGCGACGAGAATGGCGACTGGCGCCGCAGCGCCATCAAGCAGGTGGCATCAGGCCGTTTTGGAGTGACCAGCGAATACCTGGTGAATGCCGACGAGCTGCAGATCAAAATCGCCCAGGGCGCCAAGCCGGGCGAAGGCGGCCAGTTGCCCGGCCACAAGGTCGATGACTACATCGGCAAAATCCGCTACTCGACGCCTGGGGTAGGCCTCATCTCCCCGCCGCCACACCACGACATCTACTCCATCGAGGATCTAGCTCAGCTGATCCACGACCTCAAGAACGCCAACAACCGCGCGCGGATCACGGTGAAGCTGGTCGCGGAGATGGGTGTGGGCACCGTGGCGGCCGGGGTGGCCAAAGCCAAGGCTGACGTGGTGCTCATCAGCGGGCACGATGGCGGCACCGGAGCGTCGCCGCTCACCTCTATTAAGCACGCGGGCGCGCCCTGGGAGCTGGGGCTGGCCGAAACGCAGCAGGTGCTGGTGATGAACGACCTCCGAGGCCGCATCCGTGTGGAGGTTGATGGCCAGCTCAAGACCGGGCGCGATGTGGTGGTGGGCTGCCTGCTGGGCGCGGAAGAGTTTGGCTTTGCCACCACGGCGCTGGTGGCCATGGGCTGTGTGCTGATGCGTGTGTGCCACCTGAATACCTGCCCGGTAGGCATTGCCACGCAGGACCCAGAGCTGCGCAAGTTGTTCCAGGGCCAGCCGGAGCATGTCATCAACTTTATGTACTTCATCGCCGAAGAGGTGCGTGAGCTGATGGCTGAACTCGGTTTCCGCACCATGGAGGACATGGTGGGCCGGGTGGAGCGCCTTGAGCCGGTGGACCCCGAAGCGGCCGCCCACTGGAAAGCCCAGGGTATCGACTTCTCGCAGATCCTGCACAAGCCTGAGGTGCCCGATAGTGTGGCCGTTCGCTGTGTGGAGCAGCAGGACCACGGGCTGGACCGCGCGCTGGATCACCGGCTCATCTCGTTTGCCGCCGATGCGCTGGACGGCAAAGGCCCCGTCGAGATCTCTCTGCCCATCCGCAACAGCAACCGCACCGTGGGCACCATGCTGAGCAGCGAGATTTCGCGACGCTACGGCGCCCAGGGCTTGCCGCCCTTCTCAGTGAACGTGCACTTCAATGGCACGGCCGGGCAGAGTTTCGGCGCCTTCATGGCCAACGGCGTGTCGTTCACGCTGGAGGGCGATGCGAACGACTACTTTGCCAAAGGCATGTCCGGCGGGTCCATCGTGGTCTATCCGCCGCGCGGTGCAACCTACCAGCCGGAGGAGAATATCATCGTCGGTAACGTGGCGTTGTACGGCGCCACGGGAGGCGAAGTGTTCATTCGTGGCATCGCGGGCGAGCGCTTTGGCATCCGCAACAGCGGCGCCACGGCGGTAGTGGAGGGCCTGGGCGATCACGGCTGTGAGTACATGACGCGCGGGCTCGTGGTTGTACTGGGGGCCACAGGGCGCAACTTTGCCGCGGCCATGAGCGGTGGCATCGCCTACGTGCTGGATGTTGATGGCGAGTTCGCTCAGCGCTGCAACACAACGATGGTGGAGCTTGATCCCCTGGATGGCAAGGATGCGGAGCAACTGCGAGAACTACTGCAGCGCCACGCCCAGCTCACTGAGAGCACTGTCGCCGAGGGCTTGCTGCGCGACTGGAGCCAGGCCCGCCGGCGCTTCGTGAAGGTCGTGCCCATGGAGTACCGCCGGGTGCTGGCGCAGAAACACCTGGACGCGGACAGCATCCGCCTGGCGAGCGTGTAGCGGATATGGGCAAGATCACCGGCTTCATTGAGATCCAGCGCGATACATCGCACCGCCGCCCCGTGGATGTACGCCTCAATGACTATCGAGAGATTTACGAGGACTATCCAGCCGACCTGCTGCAGCGGCAGGGAGCTCGCTGCATGGATTGCGGTATACCTTTCTGCCACAAAGGCTGCCCGCTGGGCAACATCATTCCCGAATGGAACGATCTGGTCTATCGGGGCAAGTGGCGGACCGCCATCGACGTGCTGCACTCCACCAACTCCTTCCCCGAGTTCACCGGGCGGGTGTGCCCCGCGCCCTGCGAGGAATCCTGCACGCTGAGCATCAACAGCGAGCCGGTAACCATCAAGCAGATCGAGCTGGGCATCGTTGAACACGCCTTTCGCGAGGGCCTCATCACGCCCCGGCCACCTACGCGGCGGACCGGCAAGAAGGTGGCTGTGGTGGGCTCTGGCCCCTCGGGCCTCGCCGCGGCGGCGCAGATCAATGCCGCTGGTCATACCGTCACCGTGTTCGAGCGGGCAGATCGGCCGGGCGGCATTCTGCGCTACGGCATCCCCGACTTCAAGCTGGAGAAGTGGGTCGTGGAGCGCCGGGTCAAGCTCATGGAGGCCGAGGGCGTGACCTTCCGTACCAGCACGCATGTGGGCGTGAATTATCCGGTGGAGCGGCTGCGGCAGGAGTTCGACGCCATCATCCTGACGGGTGGCGCCACCAACCCGCGCGACCTCAATGTGCCCGGGCGCGATCTCAAGGGTGTCCACTTTGCCATGGATTTTCTGCCACAGCAGAACCGGCGCCTGGCCGGCCTCCCGGTCGACGAGCGGGCGGCGATTATGGCTACCGGCAAGCGCGTGGTCATTATCGGCGGTGGCGACACTGGGGCGGACTGCCTTGGCACCTGTCACCGCCAGGGTGCCAAGGAGGTCTACCAGTTCGAGCTGCTGCCCAAGCCACCGGAGGACCGCCCGGCAGACATGCCCTGGCCGCTCAACCCCGGCCCGGCGATCTTACGGACATCTACCTCGCACGAAGAGGGTGGCTTGCGCGACTGGAGCATCGACACGACTGGCTTCGCCGGCGACGAACAGGGCCGCGTGAAGGCGCTGCAGGGCGTGCGGTTGGAGTGGGCTAAGGACGAGAATGGGCGCCTGCAGATGTCGCGGGTGCCCGGCTCCGAGTTCCAGCTTGAGGCGGACCTAGTGTTGCTGGCGCTGGGCTTCCTGGGCCCGGAGAAGCCCGGCATGCTCGCCGACCTGGGCGTGGAGCTGGACCAGCGGGGCAATGTGAAGGTGGATGCGAACTATATGAGCAGCCTGCCCGGGGTGTTCGCCGCGGGCGATATGCGCCGTGGTCAGTCGCTGGTCGTGTGGGCCATCTGGGAGGGGCGCGAAGCCGCTCGCGGCGTGGACAGGTACCTCATGGGCGGCGAGACGGTGCTTCCCTCCAGCCCCGACTGGTAGCGCCACACAACACAGCCACAACGCGCCGCGGGCGCAACCCCAGCCGCGCACCGGGGCATCTGAGCCTCGCCTTCGTAAGCGGTCCCGGCCGATGCCCTGGGGCATGTTTTGTCAAGCTGGTAGGGCATATTGCACAGCCTGGGTGGGTGCTGCGAGGCGCTCCTGGTAACATTTGTGCAAAATGACAGCAGGGTTGCACCAGGTGCCCGCGTGAATGTGCTGGAGGTAGTCCGGCTGGGGCTGCCGCCGGGCGCGCGGCTCGTGGCTGGCAAGGCAGGGGCGGGGCGGCAAGTGAGCTGGGCGACCACGTTTCGCAGCCGCCCACCAGCACTCGATCACCTGGAGGGCGGCGAGTTGGTGCTGCTGTCACCGGCCGCGGTCCGCGTGGTGGACGCCTCGCTGAGCGTGAGCCGCATCATCACGAACCTCCAGCAGCGGGGCGTGTCGGCCCTGGCCGTGGCAGGAACTGTGGAGCGTGACGCCATCCAGGCGGCGGACGCATCCGTGTTGCCGGTGATCGAGCTGGCGGCCACCGCCGATTTGCACGGACTGGAGCGCTCCATCATCGGCCTGTTGGTGAACAAAGAGGCCGAGCTGGAATCGCGCGCCAATCAGATTCAGCGCCAGCTGACGCAGGCTGCCATGCAGAACCGCGGGTTGGACGGCATCGTCCGCGAGCTGGCCACCCTCAGCGGTAAGAGCGTGGCCGTGCGTGATATGCGGCTGGACGTGCTGGCCCACGCGGGTGAGGAGCGCTGGCCTGGCGCCGGCCAACGCAAGGCCATGCAAGCCATGCTGCAGCGGCCGGTGAGCGTGACGCAGGAGGCGGCGGCTGAGTGGATCGGAGGCCAGCGCCAGGCCGACCCCTGCTGGGCAGCGGTCATCGCCGTGAATAATCGTGCGGGCGGCCTGGTGACACTGGCCGGCTCCGAAGAGGATCTTACCGAGCTGGATCAGCTGGTCACGTCGCGTGCCGCCACCGTGCTGGCCGTGGAGCTGCTGAAGGAGCGGGCGGTCGTCGAGGCGGAGACGAAGCTTCAGGGCGACTTTGTGCGCGATGTCCTGCGCGGGTCGTATGGCAACGAATCGGCCGCGCTGGCGCGGTTGGCGCACCTGGATTGGGATGTCGCCGCGCGCCAGGGTGTGCTGGCGCTGAATGTGGGTGGCGCGGTCGAAGCGGGCGCGGCGGCACTGCGGGCGGCCGTGGGGCGGCGGGGCATCCGCCCTTTGGTGACGGTGTGGGAGGGCGAGGTGGCCTGCATCTACCCCTTGCCCGATGGCACTGGTCCCGCGCAATGGCGTGACGCGGCTGAGCTGATTCGGGTAGAGGTTGGCGGAGAGTTGAGTGGCCGCCCCGTTTCCGGTGGCATCGGGCGCCCCAACGCCGGGTTGCGTGGCTTGCAGCGCAGCTTCGTGGAAGCCGAACAGGCTCTTCGCGCCGGCGAGCGGCTCTTTGGGCCCGGCCAAACCGTGGCCTTCGCCGACCTCGGCGCCTACCGCCTGCTGGCGCACCTGCAGGGCACGCCCGAGCTGGATGCCTTTCAACAGGAGACGCTGGGCGAGCTGGCCGACTACGACCGCAAAACCGGCAGCCACCTCATGCAGACGCTGGAGGGCTTCTTCGCCACCAACGGCAATCTGAGCAAGACGGCGGAGGTGCTGTACGTGCATCGCAACACCCTGATGTACCGCCTCAACCGCATCCAGGAGCTCACTGGCATGTCGTTGGATGATGCCGAAACCCGCTTCGACCTCCAGCTCGCGCTCAAAATGCACCGTGTCGCCGCCACGCGAGGCCGGTAGCCGGCCGGTTTCCTGAGGCGCTGGCGCGGCCCACTTTCCGGCGCTAACGCAGCTCCGGATACTGGGCCGAGTGCGCCGCCCCCGCGAGCACCGCCACGGCGGCAAGGCGGGACAGGAGCGATCGCCCGCGCCAGCTGTCGGCCGCGGGGCGCAGGAGGATCAGTTCCCCGGCGCTCGCTACCACGCCCACCAGTCCCCCGGCGAGCGACCGCCAACGCCGGTGCGCCACGTCGTGCGCCGTCCACAGCAGCGCGCCCAGCAGCAACGTGCCCCCGCTCAGCGCCAATGCGCCACGGGCTGCCCAGCCCAGCTTGGTGCTCGCCCGCAGCCCAGCCAGCTGCGCCCCGGCGACCAGTCCCGCCTCTGCCACATAGACTTGTCGCCAAGCCTGCAACGTCGAACGCCTCATACCGCATCCGATCATCTCACAGCCTGCCGGCTCATGGAGCGCGCTCACGAGGCGAGTGGCGAGGCCCGCCTCTCGGCGGCGGGACCGATGGTGAGGTGCAGGCTGCCCGGCCGGCAAGGCACAATCAGGTGCTGCCCCGACCGCCAGGGCGCGTCCAGGGCGGCCTGCATGTCGTACAGATCAGCAGAGACAACCGGCCAGGGCTGGCCCTCGTGGGTGACGGTGAGCGGATACCGCGCAACTGTGCCGCGAACGAAGGCGAATGCCTGCTGGGCGGAGACATTGGTGGGAACCTCCAGGTCGGTGGCAGCGGGGGCGCGATCGTATGTTGACTCGCGTTCATCCTGGGGAGTTTGCTGAGCGGTGCCGTTCGCCAGCGCATCGAGCGTTTGCAGCAGCAGCTCGGCTCCCACCGTTGCGCAGGTCGCTTCGAGCTCGTCCACCGTCATCCCGAGGCGCATCGGGAGGCGCCGTTGCCGCAGGATTGGGCCGGCATCGAGCTGGTCGTCCATCAGGTGCACGGTCACGCCTGTTTCGTGCAGGCCATGGCGAAAGGCCCAGAAGAGTGGATCTGGCCCTCGGCCGAGGGGCAGCAGCGAAGGGTGGACGTTGAGCGCGCCCCCCGGTGCCAGCTGCCGGAATGTGGCCGGGAGGCGCCAGGGGAAGCAGGCTGCAGTCATGACGCTCGCCCGCAGTTCTCGCAAGCGAGCGAGCGTGGCCGCCGCCCGCGGTTGGCCCACCTCCAGGGCGGGAATCCCGTGCTCCCAGGCGAGCGTGAGGATATCTCGGGCAGGCGAAGCCAGCAGCGGCAGCGCCGGCCTGCCAAAGGAGGCCCGCAGGTCGTGTATGGAGCTGTTGGGTGGCCCGGCCAGCAGCACGGCTACCACTGGAACGCTGGCCGCCAGCAGCGCCTCCAGGGGTGGCACCGAGAAGCGGCCCCGTGTGCCCAGGTAGAGCACCCGCTGTCGGGCGGCTGGGCGCTGTGTGGCAGCGCTGGCCGAACCCATGCCTATACTCTCTCAGAAGAGAGGCCATATGGCCAAGGAGGCAATGGATTGGCACGAACCGTGCACTGTGTGAAGTTGGATCGAGACTTGCCTGGCCTGGAAACGCCTCCCATCGGCGGCCCGCTGGGCCAACGCATATTCGAGAACGTGTCTCAGCAGGCGTGGGGCCTGTGGGAGTCGCAGGCCACGCTGCTGATGAACCACTACGGCTTGAGCATGGGTGATCCAGATGCCCGCAAGTTCATTGTGGAGCAGATGGAGGAGTTCTTCTTCAGCCCAGATGCCAAGATGCCAGCCGACTTTGAGCCTGGCAACGTTAAGGGAGGCGCCGCGCCGGCCAAGAAGTGAACGCGAGGGGCGACATCCTGCTCGTTTCCTGTTACGAACTCGGCCACCAGCCGCTCACCCTCGCATCGCCCCTGGCCACGCTGAGCAGCGCGGGCTATACCCCGGCCGCCGTGGATACCGCGTTGGCTGATCTCACCGACGCGGACATCCGGCGGGCAAAGCTGATCGCCATTTCAGTGCCGATGCATACGGCGCTGCGCCTGGGGGTGGACCTTGCGCGGCGCATCCGCTCGGCGAACCCAGCCGCGCATGTCTGCTTCTACGGCTTGTACGCCTGGCTGAACGCGGCCTACCTCTTTGCCGAGGGTCTGGTCGATTCCGTCATCGGCGGGGAGTTCGAAACACCGCTGCTCGAGCTGGCGGAGCAGCTCAGCGGTGGGGCAGCGCGCGGGAGCATCGCGGCCAGTCAGAGCTCGGCAGCAAGGAACCACTCCAGTACGGCGGGACAGCCTATCCCCGGAGTGTCGCGGCTGGGACACCCCGCTGCGCCGTATCTGCAGCGGGTGCCGTTCCAGTTGCCCCAGCGGGAGGGCCTGCCCGCCTTGGCCGCCTACGCCGGTTTGCTGCGCGATGGCGCCGTGGTCCCGGCGGGCTACGTCGAGGCTACTCGCGGTTGCAAGCACACCTGTGCACACTGCCCCATTACGCCGGTTTACCGTGGCCGGTTCTTCGCCGTGCCACGGGAGCTGGTGCTCGCGGACGTGCGCCAACAGGTGCGGGCCGGCGCACGCCACATCACCTTTGGCGATCCCGATTTTCTGAACGGCCCGACCCACGCCCTGCGCCTTGCACGTGCGCTGCACGCTGAGTTCCCCGACCTGACGTTTGACGTGACGGTGAAGGTCGAGCACATCCTGGCCCACCGCGAGCTGTTGCCGGAGTTGGGCGAGTTGGGCTGCGCCTTCCTGGTGTCGGCGGTCGAATCGCTGAGCGACACCGTGTTGGCGCACCTACGCAAGGGGCACACCAGGGCCGATGTGGCTGCGGCGCTGGAGGTGCTGCGTGCCGCCGCCATCCCGCTGCGCGCATCGCTCGTCTCATTCACGCCGTGGACCACTCTGGAGGACTATCTCGACTTGCTGGACTTTGTGGCGGCCGAAGGCTTGATCGATAGCATCGATCCGGTCCATTACGCTATCCGGCTGCTGGTGCCGCCCGGTTCCGCCCTGCTGGACGATCTGGCCGCCGCTGACTGGCTGGGCCCGCTGGACGAAGCCTCGTTTGGCTATGCCTGGGTGCACGCGGATGCTCGGATGGAGCGGCTGTTCGAGGAGGTGTCCGGCATCGTCGCGGAGGCCGCGTGCGAGGGGCACGATGCCGCGGCCACCTTCGGCCAGGTGCGCCAGGCTGCACAACGCCAGGCGGGCGTGCCCCTGTCGCCCCTGCCGAACCTAGCCCCCAACCGCCCTCTTCCGCCCCGTCTCACCGAAACCTGGTTTTGCTGCGCCGAGCCAGTGCAGCAGCAGTTGGTCAAACTGGCGCATTAGCGTGCCCTGCGCTCAAGGCTGCCGTGCGGCGGCCGATACTCCAGGTAAGGGCATGGATGCCCGATAGAACGGTTCTCCCGGGAGAGACCGGGCCGGAATGGATGCCGGTTGGAAGCTGGTCGACCCGAAGGAACGAGGGGCTCACGCGGTAGGGTGAGCCCCTCGTTTCTCGTTTCGCGTCATGTGGGAGGCAGGGCACGAAAGGTTCGGCCCTTCACGGTCAGAGGGCGCGACAAAAGCCGCGGACCGCGCGGAGCTGGCGCGTTGCCGGACGGTCCGTCTACGCCGGTCGGCGACCAAAGAATGCTGGAGCCTGCGCGAGCAGCAGGACCGGCAGTGCGATGTCAGGGATCAGGCTCTGGCGCAGAATTTGCCCGTCGTGGCGGCCGAAGGTCAGCGTGTAGGCCACGTCCGCGATGAGTACGATCCAGCAAGCCCACCAGGCCCACACCTCTCGCCGGCGGAAGGGAATGACCACGATCACCAGGAAGAGCAGCGCGAACACCAGCTCGTGAATGGCGTAGCCATACTCCAGCAATGTGACGTAATGGGCCACGCCAGGCGTGGCGGCGACGGCCGCGGGCCAGGCAACGCCCGCCAGGGCGTGAAATGTGGCCGAGTGGTCGGAAGGTAGGCCGACAGCGCGGTCCGACACGATATCCAGGATCGATGAAACTATCGGAAACAGGGCCAGCAAAACCAGCAGCAGCCACGCCACCCGCGCGTACCTCGCGGACTTCAGGCGCCAGCCAATCCAATGTGAGATAGCAGAATGGACATCGCGGTGGCTCCTTATGCCGTGGCCTTGCTCGGGCCGGAAATGCGCTGCTTTTCCACCTTCATCGGGAAAGTTGGAAGCGTTGTGCTGGGCGCGTGTTCGGTGCTGTGGCGAAGCAACAATCACGCCAGGTCGAGCGAGAGGAGGGGCAGCTCCGGCTCGATGTCGATGGCTAAGCAGCCGTGGGCTTCGCGCAGTGCCTGCTCGACGTCGGCGGGACTGCCGCCACGAGCAAAGATGAACCCCAGGTAGCTGGCGCCTTCGGGCAGGGCCACGATGCGTTGGTTGGGCCGGATGCTGATCTCCACGCTACGCACCAGCGGCACTGCCTGCGCCGCTTCAATGCCGGAACAGCCCCGAAAACGCCCGCTGCCGGGTATAGGGATCATCATCACCCCGACGGCCCCGCGAGTACGCTTCGCGCCGGCCGGCAAGCCAGTGAAATGTCGCAGGATCAGTTCCTCCAACGGCATGCCGCTGCCGAACTCCAAAATGCTGGCGCACAGGCCGCCGATGGAGCGGCCGGCCAGCTCCACCATCCAGGGCCCGGCCCGGTTCACGCGCAGCTCGGCGTGTACGGGCCCCTCGCACAGCCCCACGGCGCGAGCCGCCGCCTCGGCGCAGGACGCGATCTGCCGCTGCGTGTTCGTGGGCAGCCGTGATGGCGTGACGTACAACGTTTCCTCGAAGAAGGGGCCGTCCAGTGGGTCTGGCTTGTCGAACAGGGCAAGCACACGCAGGCTGCCAGCCGTCAGGAGTCCCTCCAGAGCCACCTCACGGCCGGGGATGAAGCGCTCCACGAGCAACTGGCCGCCGTGATCGCTGGCGTCGGCCAGCAGCATGCGCCTAATGCGGGCGAACGCGGCGCAAAACTCGGCCGGGTTGTTCGCGCGGATCACGCCGCGGCTGCCTGACAGGCGCAGGGGTTTCAGGACGCAGGGGAAGGTGGTGTGCGCCGCAAGGGTTTGAGGGTTGGCATCCAGGCTCACCGCCTGGAATTCGGGTGATGGCACGCCCGTGGCCGCGAAGGCGCGGCGCATGAGCAGCTTGTCCCGGGCGGCCAGAGCGGATTCGGGTGGATTGCTGGGCAGGTGCAGCAGGTCGCCGAGGTGCGCGGCCAGCACAGTGGCGCCGTCATCCACGGGTACTACGGCATTCAGCGGCGTGTCCGCCAGCCGCTCGGCCAGCGCTCGAGCCGACTCCGCAGGCTGGCTGAAGGGCACCCCCAGGTCAACGTGCCAGTACGCCGCCAGCGCCGTTGGCAGGTCAATGGCTTGCAGCACCTGCAACTTCAGCCGCTCAGCCGCTGCCAAAAAGGCGGCCGAGCGGTAGCTCTTGCTGGACACCAGCAGCAGCACTCGCTTACGCCTCTTTCCGTCGGCTGTCGTGCTGCCGCCCTGGGACTGGTGTGCCTGCATCAGCATCGAGGGTATCGCGCGCTGTTGCGCGAAAAGGGTCGGCGAGAGGACCCGGCCGAGTGCTTAGACGTCTCGGCGCGACATGATGGCCGCCCCGGCGAAAAAGAGGACGATGACGTAGAGCAGCGCCCAGCCGACCATGGGCGTGGCTATGGGCGAGCTAGAGAGGAAGGGGACGCCCCGAGTGGCTTGCAGCGCGATGGCCACGTTGGCTGGCTCCAGGAAGTAGGAGGCGCCCCGCCACAGGATGTCCGTCGGCACCAGCAGACTGCTGACGATGCCGGCGGTCACCAGGCTGCTCACGTTGAGCTGCTGGCCGACGGTTTCGACCAACCCGCCCATCCAGGCGAGGCCGTACAGCATGAGCGGCAGAATGCCGCTGGGCAGGCTGCCTAAGAACGCCCCGAAGAGCAGCCGCAGCGTGAGCATCACCAGGCCCTCCAGCAGCAGCAGCGCACTCGCGCCCAACAGCTGCGCCGGTAGATAGCCGCTGGCCAGCCACACCACGCCGGCGATGGCGATGGAGAGCAGCACCACGTAGAGCAGCAGCAAAACAGCGGACCCGAGCCACTTGCCCGCCAGCAGCTCTATCCGGCGCACGGGCCGCGCCAGCAAGCCCTGCAGCAGGCCGCTGTCCGCATCGCTGCGGGAGCTGGCGCCGGGGATGAACACTGCCAGAACGGCGATCATGAAGCTCGCCACGAAGAAGGCCAGCAGGTCGATGGCGGCCATGCCAACCGCGTGCTCCAGGGCGCTGTTCGCCGCGGTGGCCAGATCCAGTTTGTGGACCCCCCAGGCCATCAACATGACGAAGACGGCGGTGAGCCCGCCGGCCAGGGCAATGATCCGGTTACGCGACGCTTCGCGCAGCGTTAACAGGGCGAAGGTCCAAACTGCCATCCTCTTCCCTCTCTACCAGCTCCACAAAGCGATCTTCCAGGGTCGCGTGTAACGGTTTCATTTCCAGTAGGTCCGCCCCGCGCGCTACGAGAAAGCGCGCTACCTCGGCGGCATCCCGCGGCTCAGCGAGCGCGATGACCAGCCGGCTGGCGCTGCGCTCGGAGACGGCCCACCGCTCCGCCAGCAGGGCCGCGGAGGGCTCGTCCAGCCCTTCCACGCGCAGCTCCAGCCGGGGCTGAGCACCCACGAGGTCCTCGACGCGCCCCTCCTCGATCACACGGCCGCGGCTCACGATGGCGACGCGGTCGCATGTCATCTCCACCTCGCTCAGCAGGTGTGAGTTGAGGAACACCGTCACGCCCTGCGCCTTGAGGCGCTGAATGATGATGCGAACATCTCTGCGGCCGAGCGGATCCAGCGCGGAAGTGGGCTCGTCCAGGATCACCAGCTCGGGCCAGTTCAGCAGGGCCTGCGCCAGGCCCAGCCGCTGCTGCATGCCCTTGCTGAAGGTGCCGATGCGCTGGCGGGCCGCTTGGCCCAGACCCACCAGCTCCAGCACTTCGGGGATGCGCTGAGCCTGGCTGGACCGGTCCATGTGGCAGAGGTCACCGTGCAGCCGCAGCAGCTCTTCCGCGCTCAGCCAGTCCTGAAAACGGAAGAGCTCCGGCAGGAAGCCGACCTTCAAGCGGGCGTCGATGTCGCCGAGTGGCCGGCCCAGCAGCGTGCCGTGGCCGCCGCTGGGTCGTGCCAGGCCGGTGAGGATCTTCACCGAGGTGGTTTTGCCGGCGCCGTTGGGGCCCAGAAAGCCGAACACCTCGCCGCGCGGAACCTCCAGCGTCAGCTCGTGGAGGGCGATCTTAGCGCCGTAAACCTTGCGCAGCTCGGAGGCAGTGAGCGCTGCCCCCGAGCTCGTGATCGACAAGATTCGGCAGCCCTACTGGACCGAGGCGGCCAGGCTGAGCAGCTGCGTATCGCTGGTGCTGGCGCCCGCGGCGGCGTACACAATGCCGTTGCGTACCCAGACCACCATGTGCATGCCCATGTTGGTGCCAACGATAGCTGGCGAACCCCCTACCGTCACCTTGCGCAGGCTGGCGCCTGGCGCCACGGGGATGGGCAGCGTGTGCTGCCAGTCACCGATCGAGCGCAGCTGCGCCACCGTGCTGGCCGGCAAGCCAGGCATGGAGAGAAGGAAATTGCGCAAATCGCTCGCGGATACTCCGCTGGCATCGACCGATGGGCTTTTTGTTTCCACCACGGCCAGCCCGCCGTTCAGCAGGGCCTGCTCGGTGTTAGAGATCCTGCTCGCGGCTGCTGGCGCCACGGCCGCGCGCACTGCCTGGCTGGAGATGGCGCCAGCGGACGCGCGATGCTGGAAGGGCAAGCCAGATTGGGCGGTCGAGGCATCGGGGATGGCCGGCAGCTTTGTGCCGGCAGGCAGGTAGGCCATCAGCACGGCCGGTTCGATGTGCAGCTGCAGCGTGGCGCCGTCGAATTTGCCGGGCAGCGCGAAGTTCGACTGGCCGATGGAGGCCAAATACGCCTTGGCCTTGGCGGCGCGGAAGGTGAACCCGGCCGTTTGTCCCTGGGTAACCACAATCGCGCTGGGTTGCGGCCCCAGGCCGCTCGGCAGCGCGCTGGGCGCCGCCACAGTGAAGCCAACCGCCTGCGAAGCGGCGGCCGCGGTGGCTACGTGGGTGTAGGCAGGCACGCTCGTGCTCTGGCCGGTCATATCGCCCAGCTGCGACAGGTTGGGGATGCCCTGGCCGCTCAGGTCAACCGTCACCGGCGTCAGGTCCTGCACGCGGAAGATGGTGAGGAACTGCGCAGCCAGGCCCCGCACGGGGCTCGCGAACAGGCTCAGGGCGAGCACCAGCGCCGCTGCCAGCGGAATGCCCAGCATTGGGCGGCGCAGGTGCGACAGGGAATCGGCGAACGCGTTCATGGACGACCTCCTGGGAGTAATGAATTCGGCTGCCGGCGCGCTGCCGGCGGCCCTGGCGCTGCTCCGCTGCATGGCCCGCTGGCGTTCCAGGGCGGGGCCAACGTCGGGCGTATGGCTCGGGCCCAAGAGGCTCAGCGCCTCACGGACGATGTCGGTATCACTGGTGGTCACGATGCATCTCCCTCCCTTACCGGCTTGGACGAGGCCCGTTGCGAGGCCTCGTAGTGTTCCCGAAAGCGCGCTTCAGCGCGGGCGAGCAGCTTCCCCACCGAGGCGGGGTTGAGCTCCAGCGCTTGTGCCACCGCCGCGTAGCTCAAGCCGCTGTGCCGCAGCAGGAGCAGCGTGCTCTCCCGGGGGCGCAGGGTCCTCAGCACACCCCGCACTTCCTCCCGCTGCTCTCGCCGCTCAGCCCCTTCGGCAGGGTCTTGGAGCATCTCGCGCACGAGCCGCAGTGGCCGGTCGTGGTCCACGGCGCGGGTTTCGCGATATCGCCGGCGGCGCGAGCTGCGCAGCTCATTCAGCGCCATATGCCCCGCGGCTTTCCACAGCCAGCCCGCGGCGGTGGGGCTTTCCCACAAGGGGGGCTGCTGGCGAGAAACCCGCAGAAACAGCTCCTGCGCCAGATCCTCAGCGTCTTCCGCGCTGCCGGTCACCCGGTACAGCAGCGCGTACACGCGGCCGAAGTGCTGGCGAAAGAAGCTCTCGAAACTCTCCGCGGCAGGTTCCGTTGGGGCCACGGCGCCCTCCATCACAATCATCCACGCCTCCCAGCGTTGCTTTCGAGAGTAGTGCACCACCAGCCGTCCGATCTGTGACAGCAATGTTTGCGAATTCTGTATACTGCAGCGAATTCTGTATGCAGAACTACACCCAGCGTGTGCCGGCGGTGGAGAAGGCGGTCGCCGTCCTGAATTACCTCCGGAACACACGCCCCAGCCCGACACTCACGGAACTCAGCCAGGCGCTGGGCCTGAATCGCAGTACGGCGCTGGCTATCCTCAATACCTTGCGTGCCGCCGGCTGGGTGGCGCGTGGCGCGGGCGATGGCTACCACCTGGGCGCCAGTCTGCGCGCCTACGGTACAGCCGCCGCGGCCGCTGTATCCTGGGCCGCGGCGTGCGAAGAGCCTTGCCGGCGCCTGGTAGAGGAGTTGGGAGAAACGGTGGCGCTGGCGCAGTTGGTGGGCGACCAGGTAGCCGTCGTGGACTACCGGCCGGGTCAGTACGCGGTGGTGGCACGCCCGGAACTTGGGGCACCCAACCCGGCGCTGAGGTCGGCCGCTGGCCGGGTGTTGCTGGCTGCCCTGACTGACGTGGAGCTGGATGCCTGGCTGGCCCGCCATGGCGGGCCGCTGGAGGACTCCGCCGCCGACAGCCGGGCGTTGGATTGGTTGATAGCGTTGCGCTCGCGTGGCTATGCCGTAGCGCGTGGCGAGGGCGAGCCCGGGCTGGTGAGCATCGCCGCGGCCGTGCGCGGGCCCACCGGCCAGCCGCTGGGCGCGCTCTGCCTCATGGGGCCGGAGTACCGGCTGACTGATGATGGCAGCCCGAGGTATGGCGCCGCTGTGCTGGAAGCAGCGGAGAACGCGTCTATCGCCCTGGGCTGGACCGATCATTCGCGGCCGCTGGCGGAGCAGGCCCGTGGCAGTACCTGGCGCGGCAGCCACCACGCCGGATTGCAGGGCGAGGAACTGGAGGCGTACCTGGCGCAGCCGTGGGTAGCCAGCCTGGCCTGCTTGAACGAAGATGGTTACCCCTACACCGTGCCGGTATGGTACGAGTGGCGCGCCGGCAACGTGTGGCTGGTCCCGCGCCCGCGCGCGCGCTGGGTGGCCTACCTGAGGCAGCACCCGCGCGTGTCCATGACTATAAGCGAGCCGACGCCCCCCTTTCGGCGAGTCCTGGTGGAGGGCGAGGCCGAGGTCCTGCAGGCATCGTCTCAGGCGGCCGCGGCCATGGAGGGTCGGCTGGCACGCCGCTACCTGGGTCCGGACGCCGGCGGCTACCTGGCCAGCTTCAATGGCCGGCGGGAACTCACGATTCGGATCGTTCCCGCCAAGGTCACCACCTGGGAGGGCCTGGTGGCCCACCCGCGCTATCGCGGCGCGGCATGAGATCCCTGCCGCTGGCCCAGGCAGCCTCATCCGAGGCAGCGCTGGGCGTGCCTGAGCAAGCGGACATCATTCTACGAGGGGTGGGCAAGCGCTTCCAGGGCTCCGGCCTGGAGATCGAAGCGCTGCGGCAGATCGATCTGGATATCGCCCCGCGCGAGTTCGTGTGCGTGCTGGGCCCTAGCGGCTGCGGCAAATCCACCCTGCTGCGGGTCATGGGTGGCCTGGAGCCGCCAACCTCTGGTGAGGTGCGTATTCAGGGCCGGCCCCCGGAAGAGGCGCAGCGGACCAAGCAGATCGGGTTTGTGTTTCAGGCGCCCGCGCTGTTGCCCTGGCGGACGGTGCTGGCCAATGTCGAGCTGCCGCTGGAGGTGAACCGCCGCCACAACCGAGCACGCCCGTACGGCTCCGTGGAACTGCTGGATCTGGTTGGGTTGACCGACTTTGCCGGCGCGTATCCGCATCAGCTTTCGGGCGGCATGCAGCAGCGCGTGGCTATCGCCCGGGCATTGGCTTTCTACCCCAGCATCCTGCTGATGGACGAGCCATTTGGCGCCCTGGACCAGATCACCCGCGATGCGCTGCGTTACGAGCTCCTGCGCATCTGGACACGTACCCGCAAGACCGTAGTGTTCGTGACGCACAGCATCAGCGAAGCCATTGTGCTCTCGGATCGCGTGCTGGTGATGGCCGGAGATCCGGGCCGAATTCGCGCCGTGCTGCCGATCGATCTGCCCCGACCACGCGGCGAGGAGGTGGAGCAGAGCAACGACTTTCTGGCCTACGCCGCCCGCCTGAAGGAGCTGCTCAGGTGAGGCTGGATGTGGCCGCGCAGAGCGCAGCCCGCCTCAGTGGCCGGCCGAAGGTACCCGCCATCTCCTGGGGCGACGCTCGACGCGCCGTGCTGCCCCCGCTGGTCGTGCTGGCCGTAAGCCTGCTGGCCTGGGAGGCGTTCGTGCGAGCCACTGCCACGCCGCCGTATATTCTGCCTGCGCCCAGCGCGGTGTTGAGCGACGCCGTGGCACACGCCGGACTATATGCCGGCCAGGGACTGATCACGCTGGGCGAGGCTGTGGGTGGCTTCCTCATTGGCGCCGGCGGCGCGGTGGCCGCGGCCATTTTCATGGCCTACTCGCGGCCGCTGGAGCAGGGACTACTTCCGCTGGCGGTCGTGGTGAAGGCCACGCCCATAGTGGCTGTGGCGCCACTGCTGGTGATCTGGTTCGGCTTCGGTTACGCGCCCAAGGTGCTGATCTCCGCGCTGCTGGTGTTCTTCCCCGTGCTGGTGAACGCGATCGCCGGGTTTCGGGACGTGAGCCTGGCCCAGCTGGAGCTGATGCGCTCCCTCCACGCCTCGGCCTGGGAGGTGTTCCTGAAGCTGCGCCTGCGCTCGTCGCTGCCCTACCTCTTCTCCGCCTGCAAGGTCGCCGTGAACCTGAGCGTCATCGGTGCTGTCGTGGGCGAATGGTCAGGCGCGGACAGTGGCCTGGGCCGGCTGATCCTGCAGGCCAGCCTGAGTTTTCACACGCTGGAGCTGTTCGCCGGCATCGGCTACCTGGCGCTCATGGGCATCCTGCTCACCGTGTTGGTGGGCGTCGTCGAGCGCCGCATGCTCTTTTGGCACCCCTCTACCCTGATCGGCTGAAAGGGCCGTTTCCAACCTGCACATCGTGAAGGAGAACTGGTGATGCGATTCCTCTCCCGCGCCGCCGTATCTGTCGCGGCCCTGGGCCTGCTTTTGTCGGCCTGCGGCGGCGCAGCGCCGCCCGCACCGGCATCCAGCAGCGGTGCGCCGGGCACGACTGCCGCTCCCGCCAGCGCCGCGGCTCCGGACAACGTGACCTTCATTGCTGGCTACAAGCCCCAGGCGGACGTGTCGTTCGTGGGGCCGTACGTGGCGCAGGCCAAGGGCTTCTACCGGCAAGAGCACCTGAACGTGACCATCAAGCACGTGGTGCAGACGGGCGAAAACTACAAGCTGGTCGAGGCCAAGCAGGCCGACGTGACCACCGCGCCCGGGGCCGACATCATCACCGGCATCGCCAACGAAGGCGTGCCGCTCATCGCCATCGCCATGCTCACCCAGCGGGGCGATGGCGGCTTTGTGACCCTGGCTTCGTCGGGTATCACCTCGCCCAAGCAGTGGGAGGGCAAAACCGTCGGCTACAAAGGCTTTCCTGGGCCGGTTTACCTGGGGCTGCTGAAGAAGTTCAATGTGGATCGCTCAAAAATCCACGAGGTGTCAGTTGGTTACGACCCCATGATCTTGGCCCAGAAGAAGGTGGACGTGTTGCCGGTGTTCCTCTCCAATGAGCCGGACATCCTGGAGAAGGCGGGCTATAAGGTGAATGTGCTGGACCCGGCTAACTACGGCATCACCTTCCTGGGGCAGACCTGGGTGGTGAACGCGGCCGAACTGAAGACGCGCCCCGACGTGCTGCGGCGCTGGTTGAAGGCCAGCCTTGAGGGCTTGTACTACGCCTTTGCCCACCCGAAGGAGGCCATCGACATTGTGATGCAATACGCCCCGCAAGAGGACCGGGCACACCAAACGTTCATGCTTGGTGTGGAGCAGAAGAACTCCATTACCGACCTCACCAAGCAGCGGGGCCTGGGCTGGATGACTGCCGCGCAATGGTCGGCCACCCAAACGCTGATGGTCCAGACGGATCAGGTCAAGCAGCCCTTGGATGTGAGCCGCTACTTCACGACGTCCCTCTTGAGCCAGATCTACAAGGGCGGACAGCTCATCTGGCCGTAAGGGCAGGGCTGCGTTTCGGCGGCTGCTGTTGTGCTGTGCCGGCGACACGTGGCCGATCGCTGCGGGCCTTGGCCTCACCTCCGCCTCCCCGCTCATGAGAGGAGCCGGCGGGGGGCCCGATCAGCCGATGTAGCCCTGCTTGGCCAGCAGCTCGGCGATGAGCACCGCGCCTTTAGCGGCGCCCATCTTCGTGTTGTGGGACACGAGCACCCACTTGAGGCCGTTCTCCAGTGCCGTGTCGGGCCGAATGCGGCCCACGGTCGTGGTCATACCGCCGTCGGTATCGCGGTCCAGGCGAGGCTGCGGCCGAAAGGGATTATCCAGCACTGTGATGAGCTGGCTGGGCGAAGATGGCAGGTTGAGATCCTCAAGGCCGGACCGGTAGTCGCGAAACGCGGCCGCGACCTCAGAAACGCTGGCTGGCCGTTGTGTGGAAACGAACACGGCTTCGGTGTGGCCCTCCTGCACGTTCACGCGGGTGCAGGTGCAGCTCACCCGAACGCTCGCCGGCTGCAAACCAGTGGGGGTGAGCTCCCCCAGGATCTTCCGCGTTTCCTCCTCCACCTTCTCCTCCTCTTTAGGGATGAAGGGGATGACGTTGTCCAGAATGTCCAGCCCCAATACCCCGCCGTTGCGGCCGGCACCGGAGAGGGACTGCAGCGACGTCATGATCACCTGGTTCAGTCCCCAGCGGTCGCACACCGGCTTGAGCGTGGTGCCCAGGCCGATCGTGCTGCAATTCGGCTGTGGCGCGATGAAGCCCTTCCAGCCGCGACCCTGACGCTGGCGGTCGATCAGGGCGGAGTGGCTGGCGTTGATGGTGGAGATCAGCAGCGGCACATCCGGCTCCATGCGAAAGGCCGAGGCGGTTGAGACTACCGGCACGTGCTGGGCCAGCCGCGGTTCAAGCTCCCGCGCCACGCTCGAATCCACAGCCGAGAACACCACATCCACCTGCGTAGGATCGATGGCTGCTGTGTCGCGGACCTCCATGGCCAGCAGGTCGGCCGGAGGTGGGTCGGCCGAATACCAGTGCAAGGCGCCGCCATACGTCAACGCGTCCTGGTAGCTTTTGCCAGCCGATCGGGGAGATGCGGCGAGTTGCGTCAATTGGAACCAGGGGTGGCCGTGCAACGCGGCCACGAACTGCTGCCCCACAATGCCTGTGGCGCCCGCCAAACCCACTCGCAGCATAGACCCTACATTGTAGCCTGTAGCCGATGCGCCGGTTGGTAGCTCTTTTTACGTGATATAGTGATGGCCCGCGCATCATGCCTACTGCCGTCATCGAGGACTACCTCGAGCAGATCTACCTCATGGAGCTGAATGGGGCGCGCGTCATCGGGGCGCGGCTGGCGGAGCGGATGCATACGGCGGTGCCCACCACCACTGAGACGCTGAAGCGCATGGTGCGCAATGGCCTGGTATGGCAGAACGAGCATAAAGAGGTGCAGCTCACGGCTGATGGGCGGACGGCCGCGGAAAGTGCCATACGCCGGCACGCCCTCAGCGAACGGCTGCTCACGGACATTCTTGGCCTCAGCTGGGTGGAGGCGCACGCCGAAGCGCATAAGTTCGAGCACATCATCTCGCCCAAAGTCGAGGCGCGGCTCATGACGCTGCTGGGCAACCCCAACACCTGCCCGCATGGCAACCCCATTCCCACCGGCTCCGGCGATCCGCCGCTGCGCGGCCTCTCCCTGGCCGAACAGCCGCCGGGCGATTACCAGGTGCTGCGTATCTCCGAGGATGCCGAGAACGACGTCGCCCTGATGGCTTACATCGAGGAGCAGCAGCTCAAGCCCGGCGCCGATTTCCGCGTCATCAGCCGCGAGCCCTTCGCCGGACCTGTGGTCGTGGAAGTTCAAGGCGAACGCCACGCCCTTGGCGCAGCCGTCGCCGAAGCCATCTTCGTCCGCCGAGCCTCGCCTTACACCATGTAGCAGGTGAGTCCAGTGCGAATCGTCACGGCAATTCCTGATGATTTGACCTGAGACGAGGGACCGGCCTTTAATATCCTGGTGCAAAGCCTGCTGGCGGAGGCGCAGACCGATGCGGAGGCAGGGGCCCACGGCGTGCGCATCTCGGGTACCCAGCGCACGGTGCTGTGCTGCCTGGGAATGGCGCTGTTGCTGCTTGCCTTCTACTGGCGCTTCATCACCAGCCAGCCGCAGCTAGCCTACACCTTCAGCGACTTTACGAATATCTATTGGCCACTTCACGCTTTCGACGTTCGGGAGTGGCTGGCAGGCCGTGTCCCGCTGTGGAACGACTCCATCTTCGGGGGTGAGCCGCAGCTCGCGAATCTAGCGGCAGGCGTCTTCTATCCCCTCTCGATCGTCGAGTTGTTGCTGCACGGCCACGGGTCGGTGATGTCCGGGCTGTACATACGCCTGTGGCTGGACAGCACGGTAGCTGCGCTGAGCCTGTTCGCGCTGCTGCTGCATTGGACCGGCAGCCGCGCGGCGGGGCTGCTGGCCGGGCTCACTTTCAGCCTCAGCAGCTTCCTCACGGGCTTTGCCTCCATGCAGGTGGTGCTCCTGGAATCGCTGGTGTGGCTGCCCCTGGGCGTGCTGTGCCTGGATCGCGCCCTCACGGGCAAGCGCCGCGTCGCGTGGGCGATTCCGGCCGGCTGGTGCTTTGGCGTCTGCATCCTGGCTGGATACCCGCAGATGGCGTTGCTGGTCGTGCCCGTGGTGCTGTTCCAGAGCCTCTGTCGCTGGTGGACAGGGGCTGCACCCTGGCCCGCCGTGATCCGCATTGTCGTGGTAAGCGGGCTGTGCGCCGTCACGCTCAGCGCTATCCAACTGGTGCCGGCGGCCGAGCTGTTCTGGAACTCCAACCGCGATACGGGGGCTGTGGGCGTGGGTTCCGGCTATCACCTGAACAATCTGCTGGGCCTGCTGATGCCGGACGCCGCTGGCGACAAGGGGCTGTACGTGGGCCTGCTGCCGCTGGCACTGGCTGGAGCGGCGCTTCTGTCGCGCAAGCGGCAGGCGTTAGCATGGACCTGGCTGGCACTGGCGGGTACCGGCTTTCTGATCGCCATGGGCAACAGCACGCCGCTGTACGGCCTGCTCTTTGCGCACCTGGGCTTCGGGCTCTTTCGCGGCCAAGGTCGGGTGGTGGGGCTCACCGCGCTGTCGCTGGCGGTGCTGGGCGGGCTTGGCCTGGCTGAGGTGCTCCAACGGCTGCGCGAGCGCGCCGGCCGCCACGATGTGTGGATCGGCGTGCTGGCACTGGTCGTGGCAGCCGCGAACCTGCTGTACGTGAACTGGGGTAACGATTGGCCGGAAAGCTTCACTCCTTTCATCAGCCTGCCACCGGGCCTGGGGGCGACACTGACGCGTGACCAGCAGCGCGAGCCAATGCGTTTCGCTGTGGATCAGGAGGGGCTGTTTCCGCCGAACGAAGCTTTCCTGCTTGGCCTGCAGACTATGAACGGGGACATCGATTTCATCCCCCAGCGTACGGATGAGCTGATGCGGCAGGTGGACTCGTGGCGGCAGTTTCAGCTCTTCAACGTGCGCTGGCTGCTCACCAGCCACAAGGTGCAGAGTCCTGGGTTCGCGGCTGTGCCTACAGGGTCCGGCGCGCCCATCCTGTACCGCATGAAGTATCCGTTGCCTCGCGCCTACGTGGTGTGGTCCGCGCGCCAGGCCAGCAGCCCGGCCGCCGCGCTGGCCGACGTCAAGGACAGCGCCCTCGACCCGGGTACCACCGTGGTGCTGGAGGCGCCGCTTGCGCAACCACTGGTGGCTCCGGCGGATCGGAGCCAGTCCATCACGGTGGCATCACCGAATCCTCAAGAAGTAGACATTCGTGCCGGCATCCACGGCGCTGGATTTCTGGTGCTGAGCTACGCTTACTACCCTGGCTGGTTGGCGACGATCGATGGCCAGCCAGCCCGTCTCGCGCGGGCCGACTTCGCCTTTGAGGGGCTGCCCCTTCCGGCCGGCCAACATCTGGTGCAGTTGTTGTACCGGCCGCGCTCGTTTACGCTGGGCGCCGCGATTTCAATTGGGAGCGTGCTGCTGCTGCTCGGTTGGCTGGTGATGGATGCTCGCCTGCGTGGCTCGGCGTCGGCCGGCTATGCGCTGCGTGAATTTGAGGATGACGCGACGTAGATGACGTTGAGCCCCAGCTCAAAGCGCACGCGCCGGTTGAGTTGAAAGCCAGCGCCAGCCAGCAGCGCTTGCATCTCGCGCGGCCATAGGCCCGGCCGCTCGCCGTGGGCGACATGGCGGTGCTGTGCCTCGTCCGCATGGCCAATGGCCCCGTGGATGAGGACGCCGACTACCGGGTCGATCATCGTCACCAGCAGCCGCCCTTGGGGAACCAGCACGCGGTGGCACTCGGCCAGGCAGGCCTCCCGCTCCGCGATGTGGTTGAGGCAGGCGAGAAGTGAGACGGTGCCGAAGGTACTGGAACCAAAGGGGAGCGCGGGTGCATCGGCCACAGCATCGACACCTGCCCAAGCGGTAAAGTCCGTTCCGAGACCGATGCCTCCCGCCAGCCGGTAATTTCGCACCAGGTCATTGCTGCCGCAGCCTACGTCCAGCAGGCGGCCCTCAACCCAGGGCAGGCAGGCCTGCCATCGCCAGGCATTTACGCGCCGCAGCAGCTCGGCGCCCGCGGCCTCACGCAGCCGGGCCACACTGCTCACGCCAGGAAGCGCCAGCGCAACATGGTCAGCAGCGCTTGCAGGCCATCGCGCCAGCCGATCTTCTTGCCCTCGTCGCGCGTGCGCGGCGCGTAACCGATGGGCACCTCCACAATGATCTCGCCGCGCCGCAGCAGCTTGGCGGTGACCTCCGGCTCGAACTCGAAACGCTCAGCGGTGAGCGGCGTGGCCAGGATGACCTCCGTGCGGAACATCTTGTAGGCCGTTTCCATGTCCGTGAGCTGGCAGCCGAAGAGCACGTTGAAGATGTGGGTTATGGCGCGGTTCACCAGGCGTGTCCCGCGACGCATATTTGCCGGCGAACCCTTGAAGCGCGATCCGTACACGACGTTGGCTCCCTGGCGGATGGGTTCCAGCATGCGGTGGTACTCCTCAGGGTCCAATTCCAGGTCGGCATCTTGAATCACCACCACGTCGCCCTGCACGTGCCGCAGACCCTCGCGCACGGCGGAACCCTTGCCGCTGTTCACTGGCAGGTGGATCACTTGCAGGTTGCTGCCGTGGTGCCCATCCAGCAGGTCGGCGGTTCCATCGGTCGAACCGTCATCCACGACGATGATCTCTTTCTCAAGGTCGACACTCTGGACCTTGTCGATCACCTCGCGGATGGTCTGATGCTCGTTGTACACGGGGATGATCACCGAGAGCTTCATGGGCCTGGGCAGCCTAACACGAACTCACAGGGAGAGCGGACGCTGGAGCCGGTGTACCCAACTATTGGGGCCGTTGACCAGCGGCATCCGTTGCCCGGTCTTGAGCTGGTACAGTCCAACCTCGACGGAGCGGGCGCTGGGCGGGATCACCAGAGGGTGGCGGTCGATGACCACCTGGCCCGGCCGCCAGGCCGAGGTGGGCCAGTTGCCGCCACCTGGTTGCGCATCATTCTGCGCAACCAGGTGGCCGCTGGCATCCAGCGCATGCACGAACACGGTTTCATCGGTGGCCAGTGGCCGCGCATCCCGCCAGGTCAACGTCACACCCTGGGCGTCGACGGCGAACCCGATGAGCTGGAGGGTTCCGAAATCCGCCAGCGTCGGCCCTGGCTGTGGCGCGGCCCTCACAATCCGAAAGAGGGCCGACCCATGGCCCCGCTCCTGTGTCAAGCGCGGGCGGTAGGAATACAGGCCGATATCCAGCCGGTACAGCCCGCTGGGCGCGGTCGCCGGTACCGTGATCTGGTGCACGTCCCGCAGTAGATCGCCCGCTTGCCAGGTGGCTGTGGGGTTTGTGCTGTCCCAGCGACTGTGGTCCGGGTGGAGTGCGGTAGGCAGCCCATCGGCTACAAAGATGGGGCGGTTCGTGCGGTCGATGGCGGCGTGCAGCCACACGGTGTAGCTGGCGTGGGGTGCATGGTTGACGCGCCAGGTGAGGACCGCCGGGAACGTTTCCCCTGGCGCGACCTGGTCCGGCAGCTGAATGCCGGCCAGCGTGATGTCGGCGTTTATGGCCGTGGCCTTACCGCTGGCCTGGGCCGCGAGCGCGCTGGGGATGGCTGTACCGGCAGCGATGAACAGCGCCAGTGCAGCCAGGAGCAGCCGCTGGTGCTGGCGGAACGGCGCCAGCAGCGCGACGGCGGCGAACGGCAGCAGCAGCAGGTACATCATGAGCGTGATGCGCATGCCGTACGCGAGCAGTCCAAAGGTGAGGTTCGCTGCCAGCTGGGTGAGAACGAAGGTCAAGAGCGCCGCGCGACCAGCGAGGAACGGTTTGCGGCGCGTTAGCGCCAGCGCTGCCAGCAGGAGTGGCCACAGCAGGAAGAGGCCCAGGTCCGTCGTCAGCCCCAACCAGGACCACGTCTCCGGCAGACCCAGCACGGGCAACGACCCTGGCTCGACCCGCCGCCGAATCGCCTCCAGCAGCAGCGCCGGCGCGGCCAGGAGTCGCCCGGCGGCGCCAGCGCCCGCCCCGACGCTGGCTGGCAGCTGGTGCTTCACGACGAGGTCCACCATGCCGGCCGCCGGCAGCCACACCAGCTGGCCGGAGGCAAGCCAGTTGCGCGCCAGGATAATGGCCAGCGCCGCGGCGGCGGCCAGCGCGAAGGGCAGCAGCGAGCGGCGCCGGAAGAGCAGCAGCCCCAGCGCGGCGAGGCCCACGAAGGCCAGCACCGTGGCGCGCGCATCGGCGGCCAGCCCGAGCAGTACGCCTGCGCCTCCGGCGAGCCAGATCGATGTGCGGACGTAGGTGCGTTCGTACAGCAGGAGGCCACCAGCCAGCAGAGGGTAGGCCAGGTTCTCCGTAAGCAGGAGGTCCGCGTACTGCAGCAGGTACTTTTGCTCGATCCACAGGTAGAGCAACGCCGTCACCGCCGCCGGCCCGTTACCGAACACATCGCTGGCCAGGGCGCACAGCAGTGCGCCCGTGGCCGCCAGCAGCACGTACTGCAAGAAGAGCACGCCGCCGATGCTGCCGCCGGTGAGCATATGGGCCAGGGCAACGAAGTAGGCGTAGAAGGATTGGAAGTACAGCGGTTGCCCTTTGAACAGCGGCAGCCCGCCATTCATGAGCCAGCCGTGTTGGGCAATATCGCGCGCCTCAGACGCGTAGGTCAGCCAGTCCTGCCCGGCGGCCAGCGGCGGAAAGGTCCCCGCGCGCGGCCAGGTGCGCACGTATCCCTGCGCCACGATCAGCAGAAAGAGACCGCTGCCCCAGCCCAGCCGCACGCTGGCCAGCCCTGGCAGCAACGCCAGCGCAAACACGAGGGCGAGCACGTCCTGGACGATTCGAACGGCGTTCCCCAGCGCGATCCGCCAGCTCGGGTAGGAGTGCGGATACAGCGCGGTCGCGCCGACGAGCTGCAGGGAGGCGTGGGGGCCCCACGCTTTGCTGAAGCTGATGATGCTGATCCCGGCCCTTGTTCGCAGCTTCGCCGTCTGGTTTGTGACCAGCCGCGGCTGGCCCACGATCACACCCTGCCAGCGAACTGAGAACGGCAGCTGCCAGCGGTCCGGTGGTTCCACGTTGAAGCGCGGCACCTCGTTGAAGAAGTCCAGCGGGAAGGTTCCATCGGCAAAGGTGATGCGCTGGTCCACCTGCGTCTGTGCCACGGCTCCGCTGAAGTTGGCTGCGGCGTAGTAGGTGCCCACCAGCCCCCGCTGAATGGTTGCCGGCCAGAGCACCAACTTGGCGAGAACGAGGGTGGCCAGCACCACACAGGCCCACCGCTCGGGCCGCCCCAGGACAGCCGCCAGTCCGGCGGCCAGCAGCAGCGGCGCGGCGACCCGGAAATCCACCGGCAGCCCGGGCAGAAACGAGTCCTGGTCAGCCGGGACCAGCACGAACGCCAGGGCCAGCGCCGCGTAGGCCGCGGCGAGCATCAGGCGGCGCATCTTCCCAGGTGGCGCGGCTGCAAGCACAGCCCCCTATGATAGGCGGCCACGGTTCCCCCAGCGGCTATCCTTCGGCGTGGTGGTCACCATCGAGGTACTGTGTGCCGTGGCGGCCGCGCTCGGGCTCGCTGGCGCATTTTCTCTCTGGCGTAGCGCGCCCTGGGTGGCGGCAGGCCTAATGATTGGCGGCCTGGCGGCCATCGCCTATGCCGTGGCAATGACGGGCAGCGGCACGGCGTTTCGCGTGTACTACGCGCTGGGTGCGAGCATGTTTCCGGGGCTGGTGGGCGCCGGCTGCTGCTGGCTGGCCTTCAGCCCACGACTCGCCCGCTGGCCTTCGCTCTTCGTGCTGCTGCTGTGCTTGGCTCAGCTGGCGCTCACTCTGCCGGCGCATGTCAACGCCGCGGTCTTAATGGCCCTCGCTGGCGGCAATGGCGCTGGTGTGCTGGTGATGGGGCCGTGGGTAGTCCCTACCGTGCTCTTCAACACGTTTGGCCTTGGCTTTGCGCTCGTTTCGGCGCTGGCCGCGTGGTGGCGGGCGTTCCGAGGCCAGCAGGTGCGCATGGCCGCGCTGGCCATTGGGCTGTCCCTGGTGGTCCTGGGTATCCTGTCTCGCTCCGATGGCGTATACCAGGCTCTGTCGCAGGTCGGTGGCCGGTCGGTGTTTCCTCTGCTCGATGCCGTGGCCTTCGCCTTGGTGTGGCTGGGCGTGCTGGCCACGCGAGCGCTGGTGAGCCCGCTCAGCCGGGCTGCCCGACAGCCGGCGTCAGTATCGCCATCTCCCTCTGAGCGAGGCCGGGGGTGAGGATGGACTGGCACGAACTCTCCTGGAGGCGGTGCGCCGGCTCACTTCTCGGGCAGCACGTCCCGTCCGTCGCTCACCGGCCGCCAGTGGACCGGCCCTCCCACCTTGTCTCTCCCGGTCGGCAGCGGAAGAGCACCCGAACCGTGGGCGGGCGACCAACGGCGCCCGAGGCTACTGCCTCCTTTGGTGGTGCGCTATGTATCTGTTGGGCGCGGCCGGTTCTGGCGCAGGAACTCTTCTAGGGACCGTACCAGTGTCTCGCCACTGGGGAAGTCGTCCGCGGGCGTGGTGCCCTCCTCAGGCTCGTCCTCCAGGTGCTCCTTGCTTTCGCGCTCGCGCACGTAGTCTCGCAGCTGCGCGTTGGCGTTCACGGCGTCAGTCACCTGCTCCTCAAACCGGCGCGACGCCACCTCCAGGCTTCTGAGGTCCAGGTCGAAGCGCAGCAGGTCGCGCAGATGGCGGAGCATGGAAGTCACGACTTTGGGGTTGGGTGTGGTGGGAATGTAGTGCGGTACGGAGCCCCAGATGGACATCGAGTGGATGCCATCCTGCGTGCAGCGATCTGAGAGGGCGCTGGTGATGCCTGTGGGCCCCTGGTAGCGGGACGAGCCGATGTTCAGTAGGCGCATTCGGTCGCGCAGCTCGGGGCTGTTGCTGGATCCGGTGAGCTGCACCGGTGTGCTGTGCACCACCTCCGCGATCAGCGCGCCCACCGTCACCACATCGGTAACGCCGAGCTCCTGGGCCACGGACGAGATGGCGGAGGTGTAGGTACGCCAGCGGGTGTTGGGCTCCACGCCCACGAACAGCACAAAATCGCGCGGCTGATCGGGCGCTTGATAGAAGTAGAAGTCGTTAGCGGGCCACTCGATGGTGCGGTTGAAGTGCTCGTCCACGGTCACGGTTGGCCGGTGCATGGAGAAGTCGTAGAACTCCTCGGGATCGATGGTCGCGAACTTTCCCGCGGACCACTGCTCGATGAGCAGGCGCACGGCGGACGTCGCGCAGGACGCGGCATCGCTCCAGCCGGCGAAAGCGGCGATCATGGCCGGGTTGCGGAGCTCTGGATGCTCCGCGATCAGCACGCTTTCAGCGGCCTTTTTCTCCATGGCTTGTATGGTAGCAGTGCGGCTCGGGGCGGGGGATCGCTCAGGTGCGCCGCCGCAGGAAGGCCGGCACGTCCAGGTCGGCCGCGGAGGGCAGGTCGCGCGGCAGCGGCGCGCTTCTGGGGGCACTGGTTGGGCTCGAGGGCCGCGCCACCCGCTCACCTTCTGGCCGGGCGGCGGGGGCATGGTAGGCCGCCCGTGCCTCGGCGTTGTAGTCGGCCGCGAAGCCGGTGGCGATGAGGGTGATCTTCAGCAGGCCCTCGAGGCGCGGGTTCAGGACTGTGCCGAAGATGATGTTGGCCCGCGGATCCACCACCTCGGCCACCACCTGCGCCGCTTCCTCTACCTCAGAGAGGGCGAGATCGCTGCCCCCGCTGATGTTCAGCAGCACCCCTTTGGCGCCGGCGATGGATGCTTCCAGGACCGGGCTCTCGATGGCGGCTTGCGCGGCCAGCTTGGCTCGGCTGGGACCGCTGGCCTCGCCCAGGGCCATGAGGGCGGACCCGGCATTCTTCATGATGGCCTGCACGTCCGCGAAGTCCAGGTTGATTACTCCGGGGATGAGCACCAGGTCGGCGATGCCCTGAATGCCCTGGTGCAGCACACCATCCGCCAGCCGGAAGGCGTCCAGCATGGACGTATTGCGCCCGGCCAGCTTCAGCAGCCGCTCGTTGGGTACCACGATCAGCGCATCTACCGCCTCCCGCATGCGCAGCAGGCCCTCTTCAGCCGAGCGCGCTCGGCGGGCGCCCTCCCAGGAAAATGGGCGAGTGACCACGCCCACTGTCAGCGAGCCCCCGCCGCGGGCGATCTCCGCCACTACTGGCGCAGCGCCGGTGCCCGTGCCGCCGCCCATGCCGGCGGTTACGAATACCATCTGCGCGCCGTTCAGCGCAGTTTTGATTTCGGTGGCGCTTTCGTGCGCCGCGCGCTCGCCCACCTCGGGCTGGCCACCGGCGCCCAGCCCCTTGGTAACCCGGCGGCCGATCTGAATGCGGTGCGACGAGAGCGAGTGGTTGAGCGCCTGCTGATCGCTGTTCATGGCGATGAAGTCGATGCCCCGCACGTCCGACTCGATCATGCGGTTCACAGTGTTATTGCCACCGCCGCCTACGCCCACGACCTTGATCTCGGTGAAGCCTTTGGCGGCCGGTACCTCATGTTGCTCGCGATCCAGCATGCGCGATACGATGCCCGGCTGCTGGCCAAGTCCCTGCAGGCGATTGGGATCGAACCCCTTGCGCCGCTCAGTCACGGGCCAGCACCTCCTGCGCCAGCTCGCCGTACAGCTCAGCTGCCTTCGCGCCGCCGGGCACATCGCCTACAGCCAACCCGGACGAGGCCGCCTCCAGGATTTTGCTGTTGGTGCCGATCTCGGTGCTGAACACCAGTTCGCCCCACTTCTCGCGCAGGTAGCTGCTCACTGTCTGCTCCTCTTTCAACCGGCGGTCGAGCTTGCTCAGCAAAATCCCCATGATGCGCAGGTTGGGGTTCAGGTACTGCACGTCGGCGATGGTGTTTTCCAGCCCCTGGAGTCCTTGCAGAGAGAAGAAACGAGCCTCCGTCGGTACAATGACGCGCGTTGCCGCCACCAGCGAATTCACCGTGAGCAGGCCCAGCGAGGGCGGCGTATCGATCAGAATCATGTCGTAGCGCTCGCCCGCCACCGCCAGCACGTCGCGCAGGCGGAACTCCCGGCCCAGCTTGTTGGATAGCGACGACTCCGCGGCGGCCAGCTCCGCGTTGGCGGGCACCAGCTCCAGGCAACCCTGCAGGGTGGCTTCGGTCAGCAGCGTCGGCATAGGCATGTTCCGGTCCAGCAGCGCATCAGCCATGGTCTTTTCGATGCGATCCTGCACGCCAAAGCTGGCGGTGAGGTTGCCCTGCGGATCCATGTCGACGATGAGTATCCGTCGGCCAAGCCGCGAGAGGGCCGTCCCGAGATTGACTGTGGTGGCCGTTTTGCCCACGCCACCCTTCTGGTTGGCGATGGCAATAATGCGTGCCAATCCATCCCTCTTACGCGGGTAGTACCGGGCGATTATACCGGCAGGCCCTGCGCGCGTCCGCGCGCGGACGCATCGCTCCCACAGGGCCGGGCGCAGACGCCGTCGTCCATTCCTGACCGGGAGAGCCGCAACGGGAATCGTGTCGGCACGTTGTACTCTACTGGCGCGGATACCCCCGGGCGCCAGCCGTCGCCGCCCGCGTGCCGTTACTTCCGGGATCAGGAGCATTGTGAAGAGCCACAGCACGCTGCGCAGCTTTCTCGCTACCCTCGCTACCCTCGCTGCCACGCTTGGTACGCTCATCGCCCCACTGGGCGCTCGGGCCGCTGCCGCGCCGCTGACCGAGCTCTTCCCTCAAACTGGGCATTCGGTGAGCTTTGGCTTTAAGCAGTTTTTTGATTCTCGGGGCGGGGTGCAGATCTTCGGCTATCCCACCACCGAGGAGATCAAAGAGAACGGCTGGACTGTGCAGTATTTCCAACGGGCGCGTTTTGAGTACCACCCCGAATTCGCCGGTACGCCGTATGAGGTCGAGCTGGGCCTGCTGGGCGACCTCACCGCTCCGCATCCGTTTCCTAAGGCCACAGCTACTGGCCAGGGACGCTTCTACCCTCAAACGTCGCACAACCTGAGCGGGCCATTCCTCACCTTCTTCAACGCTCATGGTGGGCTCGATATCTTCGGTTATCCCACGTCAGAGCCCTTTGCCATGAACGGCTTCACGGTGCAGTACTTCCAGCGTGCGCGCATGGAGCTCCACGGCAGCCAGGTGGAGCTGGGCTTGCTGGGTGACGAATACCGGGCCAAGCTGGCGGGTCAGGGTGGCGCGCCGCCGGCAGGCGGCCAGCCGAGCATACGCGTGGCGATCTATGGATCGGGCGATGCGCCTGGCGCGCCCGCCAACACCGTGAACATTGGCGCCGACGGGCCGTTCACCGTGGCCAACACCGCTGGCGCCTCCCTGCTGAGCGGCAACGCCGGGCAGACGCTTACCATCTCTGCCAGCAATCCCAGCAGCTACACCCTGGCCCTGAACGGCAAGACGGTCACGTCATCGTCGCCCGTGCGTGTGAGCCCGTTGGGCAGCACCCTGCTGAAGGAGCTGAATCTGCCCGCCTGGGAGGACGATTTTCGAGGCGTGCTGGAGGCGGACTATTCCACTCAATCGAACAAGCTGTGGGTGGTGAACGAACTGGGTATGGAGGACTACGTCAAAGGCATCGGCGAGGAAACCGAGGGCGACCCCCCTGAGGCATACAAGGCGTTTGCCGTGGCTTACCGCGGCTATGCCCTCTCGACCCAGCAGCGGCACAAAGCGGATCCAAACTGGAAGGAGCCGTTCGATCTTGGATCATCCTCCGTCTATGTTGCGCCCTACACCGGGGCCAACCAGATTTACACCGGCGAGCACCGCGAAACCCTGGGCCCGGACCTTACCCAGGGCGAGCAGGCCACCTGGGGCCAGGTGGTGACGTATAACGGCAAGGTAGCGGTGACGCCGTACTTTTCCCACTCGGATGGGCACACCCGCGGCTGGCAGCAGGTGTGGGGTGGCACCGCGCATCCCTGGCTCATCAGCGTGGCTGACCCTGACAGCAATGGCGAGGCGCTGCTGGGCCACGGCGTGGGCATGCCCCTCCAAAGCACCATCAAGCGCGCCGCCGCCGGCTGGACGTATCAGCACATCCTCCAGTACTTCTACACCGGCGTGCAGATCACCAAGCTCTATTAGCCGGCGCCAAGGGGCACCAAACTTGTGCACTTGGAGGCAACTTGGGGGCGGAACGCCCTCCGGAGCACGGGCAGAGCTAGCCTGATCGGCGTTCCCGGCATCAAGCGAGTCCAGCCGCTGCCCTCCTAGGCCTAGAGCTCGCCGGCTGCCCGACCGTTTCTTCCGGCCGCCAGAATCAGACCGCCCTACCTGGTGAGGCGGGGCGCATATCGCGCGGCGTGCCGAACCTGTGTTTACATCTCGTTCACGCTGTCTTTCCGCGTTGTTTCCGCGGCCCGGGCTAGGTTGGAGCTGAGCCGAAGTCGGCCGCTTGGACAGCAAGGAGCCAGAGCATGTATGAACTCGATCGAGCAGAGGCAGAGGCGGTTCTTCGGGAGCAGGAGATCGGCCGGCTGGGTATGTACGACGAGGCCGAGGACCGCGTGTACGTGGTGCCGATTTCGTATGTCTACCACGATGGCGCCGTC
>DATKQD010000014.1:0-3421 GCA_035532895.1 Chloroflexota bacterium
CCTATCCGACGGCGAGATCAATTTCGCCGTGCTGCGCATCCCATCCAAGGACGATCCCAGCAAAGCGGAGATAGGCGTACACCATTTCGGCTTCGGCGTGGAAGATGCTCAGGCCATGGAGCGCAAGCTCGCGGAGATGGGCAATGAGCGCCTGCCGGACATCCCGGGTAACAACCAGTATTTCGAGATTCAGATGTCATGACGCCGTGCGTAGAGACTGACGCATAATCGATGTTCCGTTGTATCCACGCGTTAGTGCCGTCAACACACCACTAAAGTCAGTAGGACTGCGGGCTTCCCTCGGCCTGGCCTCTCGGAGTTGCCAAGCCGCGACCAGCATTGGCCGCTGGAATCATCCATCTGGGGCGCGGGATAGTGGTGACGCCTGGGCGGCCATCTCGAAGGCCTCCTCCGGCGGCCCAAAGAACTCCCCGGAGGGGAATACTGACACCTCATAGCGCTCGCTGCTGTACGTGTAGAAGGCGAACCCCCAACGCTCCTCCTCGCCGAAATAGCGCAGGCGGCAGAGGTGTAGGGGGGTGGTCCGCAGTCGCTCCACGTACTCCTCGCGGGTTTCGGGCCAGTCGGGTGGCGGCCAACTCGGCCCGGGCAACTGGAGCTCGGTGCAGGCATCGACGTAGCAGAACTGACCACGAAAGCGAAGGTCAAGCTGGGTGTACCTGCCAGCAAAATGCTGCGAGGCGTACCGCTGGAGTCGCGCCGCCACCCACTGCTGCACCGCCTCGGGCACGCGCTTACCACCCCGCTCTGGTGACCTTACCCAGTGCCTTCTTGCCGCCATAGTGGATCATTATCGGCTGGAGTGAACCCGCATCCCGAACGACGCACGGCTGCTCGTGCTGCTCCGTTGGCTTGACATAGCAAGCAGTCTGTGATAGAGTAGATCGTGTCACGGCGAGGCAGCGCTGACTGAGCCGGCGAGCCCCCAGTTGCTGGCGTCCATGCCCCCACCCGGTGTGCTGTTCGGTCATGGGCTGCGCCTGCTGCATGACGCTGAGGGAGACTGCTGGGCGCTGTTCCTGGGGACGACTCTGTTGTTCCAGTGGGCCGCCGACGACCGGGCCACGCGGCGGCTGGTAGCGGCCCAGATCGTGAACGCCAAGCTGGCCACGCGAGTGGAGGTAGCCGGCATTTTGGGCCTGCATCCCAAGAGCGTGAGTCGCATCGCCCGCCAGGTGGCGAACGATGGCGTGGCGGCCACCGTCGCCCGCCAGCCGGGGCCGCGCGGTCCGCACAAGGTGACGCCGGAGGTGCTGGCCGCGGTGGAGCGCGGGCTGGCGGCCGGGCTGAGCTCGGCCGCCATTGCTGGAGAGGTGCGGCGGCGTCTGGGTATCTCACTCTCCCGGCAGCATGTGGTCCGCCTGATGCGCCACCTGCGCGAGCAGGCGGTGCGGCAGGAGCCGCTGGACCTGGCCAACGGGCCCGCTCAGGCGGAGGCTGGGGAGGCGCCAGAACGAGCGGCCGGCGGCGCTGACGGCGAGCCGCCAAGCGACGAGTGGGAAGTTGCCGGCGGGCCGGGGGAGCCGCTGCCAGAGCCCGGCGGGCCGGTCCTGCCGTCGCCTGGGGAGGCGGTCAGCAGCCGCTATCTGGGCCTCACGCTGTTCTACGTCGCCCTGGAGGTCAGCGGCTTGCTGACGGTGGCCGAGCAGGTCTACCAAGTGGCCGGGGTGGTGCGCTTCGGGGTGCGCCAGGTCTTCCTGCAGCTGTTCTGCTTGGCCCTGCTGCAGGAGGCCACCATCGAGCGGCTGAAACACCTGCTGTGCACCGAGTTGGGGGTCGTGCTGGGTTGTGGGCGCGCGGCCTGCGTGCGCACGCTGCGGCGCAAGCTGGCGCTGCTGTGCCAGCCGCGGGAGGCGGCCGACCTGGGCCGTCTGTTGGCCCGGCGCTGGCTGGATGTGGGGCTGCTCAACGCCAGTTTCTTCTACGTCGACGGCCACATGAAGGTGTACAGCGGCAAACGCGCGGTGCCGGAGGTGTGGAACAGTCAGCGGCGCATGCCCCTCCCGGGCATCGAGCAGTACTTTGTCAACGATCTGCGCGGCCGGCCGCTGCTGGTGGTGACCGAGGACGTCACCGGCAACCTGGCCAAAAGCCTGCGCAGCGTCGTCGGGGCCATCCGCAAAGTGGTCGGCGAGCGCCGCTTCACGGTCATCTTCGACCGTGGTGGCTACGACGGCGAGTTGTTCAGCTGGCTGGTCGAGCAGGGCCTGGACTTCATCACCTACCAGCGCGGCCGTGTCGCCCTGGCGCAGGCCACGTTTGTTCGCCGCGAAGTGCGATGGGAGGGCCGGCGGGAGCGCTTCTGGCTGGCTGAAGACACGGTGAAGGTGGCGGCTTCCGGGCCCTGGCGGCGGATCGTGCTGCGTACCCCCGACGGCCACCAAACGCCCATCCTGACCAGCCTGGGCCAGGCCGTCCGGCCGCGGCGAGATGGCAGCCCGACGGAAGCAGGCCTGCCGTCGGCGAGGGTGGCGGCGGTGATGCTGGCCCGCTGGCGTCAAGAGAATTGCTTCAAAGCCCTGCGCACCCATGTGGGCCTGGATGTGCTGGCCAGCTATGCCGTCGACCAGACCGTGGACCGCGAGGTGCCCAATCCCGCCGTCAAGCTGGCCAAACGCGAACTGCAACGCCTGCTGGCCACCGCGCACAAAGTCCGGGCGGCGCTTGGCCAGACCGTCGTGCTAGCCACTCAGCAGGCCAGCGCGACCCAGGCGGAAGCCACACCGCCTCGGGGCCGCGGCAAACGGACGCCGGACCGCGCTGCCACCCAGGCCACCGTACTCGCTCAGCTGCAGGCCGCCGAAGCCGACGTCGCCCAGGCCCGCGAACGGCTCAAAGGCCTGTCACCCCGGGTCATGTTGAGCAGTCTGGGGGACCTCTCGGCCACACCTCGCTTGGAGGCCAAGGCCCTGACCGACACGGTCAAGGTGGCCGCCTACAACGCCCAGGCCTGGCTGGCCGACCGCCTGGCGCAACACTACCCCAATCCTCATGACCTCCATGACCTGGTGCGCGCCTTCGCTCACCTCTCCGGCACCATGACTCGCGAGCCTGACGGCAGGCTCCGGGTGTGCCTGGACCCGCCCAACCTCCCCATCCAACAACGGGCCCTAGCGGCCTTGTGCGACGACCTCAACCGCGCCGCTCCGCACTTCCCCGGCACCGACATTCCGCTTACCTACGAGGTCTGCGGGGAACATTTGCCCCACGTCATTTCGGGCACGATGTCATGACATCTGAAGCTGCCTTACGCCGACTTAGGGCCCACTCAAAAATAAGTTCCCAGTCCTGGCGCCCGCTGGGGGTCAGCTAGGGCTGATGGTGTAGTTGCGAGTGGGCTGGGTATCGTGAGGACGCAGGTGTAGTTCGTCCATGGCCTGGTCGCTGATCTTGACGCCCT
>DATKQD010000015.1:0-4899 GCA_035532895.1 Chloroflexota bacterium
GGTGCCCCTCGGGCAAGCCAGCCATGATGAACTCGACATCCTCCAAGAAGCCCATGTTGAGCATTTCGTCGGCTTCGTCCAGCACCAGAGTCGTAACTTGGCTCAGATCGATCTTGCCATTGCGCATATGGTCCATCAGCCGGCCCGGCGTGGCCACGAGCACGTCTACACCCTGGCGTAAGGCGCGGAGTTGGACGTCGTAGGACTGCCCGCCGTAGATGGCCAGGGCACGAACCCTGCTATGGGCGCCCAGCCGCTGGGCCTCCTTAGCCACCTGGCCGGCGAGCTCCCTGGTGGGCGTAAGCACCAGAACCTGGACGCCACGAACACCGCGTTGGATGCGTTCGATGGCTGGGATGGCGAAGGCGGCTGTCTTGCCCGTGCCGGTTTGGGCCTGGGCCAGCACGTCCTTGCCGTTCAGGAGCAGCGGGATGGCGCCACTCTGCACTGGCGTGGGCGTTTCGTAGCCCACCTCCTGTAACGTGCTCAGCATGTCCGCGCTGAGACCAAGCGTGTCAAAGCGAGCGGAATCACTGGCGGAGGACCCAGCCGTGTCCTGCGGCGTTTCAGCCGATCCATTGTGGGATGGGGCGATCTGGTCTAGCCCCGCGGCAATAACTTGGGCCATATTTCCTGCTTCCGGACGCCCCCGACGTCAATCTCGATGTCATCGAAACGCGCCGAGGCGGTATGGCCATAGAACGTTCTCTGCAAATGAAAGCGGTGTGCTGAGTGGCAACACCGACCCGGGCAAGGGGACCACGGGCTCGCATAGTGTAGCACTTGCTGACGCCCGCTTGCATTCGGCATTGTCTCGAAGCAAACCGGCGCCGAGGAGTCGGCGCTTTTGAACTCCTCAGCCGGCCGTCACTCCGGCACCGAACCCAGTTAGTCTCTGAGCTTGTCCGGCGGGCGGGCGTTAGTTAGTGGCCGAAGCGGTCTGAGTCTGTGGCGGCCGCCCCGCCGCGATTCAGCGTGGCCAAGGCGGCCATGTCTTTCGCGTCGAGGGCAAAATCGAAGACCTCGAGGTTCTGGCGGGCCCGCTCTGGGTTGGTCGAGCGCGGGATGGCGATCAGCTCCTGTTGGATGTGCCAGCGGAGGACGATCTGCGCCGGGTTCTTGCCATAATGCGACGCCAGCCTGGCTACCGTCGGTCCACTCAGCAGGCTCGTGCGCCCGCCACCCAGCGGCGACCATGACTCGGTCAGGATGCCATGCTGCGCATGAAAGGCGCGCTCCTGGTCGCGTGGCAGCGCCGGGCTAAGCTCGATCTGGTTCACCTCCGGCGCCGTGCCGGTCTCGTCCATCAGGCGCTGGAGATGGCTGGGCTTGAAGTTGGAGGTGCCGATCGCTTTCAACCGTCCCTCCTGCAGCAGCCTGTTGAGTCCGCGCCAAGCGTCCACGTAACGGTCCTGGGCCGGGTTCGGCCAATGGATCAGCAGCAGGTCGATGTAGTCAAGGCCCAGGCGTTGGGCGCTGCCATCGAACGCGCGGCGGACAAGGTCCACGCCGTGCCATTCCTTATTGAACTTGGTGGTAATGAACAGCTCCTCGCGTGGCACCCCACACGCCCGGATGCCCTGGCCGATACCAGCCTCGTTGCCGTAATTCTCGGCGGTGTCGATGAGCCGGTAGCCGGCCTGGATCGCCAGGGGGACCAGCGTCTCGGCAGCGGCATCCGTCATGGGCCAAGTGCCCAGACCGATGCGCGGCATGGCCGCGCCGTTGCGCAGAGGGATGGTCGGCGCGGGCGGCATATAAGGCTTACTGTACAGCAGCGCGGCCGGATCGACCCTGTGGGACGCGTCGGACCGGTCGAATCTGTGCCAGATGATGCGCGAGGGTTCAGCGCACCATCAACTACGTCGGCATCCTAGGTCAGCGACGGCGAGGGACAAAGATGCGACGGGGGCGAAGTTGCGACGGGGGCGAAGTTGAACAGTGGCTGCGCTTACTTGAGCGGCAAGGGCAGTTGGAGCGGCCGGCCGCAGTGGGCGCAGTGAGAGGTGGGGTAGTCCGGCGTGATGTGCGTGACGTAGCCGCATACGCAGCGGAAGATGATGGCCGCCGGCCCCTTGCGCTTGACAGCCATCAGCGGAAGAGATCCTTCTGCTTGGGCCGCAGCAGGTCGCGAAACGACCCATTTGGGCCGGCCGGCCGTTCCAGGCCACGGATGAGCACCACCGGGACCCCCTGGTCTGACTGGCCCATGAGCAACGACGCCGCCGAAGCCACCTCGTCGGCCCAGCCGATGATCGAGGTCTGGAGCTCGTAGCCATACAGATCGTGGCGGCCGCGTTCGTCCTTCAGCGCTGGCAGCCCGCTCACACCAATGGCCACCCCAACGGAGCCTTCCCGCCAGGCGCGGCCATGCGAGTCGTTGACGATTGCCCCCACAGTGCGCTGGGTGTGGCGCAGTACCCCCTCCACGAAGCGATCGGCCGAAGCATCGGCATCCACCGGCAGCAGCGCCACCATCTGGCCATTGCCCGGTGGGACGTTGGAGCGATCCACGCCGGCGTTGGCGCACACGAAGCCGTTGCGCTGCTCCACAATGAACACGCCCTGGCGCAGCCGCAGCACCTCGGTGCTGTCCGCCAGGATAACCTCCACCAGCCGGGCGTCCTTCTGCGCCTCAGGTGCCAGGGCCAATGCCCGGGCCGAGGGCTGCACGTCAGGCAGAAACCGGAGGCGGTTTTCCGCGCGGGAAACGATCTTCTGGGCAATCACGAATACGTCGCCGTCGTGCACCGGTTCGGACAGATGGGCCAGCACCAGCTCGGCCAAATCGTCGCCCGGCTGCACCGCCGGCAAGCCAGTGACGGGGATGAGCCGCATGTCACCTGCCATCAGCGTCGCCTTGGACGCTCAGCAGCGGCCAGCGCCTCGCGCTCCAGCGCAAGGTAGCGCTGGTAGTCGGCCGGGGAATCCACGTCGAACGCCAGACGAGGGCGCGGCACTAGAGCTACGGCAACCCCACGGCGCTCGGCCTCCTGTTGGTGCTGCGCGGCACTGTCGTGCCCAAAGCGGAACGGGATCAGCTCGGGCGGGCGGAGCAGAAGGGCATTGGTGCCGCCATCGGCCGACGGGGTGAGCGCCAGGGCGGGACCCTGCAACTGGCTCAGCGCTGCCAGCAGCGCACCAAAATCACTCGCGCGTGCCAGCGGCACGTCGCCTGGAACCACCAGCAGCGCCTCGGCGCCGAGGTCGCGAGCCCAGGCGCGGCCCTGCTCCAGGGCGGCATTCAGCCCACCGGGCTGTTCGCTCAGGCTGGCGCTGCCCAGCTCGCGCGCCACAGCCAGGACATCGTCATCCCGGCTGATCGTGGCTACCGCGTCGATTCCCGGCGTGAGCGTCAACTGTTCCAACACGGCCCGCAGCATGGCCAGCGTGACTGCGCCGCGTTGGGCCGGCGGCAGCTCGTTGGCGAGGCGGCTCTTGGCCGCGACGAGCGACTTCACCGGCACGAGCGCGGCAACGCGCGGGGCGGTCACGCGGCCTCGGCCCAGGCCAGAATCTCCTGGGCCAAACGTCCGCGCTCGTTGGCGCTGGGCATGAGCGTGTCGGTGACCAGCACGCGCAAACCCAGCGCTTCCAGGGCAGGCTGCTGAGCGGCGTCAGCGGTATCAACAACCATCCCCGTGAGGATATCGCCATACATGCGCGCCAGGCCCAGCACGGATACTTCGAAGCCCAGCGCCTGCATCATCTGCCCGGCCGGGCCGCTCACCGCTTGCCCGCCAATAATGGGACTCACCGCGATGCGCTGCCTGCCCGCCTTGGCGAGCCTCGCCCGCAGTCCAGGAACGGCCAGAATAGGCCCTACGCTCACCACGGGATTGGATGGGCACAGCAGCACCACGTGCGCACTCGCCAACGCAGCCTGGACCTCTGGTGACATGGTCGCTGCTTCGATGCCCGAGAAGGCGACCGAACGCACTTCGTCGCGGTGGCCCAGGCGTACGAAATAGTCCTGAAAATCCAACTCCCCTTCCGCGGTGCGAACTTTTGTTGCCACGGGCGCATCGCACATCGGCAGCAGCTGCGCCTGAACGCCACAGCCGCGGCTGAGCCGCGCCTCCACTTCGGTGAGCCGCAGCCCTTGCCGCAGGAAGTGGGTGCGCGCCAGGCTCGTGGCCAGGTCCCTGTCGCCGATGCGGAACCAGGTGTCCAGTTCAAAGCGCGCGAGCGCATCCAGCGCCTGGAAGGTGTCGCCCTCCAGGCCCCAGCCGTGCTCAGCGTGGGCGAGTCCCGCCAGTGTGTAGCGCACAGTGTCCATATCCGGGCAGATGCGCAGGCCCCACATGGTGGCGTCGTCGCCGGTATTTATGATGACTGTGAGGTTGCTGCGCAGGTGCTGGTGCAGGCCCTGGGCAAGCTTGGAGCCGCCGACGCCTCCCGCCAGCGCCAGCACCTGTGGAACTTTGGCCAAGCGCCTACACCCGCAGGAGCAGGGCGCCATCTAGCGGGCGCCTGGGCGGTGCTGGCGGCTGGCTGACGGCCACGCCAACAGTAACCAGCGCCTGCGGCTCCCAATCGGGAGGCAGGGCCAACGCCTGGCGCACTACCTCCGGGCAAAACAGCGGTGCACACATCCACGCGGCACCCAGGCCACGCAGGTGCAGCGACAGCAGCAGGTTCTGGATGGCCGCGCCAACGCTCTGCACCGCCATCTCGCGCTCGGCTGCCTGCCGCTCCGCATCCGGGTAGCGGTCGAGATCACGCGGACTGAAGCACACCAGCACGAGCGCCTGCGCTCTGCTCAGCCGCACCCGCGACCCCTTGACCTGCCCGTCGATAAACGTGGCACGGGCGTCGTCCGCCGTGAGATCTTCACGCCACCGCTCGCCCATGGCCTCGGCCAAGGTGCGGCGCCCATCCGCCGAAGTGATGAGCGCA
>DATKQD010000016.1:0-17707 GCA_035532895.1 Chloroflexota bacterium
GGTGGTCTGTCAACCGGCCGTAAACCTTCAGTTAACGACGGGTCAATGGTCGAGCGAGGATCCGACGTGCCTGGGAAAGCCCGCGCTGGCTGTGACGTCCTGGCCCGTGCGGAACGCCGCGGACGTCGCGGTCGCGAGTGAAGTGGGCAGCCGGTTCCTCGCGCGAGTCATCCTGAAGAGCTCACAAATCCCGCCATCCACCGATGCCTCACGCGGCATCATCTATGAGTCGCACCTGCCGAAGGGCGACTGCTGCGCCCACCTCTCTAACCAACGTCTTTCCGAGAACGCGGCCACTTGCTGAACCAGGCTACGTGTGTCCACCAGCTTCGTGAGATATCCGTCGCAGCTGGCCGCGAATCAGGTTGTCTTCGACGAGCAGGACTCGCTCACTCCGCCGTTGGCCGCCTCCCGAGGTGCCGCCGCGGGCGCGTATTCCCGCAGCGCCTCAAGCAATGGCGCGGTGCTGCCCGAGCTCTTCAGGAGGATGCCTTGCGTGGTGGAGCGCAGCAGCGCGTGTTCTTGGCGGCTGAGATCCTTGCTCGTCCACACGAAGACCGGCAGGCGCCGCCCCGCTGGCCGGCGACGTAATTCAGCCAGAAACGCGAAGCCGTCCATTTCAGGCATCATCAAGTCCAGCACGACCGCCGAAGGCCGATGCACCTCAAGCGCATCGAGCCCAGCGCGCGCATTGTCGCGGCACACACAGGGGTAGCCAAGCTGGGTGAGCGTCGCCTCCATGAGTTTCAGCGCGGTAGTGTCGTCATCCACCACCAGGATGCCGCGCGATGGCTCGGGCTCAATGCCGGCGCGACGCAGCGCCGCGACAAGCTCGTCCGCGGTAACCGGCTTGGACAGAAAGTCCTGGATGGCGAAACCCGCGGCCGCCGCGTTGTCGGCCAGGACCGTGACGACAATGATCGGTGTACCACCGTTCAATGCTTCGGCGCGGATGGTGCGCAGCACGTCCCAGCCGTGCATATCCGGGAGGAGCAGATCAAGGGTCACGGCGTCAAACCTTTGCTCCCGGCAGGCGGCGATAGCCGCGGCACCGGTGGTGGCCAGCCGCACCTCGTAGCCCGCGGCGGTGAGCGTCTGCCGCAGCCAGTCCTGATCAGCCAGCTGGTCCTCTACGACCAGCACACGCGCGCGCCCTTCTGTGAACGCCGACTTCGGGGGCGCCACTACGCTGGGCGGGCTAGAAGTTCGGCCGGAAACCTGCCGCGGCGGCCGGGGTGGGGTTCCTCCAGAGCGCCGATTGAGCTCGCCAACTGTAGCGACAGGGGATCGGCTGAGGGCCGCCAATGGCTTTCCGGCCGAACTTCTAGGCTCTCCCTGCTGCCGTGGCAGCACCGCGAAGAAGGTGCTGCCGGCACCGGGCGTGCTCATCACCCCCACCGTGCCACCTTGCGCCTCGACCATGCGCTTGGTGAGGGCCAGGCCCAGGCCGGTGCCCGCGTACTTTTTGGAGAGCGCCGGCTCGAGCTGACGGAACTCCTCGAACAAATGGGGCAGCTGGTCCGCGGCGATGCCGATGCCGGTGTCCTCGACCGCCAACCGAAAGCTGTCTGACCCTTCCGACGCGATGCGAACAGCCACGCGGCCACCTTCGCCGGTGAACTTGAGCGCGTTCGACAGGAAGTTGTACAGCACCTGTTTCAGCTTGCCGGGATCGAGAACCAGGCGCCCGAGACCCGGCTCGACAGCCGTTTCAACGGCAATGTGCTTCTCGTTGGCCAGCGGCTGGAGCGAATCGACCACTTCACCAACCACGGCCCCTGGTTCGACCGTTTCAGGGAAGAACTCCATCTTGCCAGCCTCCACCTTTGACAGGTCGAGGACGTCGTTGATGAGTCCCAACAGGTGCGTGCCGCTGGTCAGGATGTAGCCCAGGAACTCCTGCTGCTGGGCGCTCACCAGGCCGGATTTGTCGTCTTGCAGAAGCTCCGCGAAGCCGATGATGCCGTTCAGTGGCGTCCGCAGCTCGTGTGACATGTTGGCCAGGAACTCGCTCTTGGCGCGACTGCCCTCCTCGGCCTCGTGGCTGCGTTGCTCCAATTCTCGGTTTCTTCGATCCAGCGCTTCGCGCAGGACCTGTTGAGCCTGAAGCGCCGCGCCAAGCACGGCCGAATGTTCTTGCTCCCGACGGATGGCATCGCTCGCCGCCCGGTCGTTGCGCCGCTGCAGGGTTCCCACCAGGAGGACGATGGCGGGCTCCGTGATGGCCCACACCACCACGCGCGTGGCGTTGCCGTCGGTGTAGTGAAACGGCTGCCCTGGGATGGAGAAAAAGTAGGCGGCGTAGGCAACGGTCATGGCGGCGCTCACCAGGCCCGGACCCGTCCCGCCCTGAAAGGCCGCGTAGACAACCGCCAGCAAATAGATGGCTGGGGCATTGGGCAGGGGAAACACCGAACGCCGCAAGATCTCGATGGCGGCGAGCACGACCGCGGTGACCGCGATCCCCGCCCAACGCCGGCAGCGCGCGCGCAGATGTCCAGCCCACCCCATGACGGCTACCCTCCTGGGGGATACACTCCCAGTTGCACTGTGTGCCGTTCACGCCTACCTTGTCCAAGCGGGCGACAAATGGGGAACCCCATCTGGGTGAATCGCCTGGTGCTGGCAGCCAGGGTGAGCGATCAGCAGACAGCCAGAACCACCCCGCCATGTCCGAGACGGACCGGGTGTGCGTGCGCTGCGTCAGCGGTCGGTCCTATCGCCGGGGGCACCCGCGGCAATGTTCTGCCGGGTAAACCGGCCGAGCAGCGAAGGCCACCGTACTTGGGGCCGAAGACAGCAACCTCACTGTGTCGACTCCATCATGAGTCCGCTTGCCCCAGATCCCGATGAGCCGCGCTGGGGGTCGTCACGCTTGAGGGTAGAGCGGACCAAGCTCGTAAGTTGGCGCAGCGTCGACCTCACGGCGTCCAGGTCGAGATCGCCCAATTTGGCGAACAGCTGACGATTGCTGTCCTGGGCCTGCTCGGTAATGGTGGCCAGCACCCCGCGCCCCGCGGGGGTCAGGACAACAAACGGCGAGCGGCGGCGTCGACTGTTCTCGATGAAGAGAGCAAGGCCATCGCCAACAAGCTCGTTGGCAATCCGTTGGACCGCCTGGCGGCTGGTTCCCAACCGGTCGGCCGCCCTTGGAACCGTCCACTCGCCCTCGGACACCACGCTCAACACCTGCCAGCGCGCCTGGGTTTGGCCGGCGGACAGAGCGGTCCGCTCACCATAGCGACGTAATACGCCGGCAGCGTCATAGATGTCAGCGACGAGGAGCGCGAATACCTCCGGGTTGCTGGCAGGACTATGCGCCATTTCGTTCGCCTCCACAATTGCCAATGTGTTGTCAATCATCTAAGATGACAACACATTGTCAATACTACCCAAGGAGACCGTCGTGAACCGACTTGACGTCTATACCGCCGTCCACAAGATGCAGCGTGCCCGCCTGTTCAATCTCACCATGGAGGCCGGCAGGACCGACCCCTCCGACTCCGTCACCACTGCCCGCCTTGCCAGCGCTGTGCATGTTGTGGGCGCCGAATTAGTCGCCCACGCGGGCCACGAGGATCGCTTCATCCACCCTCTGCTGCGACAAAAGGCCCCGGCGCTGGCGGCGGAGCTGGACGCCGCCCACGCGGAGCTTGAGGTCAAACTCGACGAACTCCGGCATGTGGCCGCGACCTACGCCACGGCCCCTGGCGATCCCAATGTCCTTTACCGGGCCCTGGCTTCCTTCACTGCCGGCTACCTCGACCATCTGACCCGCGAGGAAGGAGACGCCCTGCCGGCCCTGTGGGAAAGCTGCAACGACGAGGAGTTGATGGGCATTCTGGTCTCGTTCAGAGGCTCCCGCTCTGATGCGGAGAACTTGACGTCAGTTCTCGCTCAGCTGGCCACTCTCAATCCGCCGGAGATTGCGCAAATGGCCTCGGTTGGCCTCGGCCCTCTTCGCACTTCTGAGGTAACGGAGCTGCTGGCCACGTTGTTGACCCCCAACCAGTACGGCGCGCTCCTGGGCTTGCGAGCAGCCTAAGGCCAAGCCAGCGGCATCGACTTCGTCAACAGCGCCGGCAGAGCCTGCCGTTGCACAGATTTGGCGACGGCAGCAGCAGTTACGGGCGGGTAGCAATGCGCAGTCTGGGCGCTGTTCGCACTTCTGCCCCGCGGACTCATCGTCCCCAGAGGGCGATCGTGCGCCCAAAACGTTGAAGCAAAGAGTACGTCCGGCCGCCTGAGCGGACCGAGGCCCAGTATAGCTGGTTGGTACGCCTGAGACCCTCCCGGCGCTCTCCCCGACCAGATGCAGCGCCGCCGCTTCGATAGCCTCTACGGTCACGCCGTACTTCGCCAGCAGGCTTGCCGGATCGCCGTGCTCAACAAAGCGGTCCGGCAGGCCAATGCGCGCCACCTTTACCTGGTGCATTAAGCCGCGCGCTTCGATCAGCTCCAGCACGGCGCTGCCGAAGCCACCCGAGAGCGCATGCTCTTCGACGGTGATGATGCGCCCGGTGCGGGCCGCCTGGTCCAGTATGAGCTGCTCATCCAGTGGCTTGGCAAAGCGCGCGTTAACCACCGTCGCCTGAATGCCCTGCGCATCCAGCCGGTAGGCGGCCTCCAGCGCCCAATAGGTGCACGGCCCAAAGGCCAGCAGCGTCACGTCATTGCCGCGCCGCAATACCTCCGCCTTACCTGTCTCCACTGCCTGCTGGAAGGGCAGGCAGTCCTCGACGCCGCCACCCCGCGGGTAGCGCACAGCCACCGGGTTGGGCTGCTGCACCGCATATTCAAGCATTGGCGGCAGCTCCGCCTGATCGCGCGGCATCATCACGGTGAGGTTGGGCAACATGCGCAGAAAGCCCACATCGAACACTCCCTGGAAGCCCAGGCCGTCCTCGCCCACCAGACCAGCGCGATCGATGCAGAACACCATGGGCAGGTTTTGCGTCGCCACGTCGTGCACCACCTGGTCAAAGGCGCGCTGGAGGAAGGTGGAGTACAGCGCCACCAGCGGCCGCAAGCCCTGGGTAGCCAGCCCCGCGGCAAAGCACACGGCGTGCTGCTCGGCGATGCCTACGTCGAAAAACCGCTCGGGAAACTCTGTGGCAAAGTCCGCGAGGCCTGTTCCCGTGCTCATCGCTGCCGTTATGGCCACGATGCGTGGATCCTTGCGCGCCATTTCGATGGCTGTTCGGCCGAACACACCATCCCAGCTTGGTACCGCGGGCTTTGGGGCAGCGGCGTTCGCCGGCGCCAGGACGGCCTTGTTCTTGGGCGCCGAGACGCTGTGGAAGGACGTCGCATCGCGCTCGGCCGGCTCGTAGCCCTTGCCTTTCACTGTGCGAACGTGCACAAACACAGGGCACTGGGCCCGCTTGGCGCGCTCCAGGGTGTCGATCATGCCGCGAATGTCGTGCCCGTCGATGGGCCCGATGTAGTTGAAGCCGAACTCTTCCCACAAGTTGCCGGGCAGCACGAATTCTTTGAGCGATGCCTTCATGCGGCGCGCCACGTGGTACATGCGGTCGCCCAGCGGCAGCCCCAGCAGCACGCGCTCAACATCGTGCTTGGTGTGCAGGTACTTGGGGTCCGACGTGATGCGGTGCAGGTAGTGCGACATAGCGCCCACGTTGGGCGAGATGCTCATGCCGTTGTCGTTCAGCACCACGATGAGCGGCGCGTTGAGCTGGCCGGCGTTGTTCAGCCCCTCAAAGGCCAGGCCGCCGGTGAGCGCGCCATCTCCCACCACGGCGACCACGGAAAAGTGCTTGCCCAGCAGGTCGCGCGCCTTGGCCATGCCGAGCGCGGCGGACACCGCCGTGCTGGCGTGCCCGGTGCCAAAGGTGTCGTACTCGCTCTCGTCCCGCAGCGGGAAACCACTGATGCCGCCGAACTTCTTGATCGTCCTCAGCTGGTCCCGCCGGCCGGTGAGCATCTTGTGCGGATAGCACTGGTGACCGACGTCCCACACCAGCTGATCGCGCGGGGTATCGAACACGACGTGCAGGGCAATGGTCAGCTCCACCGCGCCCAGGCTGGGCGCAAAGTGGCCGCCGATAGTCAGAATGGTGTCCAGAATTTCCTGGCGAATCTCACCGGCCAGCTCCGTGAGCTGTTCGTCACTGAAGGAGCGGATATCGCTGGGTTGGTGAATGGAATCGAGCAGCGACATGTCGGTATTGTAGCCTCCGCGATTGCCCGCCTGATCTACGCGCTTGGCGGCTCTTGCTGGGTGAATTCTCGGGCGCACGCTACGCTGGGGCACGCCACAGCCAGCTGCCCAGCAAACTCGCGGCCACAGTGCAGGCGGCGGTAAGAAGCAGCGTGGCGCGCGTGCCATAGCTGGGCATGAGATAGAACACGCTGCCAAACGTCCCGGCCAGACTGCCCAGCGTGGTGAGGCCAAACACCGTGCCGGAGGCCCTTCCGGCACCGGTTACACCGCTCAGCGAGAGCCGCACGGCGAAGGGATTGAGTGAGCCCAGCAGCATGGTGGGCACCGAGAACAGCAGTAAGCAACCCAAGATAGCGCCCCACACCACGCCATTGCGCAGCCCCTGCGTGCTGGCCTCGCTCAGGGCCAGTACGCCAGGAGCGATCCAGGCAACTGCTGCAATGGCCAGCCCAGCCAGCACCATGATGCCTAGGAAGATCCGCTTCCGCGGATGCCGGTCTGCCAGCAAGCCGCCCACCCAGTAGCCCGCGCTCAAATAGACCAGCACCAGCCCAATGAGCACCCCCCAGATGTACAGCGACGTGCCGAAGTAGGGGGCGATCAAACGCGACGCGGCCATCTCCACCGCCATCGCGGCCATGCCAGCCACCACCACCAGCAGTGGCAGCATCAGTGTGAGGCGCCGGTGAGCTGGCCCAGCTGCTGCAGATCCGCCTGTACCGCCTGCATCTCCTTACCGTAGGTGGCGAAGTCGCCACTGCGCAGCGCGGTCTGGGCGCGGTCGTAGTGTGTGTTGGCGTCCTGCGCCAGGCTGGCGATTTTCGGTGGCACGCCGGCCAGCGGCTGCAGCGCCGGGGCGGGAGCCGCGGACGCCGCGGTGGGCGTAGCCGCCGGCGCAGGCGTGCCCGCGGCGGAGCTCGAGGGAGACGCGGCGGCGCTGGGCTGGACCGTGGCCGGCGGCAGCGTGCTCACAATCGCCCCGGGTTGCGTGGGCGTGGTGGTGAACACCTGCGTGAGCGCATCCTTCAGCGTGTTGGCCATGGCGATCACGTTGCCATTGGCCACGATCACGCGCTTGAGCTCTGGCAGCGGGTTGCTCTGCGCCTGCAGGTAGAGCGGCTCGACGTACAGGAATGATTGCCCAATGGGGATCACCAGCAAGTTGCCGCGGATCACGTGTGAGCCTTGCTGATTCCACAGGCTGAGCTGACTGGAGATCGCCGGATCCTGATCGATCTGCGACTCCACCTGCAGCGGGCCGTAGACGGTGCGATCCTTGGTGAGCTTGTAATCCAGCAGCTTGCCATAATTGGCGCCGTCGGAGCGCGCCACCACCCAGGAGATCATGTTCGACTTGCCGGATGGAGTGAAGGGCATGAGCAGCAGGAACTCATCCTGGGACTGGCCGGGCAAGCGCATCAGGACGTAATAGGGCTGAATCTGCTGGGCGCCCGCGGTGGTGCCCGTGGTCTGGCTGAAGCGCTCCTCGGGGAGGGCCCACAGGTCCTCCCGGTTGTAGAACACCTGCGGATCCGTCATGTGATAGGTGAGGTACATGTCCATTTGCGCCAGGAACATGTCCTCGGGATAGCGGATGTGCGCCCGCAGCGTGGCCGGCATGGCTGAAAGCGGATGGAAGAGCGACGGGAAGATTTTCTGGTAGGTCTGGATCAAGGGATCGGTGGGGTCCGCAACGTAGAAGTTCGTGGTGCCGTTGTAGGCATCGACAACGATTTTCACTGAGTTGCGAATGTAGTTGATAGGCGTACCGCTCGCGGTGTCGAAGCTCTGGCTGTACGGATAGTTGTTGCTGGTGGTGTAAGCGTCCTGGATCCAGTACAGGTGCCCGTTGTCCACTACCAGGTAGGGGTCGCGGTCATAGACCAGGAAGGGCGCAATCTGCTGGACACGCTGCGAAATGACGCGATTGAACAGGATCTGGCTTTTCGACGTAAGCGCGTCGCTGATCATGATGTTCAGGTCACCGAAGCGCCAGGCGAAGGCGAGCTTCTTCAGCACGGAATCCAGCTTCACGCCGGTGCTCCCGCCGTAGCTGGAGAACACATTCTGGTCGCCCTTGGGATAGTCGAATTCCTGCTGCTGGGTATCCACAATCACCCAGTTGCTGGTTTGGGCGCCGTAGTAGATCTGTGGCTGGGTGACCTTCAGCGGGCCCTCGGGCGGGATATTCTGCTCGATGAAGTTGGGCAGTCCCTCGGAGGTCACATCCGAAACGGGACTCATGGCCACGCCGTAGCCATGCGTGTACTGCAGGTGCAGGTTCACCCACGTTTGCGCCTGCGCGGAAAGGCGGCTGGTATCAAGCTCGCGGCCGCCCAGCATCACCTGCTGGTACACGCCATTGATGAGGTAGCGGTCCACCTCGATACTGGGGAAGTCGTAATACTGCCGGAAGGACTGTATCTGGTTGTATGTAGTTTGGAGCGGCCGGTAGTCCAGCAGGCGGATGTTCTTGGTGGTTACCTGGTCGGTGGCGATCTGCTGCGGTGTCACCTGGTTCGCCGCCGCGAAGTTCTGCACCGCGACCTTGTCCAGGTTGAAAGCGTGGCGTGTGGCTTGAATGTTGTTGGCGATGTAGGGCCGCTCCAGGTTGAGCTCGTTTGGCTTGACCTGGAACTGCTGCACAAAGGTGGGGATGACGCCGCCGGCGATGATCAGCACCACCAACCAGGTGACGATCGGCGTGACCAGCAGCCACAGCCGCCGGATGAAGGCATTGGCGATGAAGGCGATGGCCGCCAGGCCCGTCACCACGACCAGCACCTGATAGGCGCCGAACTGCGCGTGCACGTCCGTGTAGCTGGCGCCCTGGGTGACGCCGCGATGCGAGAACAGCAGCCCGTAAATATCCAGCTGGTAGTTCCACGCGATAAGCGCAAACAGGCCCGCCCCGATGATGGACAGGTGGATGGCGGCGGCGCGGCTGGACCGCAGCCGGGCGAAGTCAGACCCGAGCCCGTAGGCGATGCCCACGTTCGCCAGCGTCAGGATGAGCGCCCAAAGCAGCCACACCTGCAGTTCCCGGTACACCGGCAGCTTGAAGATGTAAAAGCCGACGTCGCGCCGCAGCAGCGCGTCCTTGATGCCGAAGCTGGTGGCATTCTTGAAGCTCAGCAGACTCTCCCAGAAGCCGCCGGCCACGCTGGCCATAATCAAGGCTTGAACGCCAATGGCCAGGCCCCAGCCGATGCGCACCAGCACGCGCGGGATCTCCGGTGCACCATCGGCCACGCTCACGGGCGAGCGACGGCGCATGCCGCGCGCCAGCCATATATTGCCCGTGAGCAACACCACGAACAGTGCGCCAAAGCCGATGAAGGTGTATATCTGCGCCGTGATGCGCGTGACGTACACCGAGGAGTAGCCCAGGCTGCCGAACCACAGAAGATCCGTATAAATGCCGTCGGCGATGCTCAGCAGGATGATCAGCACCACGATGCCCAGACCAAAACCGAACACCTTGCCCAACCAGGATGGCGTTTGGATATTGATCGGCGGCTGACCACCACGCCCAAAGAGGCGGTCGAAATCGATGTCGATGCTGTCGCGCCCGCCACGGCCAGAGCCACCGTAGAACGCCATGTCGCCTCCTGAGCCTAAAAGCGGGCGAATTCTATCATGAGAGTCGCGCCTGACTAGACATAACGCGACAGGGGTGATTCTGGCCGGAGGCCGCAGCTCCCGCATGAGCACCAACAAGGCACTGCTGCGCTTCCAGGATGGCCGCACCGTGATCGAGCGCATCGTCGCCGCGCTGCGGCCGCTGTGCGAGGACCTGCTGCTGGTAACCAACACTCCGCTGGACTACGCTTTCCTCCACCTCCCCATGCAGGGCGACCTCTACCCCGGCGCCAGCTCCCTGGGCGGCATCTGCACCGGGCTGACTCACGCCCCACAAGCACGCATCCTGGCGCTTTCGTGCGACCTGCCCCTGGTACGGAGCGACGTGCTGGACTACCTTCTCACGCTGCCCGGCGAGGCAGACCTGGTGATGCCCGATGTCGGCGGGCGTAAGCAGCCCCTCCATGCGGTGTACGCCAAAAGCTGCCTGCAACCGATGCGCGATCAGATCGCCGCGGGCGACCTGAAGATCGTCCGTCTGTTGGACCACGTTCGCGGCCGCATCGTCGAGGAAGCGGAGCTGAACGCCATCGATCCCCAGCATCTCTCCTTCCGCAACATGAATACGCCGGAAGACTGGGCGGAGATTCAGCGCCTCAGCTCGAAGGAGGGCTAACCCACCACGGCCGCCGGCTGGCCGTACGGTTGCTTGAAGTACGTCCCAGTCAGTGCGTCTGGCTCAGCTGAGTGAGCGGCAAGCTCCAGAAATTGGGATCTTCCTGTCCGAGGCGCCAGGCGGCCCACCCGGCCAGCCCCTTATTCGCGGCCAGGTTGAGCTTAGCCTGCAAGCTGGTGCTGTCCTCGAACCACACTTGGTGCAGCCCATCACCGGCCGAATACTGGAACATGGGCGACTCCGCCGCGCCGACCATGTGGATCCGCGCGCCATGGGCGAACACCTGCTGCACAACATCCGAGTAGGTCACGGGGTTCGCACCACCGCGGCTGAGGTTCCAGTTGTAGCCGTAAAGCGGCACGCCCAGCAACAGTTGGCCGGGTGTGAACGCCGTCTCCGCGTACCGGATGACATCGCTCACCCAGGCCACATCGGCGATCGGCCCGGGTGGCCCACCGGCGTAATGCTGGTCATAGGCCATGAGCACGGCGAAATCCACATTGGGAGCGATGGCGGCATAGCTGAAGGCGCCAGCCCAGCCGCTGCTGGTGGGGTGGGTTTGCGAAGGCAGCGCCACCGTCATGAGCTTGCCAATGGAATGCAACCGGCGGCTGAGGTTGTACATGAGGGCGCTCAACCCCGCGGCGTCGCTCGCGGATACATTCTCGAAGTCCAGATTGATGCCGTCATACCCATAGTTCTGCACCAGCGTCTGGATGCTGTTCAGCATGCGCGTCTGCAGCTGTCCATCCGTCACCAGGGCGTGCGCCACAGCGGGGGAGAAGGCGCCGTTCGCCACCACCGGCACCAGTTTGATGCCGTGGCTGCGCGCAAAGCCACTCACGGCCAGTGAATCCTGCCCGGCGATGGTGCCGCTGGCGGTCACTTGAAACCAGGCTGGCGAGAGGTAGTCGATCTGCGCGGCGTGGTCGGCCAGGCTGGGCGCCAGCGCGTGCCCCACCATGTAGGCCCAGTGGACGGATGGCAGCGCTGGCTCTGGCGCGGGCAACGGTGCCGGCACGCTCGCGGTGGGCGGCAGTGCCAGTGCCGCGAGAGGGGCTTTTGCGGCCGCGGGCGGCGCCACCACGGCCGCTGTCAGCAGCGCGGCGAACCCAACGCCGGCCATGCGCCGGATCGATCGCCACCTGACCAGCACCGCCGTCACACATCTTGGCACTCGCCCGGTGTATCACAACAGCGCCCGCTCGCCGCGCGCCATTAGCCCATCCTGGCTACTCCTACCGTCTTGGAGCGCACACCGTCGTTGCCGCGCTCCCGCTGGATTGAGCGCTCAGATGGTGTTGGCGGACAGCCGCGCCAACTCGGCACGAACGGCCGCCAGCAGCTCCACCTCGGGCACAATGCGCAGCTCGGCCGACGTACGAGGCTTCAGCTCGATGCCGCCCTTTGAAAGCGACCGTCCGCTTACGGTGAGCCGCAACGGCACGCCAATGAGGTCGGCGTCAGCGAACTGCACGCCCGGCGGCTCATCCCGATCGTCATACAGCACCTCCACACCAGCGGCTTCGAGTTGCTGGTAGATGCGTTCCGCGGCTTCGGCGACCACAGCGTCCGATCCGCGCAGGCCCACCAGGTGCACCTGGTACGGAGCCACAGCCACAGGCCAGCACAGCCCGCGGTCATCGTGATGCTGCTCGGCAACGCAGGCCAGCGCTCGGCCAACGCCAATGCCATAGGAGCCCATCACCACGGGCTGCTCGTTGCCGGCGGCATCCAGGAAGCTGGCGCCCGCGGGCTTGGAGTAGCGGGTGCCCAGCTTGAAGATGTTGCCCACTTCCACGCCGCGCTCCAGGTGCAGCGGCGCGCCACAGGAGGGGCAGGCATCGCCGGCATGCACGTTGGCGATGTCCATCACATGCTCGGAGGTGTAGTCGCGCGGCACGTTGCTGTCGCGGTAGTGCCAGCCCTCTTCGTTCGCGCCGGCAGCCAGGTTGGGGCTGGACGTCACCGAGTCATCGAGCACAACCAGCACGTTGTCAAGATCGTGCAGGCCAATGGGCGAGGCGTAGCCCGGCACCGCGCCCACCGCGCGGATCTCCGCTTCGGTGGCCGGCCGCAGATCGCGCGCGCCGACGGCGTGCGCCAGCTTGGTTTCATTCACCTCCAGGTCGCCGCGAACGACAGCCAGCACCAGGCGCTCCACGTCACCTTGGTCGGCCATCATGAACACCACTTTGGCGGTTTTGGACGGCGGCACGCCCAACTGCTCGGCCAGTTCCTGAATGTTCCTGGCGCCAGGCGTGGCCACGCGCTGCAGGGGCAGCGCCTCCTCGGCCGCCGCGACCGGTTTGCGGAAGCGGGCGATCTGGCGGTTGGCGGCATAGCCGCAGGCCGCGCACAGCACCAGCGTGTCCTCGCCCACCGGGCTGAGGTACATGTACTCGTGTGCTCCGCTGCCGCCCATCATGCCGACGTCCGAGCCCACGGCGATGACCTCCAGGCCAAAGCGGCGAAAAATGCGGAAATAGGCCTCGTAGTGCGCCTGGTACTGCTTCTCCAGGCCCTCTTCATCCGCATCCAAGCTGTAGGAGTCCTTCATGGTGAACTCGCGTACGCGAATGAGCCCGGCGCGCGGCCGTGGATCGTCCCGAAACTTGGTCTGGATGTGGTACACCAGCCGTGGCAGCTGCCGGTAGGAGCGGATCTCTGTGCGGCACAGGTCGGCCACCACCTCTTCATGGCTCAGCGCCAACACCATGTCCCGATCGCGCCGGTCGCGGAAGCGGGCCAGCTCGGGGCCAATGGATGCCCAGCGGCCGGTGGTTTTCCAGATCTCAGCCGGCTGGGCCACCGGCATGGTCATCTCCTGGCCGCCGATGGCGTTCATCTCCTCTCGCAGGATGTTCTCCAGCTTGGTGAGCGAACGGCGAGCTAGCGGAAGATAGCTGAACAGGCCCTGCCCCAGGGGCCGAATGAAGCCAGCGCGCAGCAGCAATTGATGGCTCGCTGCCTCCGTGCCCGCCGGCGCTTCCCGCAACGTGCTGCCGAACAAGCCTGACATGCGCATGAGGCGATCCTACAGCAGGGCGGGCGGCGCTCCGAACTCTTGGCGGCCTCAGCGCCGCTGGGTGAGCACGTCCACCAGGGCCGGGCGGCCTTCGCCGGCGACCACGCGCAGGGCGCGGTCCAACGCCGCGCGCAGGCTGGCGGCATCATCCACCGGGCCCTCGCCGTGCACGCCGAACGAGCGCGCCAGCGTAGCGAAGTCCACCTCTGGCCCGGCGATGTCCGTGCCCACCCCGCGGTTCTCCGGCGGGCGGTGCCGGGCTCGCGCCACGCGATCGGCGTGATCTACCGAGTTCTGGTAAGCCCGATTGTTATCCATCACCACGAGCACCGGCAACTGTTGCTGAGCCATGGTCCACAGCGCGCCTGGGGTGAACAGCGCATCGCCGTCGGACTGGATATCCACGATCACGCGACCGTTGCCTCGGTTGGCCAGCGCAACGCCAATGGCCGCACCCAGCCCATAGCCCAGGCCCGCGCCGCCTGAGGTGCCCAGGTACTGCGAGGTGTGACGCACGTCCCACAGACGGTGCATCCAGCCGCCGAAAGTGCCCGACGAAAGCACCGGGTCGTGCGGCTCCAGCGCCGCGAGCAGCACTTCCGACGCTTCGGATAGGGCCAGTGGGCGCTGGCCTCGCGCCGACTGGGCCTGCGTGTGCCAGCGCTCGCGCTGCCGCTGCTGGCGCACTGCCAGCCGCTCGCGCCGCGCTGCCACGCGCGCCGACACGGCGGCCTGGCTCATGGCCTCACGCGCCAGCGGCAGGAGAGCCCTCAGCACGTGCAGCACGGCGGCCGGCACGGTCAGCTCGGCCGGCTGCAGCCGCTGATAGTCACTGGTCCACGAGCGTGTGGCATACATGTCCAGCGTGACGTGCGCCACCTTGGCGCCGGCGGCGAGCACCGACACGAATGTTCCGGCCGGATCGGCCCGGTGCAGCGCGCCGAAAAGGTCGCGGCACTCCAGGCCCAGCACCAGGTCGGCCTCAGCCGCCAGATCGATATCCTCCGAAAAATTGAGGGCGTGCAGCGTGGGGAAATTCAGGGACACGGCGCTGCCGATCACCGGTAGGGCCAGCAGTTCACTCAGCTCCACCAGCGCATCCACCGCGCGCTGGTCAAAGCCCACACGGTCCGCGATCAGCACCGGCCGTTCGGCCTGAGTCAGCCACTCGACCAGCAACGGCGGCACGGCTGGATCCGGACCCGGCAGCAGCGGCGGGCAAAAGGCGGAGACATCCGGCGGCACCAGCGGCTCGGCGATTGGCGCCTCCTGAAGGTCCACATCGAAGCACACGTACACTGGGCCGCCAGGGGGCGTCGCCGCAAGCTGCACGGCGCGAATGAGCGCTTCGGGAACGGCGGCCAGCGTCGCCGGCTGATCGTCGAACTTGGTGTAGTCGCGCACGAGCGATCCCTGCACGTTAGCGGTGTGGATCCAGTCGATCCAGGGCCGGCGGCGGCTCGCATCCATGGGCCCGGTGCCACCCAGCACCACCACCGGCACACGGTCGCACCAGGCGTTGTACATGGCCATGCTGGCGTGTTGCAGGCCCACCACATCGTGCACGATGGCCACCATGGGCTTGCCCGCTGCCTTGGCGTAGCCGTGGGCGATGGCGACGGAGATCTCTTCGTGCGTGCACTCGATCACCCGCGGATTGTTGCCCGCGTAATTCACCAGTGAATCGTGGATGCCGCGAAAGGAGGAGCCCGGGTTGAAGGCCGCGTACTCGATGCCCAGCGCTCGCAGCATCTCGACAATCACGTCGGACCCGTACTCGGGCGTGCCTGCCGCCATCTGGATCACCTCCTGGTGTGGATTGCCCGTGGCCCGCCCATTGTACGGGTGTGCGTGGGCCTGCAGGGTGACGGGCTCGGAGATGCGGCTCAATGCCTTCGGGCTCGACTGTCTCGGCCTTGGCAATCCCGCGGTCAGCAGCAGGCATGCGGCGAAAGGGCCCGGCTATAATCCGGCTCAAGCATGCTCGGCTTATCAACGTCGTTGGCCGGGATCGCCATCACCCTGGTGGCCTTTGTGCTGTCCATCTCCGCGCACGAGTTCAGCCATGCTCTGGCCGCGTACGCTCAGGGCGACGACACGGCGCAACGCCAGGGCCGCCTCACCCTCAACCCCGTGCGCCACTTGGACCCACTCGGCACGCTCATGTTGCTCATCATGGCCGCGGGCGGCTTCGGACTCGGCTGGGGCAAGCCCACGCCCGTGAACCCGGCGGCACTCCGCGGGGGCCGCGCGAGCATGGCGCTGGTTTCCGTGGCAGGCATCGCGGCGAACCTGGCGCTGGCATTCGCCTTTGGGCTGGTGATTCGCGACCACTGGCTGGAGCAACTGGTGCAGGGACGCGAGCTCGGCCTGGGCACGGCGCAGCTGCTGCTGGCTTTCGTGGAGACGATGATCGCCGTGAACATCGGCCTGGCCCTGTTCAACCTGCTGCCCATTGCGCCGCTCGATGGGTTTGGCGTGCTCGTGAACCTGCTGCCGGCCGGCGCCAGCGCACGCTTCGCCCAGGCGACCCGCTGGGGACCGGGCCTGCTGATGCTGATCATCTTCTTGCCGCGCTTTATCCCCGGCCTGCAGAACCTGAACCTGCTGGGCATGGTCATCGATCCGCCCTTCCGCTTCCTCGAGCGAGCGGTCCTCGGGGGCGCCTGACGCCTATGCCAGCCAGCGCTCTGCGTGGCGCGCTTCTCCGAGCGCGCCAGCTGGCGTTGCACCTGTCCATTGGCCGGCCCTTTGCTCCACCGGTGTGGCTTTCCGCCACGGAAGCGGCGCTGTTCGCGGGCATGCCGCCAGCCGACCAGTGGGAGGGGCTGCAGGTGCTGGCTGAGCTGCGCCGTTGGGGCTTTGCGCGCGACCGCGACTTGCTGTTAGCGGGGCTGCTGCACGACATGGGCAAGGCGCAGGCCCCCGCCAAGGCGCGCTACAGGATGGCAGCCACGCTGCTGGAGGGCCATCCGCGCCTGCAGCGGTGCATCGCCCGCCATAGCCCTGGGCTGTGTACGCTCGCAAACCACGCCGCCCTGGGAGCCGCCATGGCCCGCCAGGCAGAGCTGCCGCTCGACGTGCAGCGGCTTATCGCCCAGCACCACACCCCGGTGGACCAGGCGCAACCCATCGCCGCTCGCTTAGCGGCCCTGTGCCGAGCCGATGCCCTACACTGACGTTTCGGTGGAGCAGCGTGGGCCTGGTCGGCTGCTTTCGGTGAAGCTGCCGGTGTTTGAAGGGCCGTTGGACCTGCTGCTGCACCTCATCGAACGGCAAGAGCTGGACATCTCCGCCGTCTCCCTGGTCCTGGTGGTGGACCAGTACCTGCAGTATCTGAGCCTGATGCGCGGCGAGATGAAACTGGACGCCGCCGCGGAATTTCTGGTGGTGGCGGCCAAACTGCTGCTGATTAAGAGCCGCTCACTGCTGCCCCAACCGGATCCACCGCCGCCCCCGGACGAGGACGATCCGGCGGAGGAGCTGGCCCGGCAGTTGGAGGAGTACCGGCACTTCAAAGCTATCGCCAACGATTTACGACTGCTGCGGGCCGATCGTGGCCAGATGTTCGCCCGCGCGCCGGAGCCGTGGGAGGTCCCACCCACCGTGGCCTTTTCCGGGCTGGATGTGGACCGACTGATCGCCAGCTTCCAGGCCGTGCTGAACCGCAAGCTGGCCGAGGATAGGCCAGCCGAGCTTTCGGTTGTCCGCGTCACCCAGGCGGATCGGGAAGCCGCGATCGCGCGGGGCCTGAGCAGCGCCCGCAGCATGACTCTGGACCAACTGCTGGACGATTGCCAAACCGTGTTCGACGTCATCGTCACCTTTCTCACCCTGCTGGAGCTGCTCAAGCAGCAGCGCATACGCCTGTGGCAGGGCGCGGCCTTTGGCCGCATCATCATCAGCCGGCCCCTTGCCAAAGCTCATGGCTGACCAGGCGGAGCTGCGAATGGCGCTGGAGAGCCTCCTCTTTGTCGCCGGCCGCCCGGTGGAGCTTACCGAGCTGCGACGTGTGCTGGATGTGCCGCGCGAGGCGCTGGAGGACCTGCTGACGATGCTCATCGGCGAGTACGGGGAACGGGGCATTCGCATCGCCCGGCTCAAGGACACGGTACGCATGGTCAGTGCACCGGAATCCGCGGCTTACGTGCAGACCTTCCTGGGGCTGGAGCAGCAGGTGCGCTTTTCGCCCGCCGCGCTGGAGGCCCTGGCAGTGGTGGCCTTTCGCCAGCCGGTC
>DATKQD010000017.1:0-6065 GCA_035532895.1 Chloroflexota bacterium
CCAACGCCAACGGGCAGCGCGTCGGTGACCCCGACATTCACTGCCACGCCATTCGTCAACTTCAGCAGCTCCGGCCACACTATCTTGACCTTGAACAACATGATCCCGGGGGGGCCGGGGGTAAGCACCGGCCTTACATTCAGCAACGGTGGGGCGCACTCGTTCAGCTACTCGCTCTCGACCTCCTGCAGCGGGGGTTGCAACGCGCTCTGGACGGACTCCACCAACGGCCTGCAGCTGGCCATCGACCGCGGCGGCGCGTTGCGCAACCCCAATGCGCCGACGCAGCTGCCCGGCGGTGACGGGAACATGTACACCGGACCTATCCAGGTGAACAACGTGGGCGTGGCGGGCGGCGTGCCACAGGGCCAAACGGTGAACCTGGGAATTACCGTGTGGCTGCCCAGCGGGCCGGCCGCGCCCGGCTTCAATGCGTTGACGCCTAATCCGGGCAACAGCTTCCAATCACTCAGCATCAATGTGACGTTCACCTGGAATGCAACTGAGTAGCTGGCCGCCCCTGATACGGGCAAAGCTGAAAGTCGAGCGGCGGATACTGACGTCGATGCTGGGGCTGGGCATTACCGGCTTGCTCGGAAGCGCAGGGACGTTTGCGCTGTTCACCGCGAGCAGCAGCAACCCCAACAACGTGTTCACCGCGGGCACGCTGCTGCTGACGGATACCACCAGCTTCACGCCGGCGACGACCTCGCTTGGCGGAGGCAGCTCCGCGCCAAACCAGACCGGCACGGACCCGCGCGTCCAGGCAGAGTGCAGCACCGCGACTGTCGCGGCGGGGTGCAGCACGCTCATCAAATCCGTAAAGGTGGCCGGCGCGGGAATTGAGCCCGGCCAGTACCTCCAAGGCACCGTGTCAATCACGAACGCCGGAACACTGCCGGCGACGGTTTCGATGCAGGTGCAGAACGTCCAAACGAACAACGGGAACAACTCCCTGTACGGGAGCGGAGCCACCGGCGTCAGCCCCTGCGCCAGCGACATCGCCGGTGTGGTCGCGCCCGGTGCGACGGGGCCGCAGCTCACCACTGGCCTCACGGCTCCGGGCTATCAAGGCACACCGGCGCCAATCGCCGGCTGTCTCGACCTGGGCAGAGCGCTGAGGATCACGATCCAGGACACTGGCGCGGGTGGGACCGGACCGCAGTGCCTGTTCGGGAACGACACCGGCGGCGCTCTCGGCGCCAGCGGCACCAACGGCAACAATCACCTGCAGGCGCCCGTGCCCGGCGGCCTGAGCACCGGCGGAGCGGGACTATCGACGTTCGTCGCCACCGGGGCCAAGGTTGGCAGCGGATCGGGAGCCTGCGACGACCTCTCGCAGGCTGGCGCGTCAGGCCGGCCCAACGCGCCGGTGCTGCCCGGATCGAATCCCAAGGACGTCTTCGGCATTCAAGGATCGAGCACCGCCAACTCCAGCTTCGCCGCCTTGAGTGGGACCAGCACGCTCATCTTCGTGCCCGGCGGAGGAACCACCACCAGCCTCACGAGCTCGCCGGTGTTCGGAGGGAACCTGCGGAGCCTGCCCCAGTGGGCGGCGGGCGAAACGCACAACGTCACCGTCACCATCGCCCTGCCGGACACGGGCGTGAGCCAGATCACCGATCACAACCACGACAAGTATTCCGTGAGCAACGACAACCCCTACCAGGGCGGCGCCGTCAGCTTCGATTTGTACTGGTTCGCGACCCAATAGCCCATCTGGAAGCCTGTCGCTGAACTATCGCCGCCGGTCAGCCCTGCGAGCCAGAAGCGTCAACATAGCCTCGCTGAGAGTCTTGCCCGTCTGCTGCTTCGGCAATCGCTTCAAGCGCCGCATGGCTTCCTCGTAGCACTGCGCATCAGCTCGATCTCCGACTACGAGGATGGTTGCAGTTTTCGTCTCCTCGTTCACTCGAAACACAATTCGCCAGTCTCGGTCACCGATAACGACCTTCCGCCAGCCGGTGAGATTCTGGCGGACACGCTCCTTGTGCCCGAGCGGTTGCCCGGCCAGCGCGCCGGCCTGCTCAATGCGTACCAGCTTGGCGAGAAAATCGAGGATTCGACCCGTCTTGTTGACGCGTTCCAGATCATCGAAAGCCTCATCAATAAGTTCAACACGATACGGCACGGCGCTAGGCGAGTTGTTCTCGCGTGTAACCGAAGTGAGCCAGGACGTCGTCGAGCGAATGGCGGTGCTCGCCTGTCGTCAGCTCTCGGGCGGTGGCCAGCGCAATGTCCAGAATGTCATCTTCGGCTTCAGCAACGGCCTCGAAAGCCTCAAGCCTCTCCATGGAGATGATCGCAGCGACGGGCTTGCTGTTCCTGACGATAATGCGCTCGCCATCAGCTTCGGCCTGCTTGATCAAGCCAGAGATACCAAGGGTGTTGGCATCAGCGACCGAAATAAGCTTCTTGGTATCTACTCGCATGCTCAGCTCCTCATTCTAACTATTATTCTACACAGAATTCGAGGTAGTTCTCAGGGTAGTGCATCCCACCGCCGGGTTGCATCGTGCTTGGCCGCGGAGGGCTATACTGCCGCCAGAACGATGATTCAGGTCAAGAGCGACGATGAGCTCATCCAGCAGCTCATCGAGATAGACTCCTGGAGGCCTGGCCCCGCCGATGTGCGCGTTAAGGACTATCACATTCACGTGTGGGCGACTTGAAAGCCTATGACTTCGATGCAGATCAAGTAGCCGCCGACCACGGCGTCCCTGTGGAGTACGTCCGGGCGGCGCTCGCTTATTATGAGCGACACCCAGAGATCATTGACGGCAGGCTAGCCGCGAACAACGACGACGACTAGGGCTGGCGAACCCAGCTCCAATGCCTTGCGTGCCTCCGGTGAGGGCTGGCGCCGCCGCCAGTTTCGATCTGCACTGATTCGCGGCCCAGTAGCGGCTTCGGCGCGCGGCAGCGAGCATGCGGTGATGGCTGCCCGCTAGTAAAAATGTCCTAGACAATAAGGGGGGTTAGACACTCGTCCGGCTTTTGTGCTTTAATGCGCGCAAGGTCTAGGTAGTAAGACCTAGGGGGCTATGATATGGAGTCTTTAACGTGAAGCTGAATCTGTTCAAGAAAGTCTGCTTGACGGTGATGGGCGTGGGCGTGGTGAGCTCGCTGGTGAGCGTGGGCACGTTCGCCACGTTCACTGCAACCACGACCAACCCAGGGAACACGTTCGCCGCCGGCACGCTGCAGATCACGACCAGTGCTGGAGGCTCGGTAGCTACCGCCAATTCAAATGTGACCACTGCCCCAAACGCCGATGGCACAGGCACCGACTTCGGAACGGCGACTACATGCACGACCGTGGTAGCGAGCGCGTGCGGAACGATTCTTTCCACTTCCGCAGTGACGCTGGAGGGCATCGAGCCCGGCCAGTACGTCAAAGGGCACATAACGATCGCTAACTCCGGGACACTTCCGGCGATCGTGAGCCTGAACGTCCAGCAGCTATTTAGCTATGCGGCTGGGACTAACGGCCTGACTACCGTCTGCCCAGTCGACATCAGCGGGGCCGGCCTGGCTACCAACACCTTGGCGTCCACGATCAACGCGCTTGGCGGCTGCCAGCCTTTGGGTAAGGCCGTGAATATCACGATTCACGACGATTCGGCATTTGTACTCGGCGGATCCTGTCTTTTCGGATCAAAGGGTACTGGCACGGCTGCGCCGGACGCTCACAATATCGCCCTGGCTGGCGCTTGCGATGATTTGACACTTGCGACTACGGGGCCAGCCGGTACGAACCTGACGCCTGGGTCCGCGGTAGCGCCAGTTGACGCGTTCAGCAATGGCGCCGGTTCGCTTGCTGCCTTGGCCGGCACGGCTGCAGCAACAGCCGGAACGGCCATTTACATCCCGGGCGGTTCTACAAAGACCAACTCCGCGCTCGCGGGGGTTTCGGTGAAGTACTGGGCTCCGGCTGAGTCTCACACATTCACCATTGTGGTTTCGTTTCCTGACCAGGGCGCTGGAAGCGGAACTATCACATCCGGCGCTGGTAGCGACTTGTTGACAATCGGCCGTGACACGGTTTACCAGGGCGGCAAGGTCGGAATGGACCTTGCCTGGCTCGCGCAGCAGTAATGCCCACGCCCGCGATTGCTCGGGCGGGGTTGAGGTTGCGGCGGTAGTCTGATGCGTCCACTGGCGCTCCTTGGCAATGCTCTGTTCGCGCTCGGTGCGCTGGCCATCGGCGGGATCATCCTGGGACTCACTGTGCTGCCGCCGGTGCTGCACTACCAGACGTACGTTGTGTTGAGCGGCTCGATGGAGCCAGCCATCCGCACCGGCTCGGTGATTGTGGCCACGGCGGTGAATCCGGATGCGCTTGAGATAGGCGACGTCATCACCTACATCCGGCCGGGCGACCAAGAGAACATCACCCACCGCATCGTGGCGATGAAGGGCACCGCCCAGGGCAAGACGTTTGTCACCAAGGGCGATGCGAACGGCGTTGAAGACCCCGGCGAGGTTCGCTTCGATCGGTTAGCCGGAAAGGTCACGATGACCATCCCCTACCTTGGCTACGTCTTCAAGTTCATTGGCAGCCCGCAGATGCGGCTGTTGTTCATCGTGGTCCCCGGCATCCTGCTGCTCGGCAGCTGGTTGTGGGAAATCTGGCGTCCGGAACCAAAGCCCCAGCCGCCCGCGGAAGAAATGCCTGCTAGGCTCGCGCCGAGTGCCTCAACAGTAGCCTCCAAGAAAGAACAGCCCAAGGTGGATATGGGCGTTGCGGCTGATGCGACGGCTGTTCCGCTTCGCCGGTAGACTGCCAGCCGACGATGTCCTCCTAGGCGGTGGGGGCGGGTTGGTGGGGCCGGCGACATCCATGACAAGCGTTGCCAGAGGTACTTCGGCAGCGTCCCCAATGACTGCCAGACGCGAGCCGGGGCCAAAGCGGTTGCCCTTCGGCTTCGCCTCCAAGCTGCTGCTGTCGCTCATGGGCCTGGGTGTCATCGGTGCGGCCGTCGGGGGCACCATGAACGTCACCCGCTCGTCCTTCACGGCCAGCGTGGTCAACCCGGGAAACACGTTCGTCGCCGGCACGCTGACAATGGATAACAGCGGCAACTCGCCGTGTTCCGGGGTGCTCGCCTCGGCCTGCGGAACGCTCAGTCTGTCCACGAACACCAACATGGTGCCCGGCGACTTTGCCACGGGCGTGGTGACCATCAAGAACTCAGGCACGTTGCCCTCGCTCATGACGCTGTCCACCCAGCCCTCGTCGGTGGGCCTGGAGAGCTCTCTCAACCTGACCATTACGGAGTTCTTGGACTCCGGCAATACGGTTTTTTACTGCGTGTATGGGCAATCCGGCAGCTCTGGAAGCGGCGCATGCGACTCCACCACCAATGCCGGGACTACGACCGACGTGTTCACGCCCAGCCACTCGAACCTGAGTCTACCCGGCTACGCCAGCGGCTCAACGACTACCCGCTGGGCGCCCGGCGAGTCTCATGACTTCCTGGTCACGGTGGAGCTGGCCAACACGGCCTTGGCGACTGTAGCTGGTAAGACCGCCACCATCGACCTGATCTGGACCGGCATCCAGTGAGGCTGCGAAGTACGCTGAGCTCGCTGCGGCGGACGCTGGTCGCCCTGGTGGCCCTGACCGGTGGCGGGCTAGCGGTGATGTTCCTGGGCCTGGCAGTGGTGCCCCAAAGCGGCCTGTACGCCACCTTCACCGTGCTCAGCGCCAGCATGGAGCCTGCAGTCCGCGAAGGCTCCGTGGTGGTGGTGGTGCCGGTCGATCCGGCCGCGCTGCGGGTGGGCGACGTGATCTCGTTCACCTCCCAACAGCCCCCGTACCCGACGCTCACCCACCGCGTCGTCAGGATCGACCGCACCGCCAGCGGCATCGTGCTCCAGACGAAAGGAGACGCCAACGCGGATACCGATCCTTGGCAGGTCCAGTACGGGAGCAGCGGTGGACGAGTGGTGCTGGCGGTGCCGCTGGCCGGCTATCTGATGGCCGCCAGCACCAGTCCTATGGCCCGTGCCGCTTCCGGCGGGATATTCTTGCTGGTGGTCGGCGGGCTGTGGCTGAGCCT
>DATKQD010000018.1:0-10902 GCA_035532895.1 Chloroflexota bacterium
GGACGTTGGTGGCGCCGGCCTGGACGAACAGGTCGTGCACGTGGCGCCAGGCGGCAACGAAGGTGGCAGGGGAGTTGCCGTTATGGCCGCCAGCGACGCCGTAGCTGAACCAGTCGCCGTTCATTTCCTGGGCAAAGCGCAAGAGGAAGGGATGGCCCCAGGCGCGGGCCTGCTGGGCGAAGGCGCGCAGGTAGGAGTCGTAGGCGCCGGAGAGGACCTGCGCATCGGTGAGGCCAGCGGAGCCGTAGCCGTTGGACCAGGGCTGCCAGGTGAGCATGGGCATGGTGCCGCGGGCGTAGGCGGCATCCATAGGGCCAGTGGGCAGAGGGTTGGGCCAGTAGATACCCCACTGGGAGACCGCCGGGTGCAGCCCGGTGAGGCGGAAAAAGGCATCCAGGTTGGGCGGGCTGTTACCGATGGAACCCACGCCCAGCCAGTGGCCGGCCAGGTTGGGTGTGCCGGGCCGAAGTGGCAGCGCGGGGAGCACGGGGGCCAGGTTTGAGAGCAACGCGGGGGCGGATTTGCCGAGCGCCACGTCGTCGAATGTGGCTGTGGCCAGCCCTGATTGGTGGGCGCTTACGGCCAGCTCGGCTTGGTAGGTGTTGCCGAGACTCAGGTGGGCCTCGCTGCCCGGTACCACGGTGTAAGTAGCCCCATCTGCTGAGTAGTACGCCACGAAATCGTTGCCCATGCGCGAGACAGCTACGTACGCCGGCCCGGGGAAGTCCGCGCGCGCGTGCACCTGAAAGAATGCTCCCTCGGAGGGGCGCACCTGTACCACCAGGCCGTGGCCGGCGCTCACGAATACGCCATAGTAGGGCGCGCCGGGATCGTTCCGCTGGCGCAGCATGACGCCCGCCTTCACCCACGGGTCGCGGGCGTAGCCGATAGTGGCCAGCGCGGACAGCGAGGCATCGCCGGTCACCGGCTGCGCGGCGTAGGAGAACTGGTCTGCCGCGCCCCACACGTCGCCCGTCCAGCTGTGGACCGTCCAGGTGGTAGCGCTCAGCGACAGCTGAGCCGGCCAGGCGGGCTGGCCTACATCCCCGCAGGACCAGCCCGCCCCGCACCCTATGCCGGCGGGAGCCGTTCCCGCGCCGAATGCACTCCCCACATCCGCCAGCATGACCAGTGCACCAAGCACGCTGGCCTTGAGCCAGCTCTTGCCCCTGGATGCCTCCAATCCCCACTCCCCGACCGCTTCGTTAGCCAAGGGCACGCTGAGCTCCCTCTTCGTGCAGCAACCGAGGCGTGCTCCCGCTTTGAGAACCGGTCAGAAGTGTTCAGCCACTGCGTGCTGTAGGACATTCTGCCTAGGGTATGGGGCTGCACTTTCATTTCACGCCGCTTCCGACGTTCCGCGTTCGCCTGTGCGCCCACGATTTCGTGTAGGGGCGCGAACGCTCTGATTCATGCCGCTGCGCGCCTGCAAATACTGCTTGCCGCCCACACGCCAACCTTCCTCATCCAGCCGCGGGTAGACGGGCCAGGGAACAGCCGTGGCGGCCGCCGGACGCACGGCGGCCCGTATGCGCCAGACTTAGCAGGAGAATCGCGAAAGTAGATGGCCACACACCGCGTTAACCGCTGGCAGCAGACCTGGCGCTTTGTGCGGGTATCGCGGCTCCTGCTGTGGACGCTGTGGGTGATCTATCACGAGCGTCGGCGGGTGCTGCGTGCCCACGAGCGGGGCGATCTGGCGGAGCGGCCGAACGCGGACAAACTCATCGAAGTGCTGGTGGCCTTCCGCAAAACAGCCGTACACCTTGGCGTGCTCATGATCAAGCTCGGGCAGTTTCTGAGCTCCCGGGCCGACCTGCTGCCAGAGGCTGCCCTGGCCGTGCTCGCATCGCTCCAGGACAGCGTGCCGGCCGCGCCCTATGCCCACGTGGCCAGCGTGGTTGAGGCGGAGCTGGGGCAGCCGATCGCCAAGCTGTTCAGCACGTTCGAGCCCACCGCCGCCGCGGCCGCATCGCTGGGGCAAGTGCACCGCGCCGTGATCGCGGCCACCGGCGAAACAGTAGCGGTAAAGGTGCAGCGGCCCAACATCCAGCAGCTGGTGGACATGGACCTCAGCACCATTCGCTTCGTCATCTGGATCATTTCGCATCTCGTGAGAGTGAACGAAACGCTGGATTTGTGGAGCTTGTACCGCGAGTTCCGGCGGACGACCTTCGAGGAAATTGACTACGTCACCGAGGCGGCCAACGCGGAGCGCTTCCGGGAGATGTTCGCCGGGAGTTCCAGCATCACCATACCCCGCGTGCATAAGGAGTTGCTTTCTCAGCGGGTGCTGGTGCTGGAATGGGTGGACGGGATCAAGATCAACGACTACGCCGCGCTGGAGGCCGCTGGAATCGATCGCCTGGAAGTGGCCAAGCGAACGGTGGAGGCCTACTTTTATCAGCTCTTTCAGGTGGGCTTCTTTCACGCGGACCCGCACCCGGGCAATATCTTCGTGCAGCCAGGGGCAGACGGCAGTCCGCCCGTGGTGGCGTTTGTGGACTTCGGCATGGTGGGATCGCTCACGCCCACGATGAAGGCCGGCCTCAAGGGGTTGTTTCTGGCCTTTGTGACGAATAACGCGCACAACATGGCGCAGGCGTTGGAGCAGCTGGGGTTCATCGGGCCGGGAGCGAACCTGGCGGCCATCGAGCGGGCAATCGCGGCGCTGACGTCGCGCTACCACGGCATCTCCCTGGGAGAGGCGCGCGACCTGGATATCTCCAGCGTGGCTCATGAAGTCGAGGAACTGTTGTACCAGCAGCCTTTCCGGATTCCCGCGCAGTTCGCCTTTGGCGGGCGAGCCGTTGGCACGCTCGCTGGGGTGGCAACGGGGCTGGCGCCCGACTTCAACCTCATCGAAGTAGCCACGCCCTACGCGCAGCGCTTTTTGGGCCTGGATGGTGCAGGGGCCGGTGAAACCGCCCAGCAGGTGCTGCGCCAGCTGGCGGACGCCGGCCGCGTGTTGCTGGCCTTGCCAGCCACCATGGAGCGTGTGCTTTCACGCATGGAGACCGGCCAACTGGAGGTGAGGCTGTCTCAGCCCAATGGCGGGCGCGCTGGCCGCCGGGGCGCGCGTTCCGGCAGCGGGCAGGCCATGAGTCCGGCGACGCGCCTGTCCTGGACCGCGATGTTTGTGGCCGCCACGGCCGCCGGCGCAATCCTGAGCCTTGGCGGCGTCACGGCCGCCAGCTGGTTCTGCTTCGCCCTCGCCGCCGGCACAGGGCTGGCCCTCATCTTCCGCGGCTGACCAACAGGGCGGAGAATCCGAGCTGACGATAGGTGTTTGTCCCTCGCCACTTGCTCGCCGATCTACAATCGGCAGCGCCGCGGCCGGCCTTGAGGTGAGCGCACGTGGCGGTGCGCGCCGAGGAAGGCCGGCGAACTTGTGCGGAGGAGCAGCCGCGTGAAGGCAGCGATCGCCTACCAACCCAACAGCGAGCTGGTGATTGAAGAAGTCGACCTGGTGAAGCCAGGGCCGCAAGAAGTGCTGGTGAAACTCATGGCCAGCGGCGTGTGCCACTCGGACTGGCACATCCTGAAAGGCGAGTGGGGCAGTGGCCTTTTTCCTGTGATCCTGGGCCACGAGGGCGCCGGCATTGTGGAAGCGGCGGGCGGAGACGTCGCTGGCTTGAAGCCGGGCGACCACGTGATCCTGAGCTGGCGCACCAGCTGCGGGGTGTGTGAAATGTGCCAGAAGGGCTACCCGGCCATTTGCGAGCACCCTCCGGTCACGCCCAGCAAGCCCAAGTTGCACGGTCGGGACCAAACGCTGGGCCAGGCGGCGGGTTTGGGTACGTTTGCCGGCTACGCACTGGTGCCCCAGGTGGCTGCCGTGCGCATTGACAGCGACATTCCCTTCGCGCAGGCGGCGCTGCTGGGCTGCGGCGTGATGACCGGTGTTGGGGCAGTCATCAATACGGCCCGCGTGGAGCCGGGCGCCACCGTGGCCGTGTTCGGCTGCGGCGGCGTGGGCCTCAACTGCATCCAGGGCGCGGTCATCGCCGGCGCGGACATGATCATCGCCGTGGATCAGCTGGACAACAAGCTGGAGATGGGGCGCTCCTTCGGCGCCACCCACACGGTCAACGCCAAAAACGTCGACCCTGTGGCGGCCATTATGGAGCTCACCGGAGGCGTGGGCGTGCACTACGCCTTCGAAGCGATTGGCCTGGTGGAGGCGCCTTTCGTGCAGAGCATCCTGTGCACCCGGAGGCGCGGCATCACCACCTGGGTGGGCCACGCGCCGCTCAATACGCCAGTCACCATTGATGCACGCGCACTGATTCAGGAGAAGAGGGTGATGGGATCGTTCTACGGCAGCGCCCGCCCGCACGTGGACTTCCCGCGACTGCTGAAGCTGTACCAGAATGGCCGGCTGAAGCTGGACGAGCTGATCACGCGTCGCTTCGAGCTGGCCCAGGTGAACGAGGCCTTCGCCGTGCTCGCGCGTGGCGAGGTGGCGCGCAGCGTGCTCTCGCTGGAAAACGTGGCGTAGCGTTGGGCGGGAGTGCGCTGAAGGAGGGCTGCCGTGCTGCAAAGCCAGTGGACTGAGCAAGGCATTGTGCTGCGGGATGTTGAGCCGCCCCCGCTGAGTAATGGCTGGGTGCGGCTGAGCGTCGCCGCCTGCGGCATCTGCGGGTCGGACCTGCACACCTACCGCCATGGCGCGGCCGGGCGCAGCGTGCCGGGCCACGAGCTGGTGGGCACCGTTCTGGCCGGACCGGCGGGCCTGGCCGATGCACTGTATGCCGTGGAGCCATGGCTCGCCTGCGGCAGCTGTGACTTCTGCCTGGCCGGGCAGCGCCAGCACTGCCGCCAGGGCAAGCTGCTTGGCGCGCAGGTGAACGGCGGGCTGGCGGAGTTTGTGGATGCTCCAGCCTCCGAAGTGCACCCCATCCCGGTCGGGCTGACGCCATTGCTGGCCTCCATGGCGGAGCCGCTGGCCGTGTGCGTGCGTGCCGTGCACCGCGCGGAGCTCAAGCTGGATAGCCGCGTTCTGATCATCGGTGGCGGCTCCATTGGCCTGCTGGCTGGGATGCTGGCGCGCGATGCCTCGGCGCGCGTGGCCATCTCCACCCGCCACGCGCATCAGGAGCAGGTGGCGCGGCAGCTGGGCGTGGAGTCAGTGGCGGAGGCCCACATGCTGGCCTTCGCGCAGGACTTTCAGCCGGATGTCGTATTCGAGAGTGTCGGCGGCACCGCGCCGACGGTCGGCCAGGCCATGCAGGCCTGTCGCGCGGGCGGCCGGGTGGTGGTATTGGGGCTCTTCTCGGGCCCTTCGGAGATCGACGCCCGCACGCTGATCATGAAGGAGCTCACCCTACGTGGCTCCAAGGTGTACGGCACCAGTGAGCACGGGCACGAATTCCGGGCTGCCGTGGACCTGCTGCCCCGCTACCGGCAGGAGCTGTCGCGGCTGCAGACGCACCAGTTCCCGCTGGCGGATCTTAAGGCCGCCTTCGCCGGTGCCGCCGATAAGAGCACGCGGGCCATCAAGGTCACCGTGCTCATGCCCACCTGATTCACCAGCGCCTGACTCCCAGCCAAAGAATCCAATTGTTCGGCCAGCTTTTCCTATGACAGGTGCTGCCTGTTTGACATTTGCCGCGTACGATGCTTGACTGGCGACAACTCGCACCGCGACGCACCTTTCGAACCTCATAGCTCATCACACCCGAGCAACGCTCGCGGCGCGCAACATGGCGGCGATCACGGCGAACCGATAAAGGGCAAGGAGAGAGCCATGGCTGGCACGGATCAGGGCGGTCCATCATCGGAGCACGGTGTCACACGGCGCAGTTTCATACGCACCGCGGCGGGAGGGGCGATTGTGGGGGCCGTTGGCCTGCCGCTGCTGCTTGATGCCTGCGGCGGGACGGCAGCGCCCGCGAGCAGCGCGGCGCCTGCGAGCAGCGCGGCGGTCAAAGCCAGTGCCAGCGTAGCTGCACAGGCATCGTCCGCGGCGGCAAGTGCCGCGCCCAGCGCGGCGGCCTCGACCGGCGGCACGGTTGTCGCCGGCATCAACCCCGTCAACGCCAAGGCGCTGCCCACGTACTTTGCGCCCAAGCTGCTGGCTCAGCCGGACTACAATGCCCACGACCCACGGGTGACGCTGGGCTACAACCATTATCCCAAGAACCCGCAGAAGTCGTGGCAGGGGCCACCACCCGGCACCGGCAGCACGGTGACGGCCTTTGTAGCCAACTACTACCCGCCACCCACACCCTATGTGAGCAATCCAACCTGGCACGCGGTCAACAAGGCCATGAACTCTGACTTCCAGATGAACATGGTTGCCGGCGCGGACTACCGGCTGAAGCTGGGCACGCTGATGGCCGGCAATGATCTTCCGGATCTGATGCACATCTTCTTCGGCATTGGGGCGGCGGCTAATCTGCCGGACTTCTTCAAAGCCAAATGCCAGGACCTCACGCCGTACCTGTCCGGCGATAACATCAAGAACTATCCCAACCTGGCAGCCATCCCCACGTACGCTTGGAACAACTCCGACTGCGCAATCGATGGCCAGCTGTTCCAATGGCCCATCCACCGCTATCTGCCGGGGCTGAGCTACTTCTTCAAGAACACCGACATCTGGGACGCCAAGATCGGCAAGAACGTAGTGCCCAAGGACGCCGCTGACCTGAAGAAGATCATGCTCCAGCTGAACGATCCCAAGGGTGGCCAGTGGGCCATCGGCAATGTGGGCACGTTCCCCTTCAGCTTCGGCATGCCCGGCTTTGCCATGATGTTCGGCGCCCCCAACAACTGGGGCCTCGACGCCAGCGGCCAGTTCGTGAAAGACATCGAGACGCCCGAGTACAAGGCGGCCGTGGCCTATGCAGCCGACTTGTGGAAATCGGGTGTGATGTGGCCGGACGACCCCTCCACCAAGGATTCGCGCACCAACTTCGTGGCCAAGAAGTTCGCCATGTCGGTCGAGGGCTTCGGCAACTCCTGGAACGACTTCTGGCTGCGCGGCCTGACCCAGGCCAACCCACCCAGCCATTTCGACATCATCATGCCCTTCGCCGCTGATGCCAAGACCAAGCTGCAGGGCTACATCACCGGTGGCTACATCTCGACCAATGTCATGAAGAAGGCCAGCCCGGATCGGGTGAGAGAGCTGCTGCGCATCGTGGACTGGCTCGCGCCGCCCTTCGGCAGCCAGGAGGACATGCTGCTCTCTTACGGGCTCACGCCGGCGGATTACACCGTGGACAGCAATGGCGACCCGCAGTTGACGGCCAGCGGCAAGAACCGCTCACAGTATGTGCCGTGGCAGTACATCTCCGCGCATCCCTATGTGGAGTACTACCCCGGCATACCAAACTACGCCGGCCACCTGTTCCCCATCGAGAAAGCGCTGGTCGATCCCAAGATCACTGTGGCCGATGCCTCGCTGGGGTACTACGCGCCGTCCGCCTACAGCGGCACGGGCGTGCCGGCCCTTCTGTCCTTTTTCGACGGCATCACGCAGATCATCCTGGGCCACAAGTCCATCAGCACCTACGGCTCACTGCTCAGCGACTGGCAGAACAAGACCGGCAACCAGCAGAAGAAGGAATACAACGCCGCCATTCAGAAGGCGAAAAAATAGGCGCCTAAGACTCGCGACTCCGCCGCGTTGGAAAGGGGCAGCCCTGCCTGGGTTGCCCCTTTCTGTGGTGAAGCCCACTGTCACCTCCCTGGCAAAGCCCCAGCCGCCACGCCTGGCCTCCTACTTGCTGCGAACAGCTGAGTGAACCGCGTTCAGACCGCGCCGGCCCAAACGCTTGAGGCGGTGCGTCGCTTCCCGCTTGAGGCAGTGCGTCGCTTCCAATGAAGGTCGAACGGCTGGAAACGTCCGCCTACACCATCCCCACCAGCCAGCCGGAAGCCGACGGGACCATCGCCTGGGACAGCACCACGGTCGTCGTGGTGGAAGCGGTGGCCAGCTCCGGCCAGCGGGGCCTGGGCTTGAGCTACGCATCCAAGGCGGCCGGCGTACTGATTGAGGAAGAACTGTCCCACGTTCTCACCGGGCAGCCGGTGGAGGATGTTCGCTCCAGCTGGCAGGCGATGGTCGATGCCGTACGCAACATCGGGCGGCCTGGCATTGCTTCCACGGCCATCTCCGCGGTGGACATCGCCCTGTGGGACCTGAAGGCACGCGCGGCTGGCCTGCCGCTGTTCAAGCTGCTTGGGCCGGTGCGAGAGCAGGTGCCCATTTACGGCAGCGGCGGATTCACCACCTACAGCGAGCGTGAGCTCATCGAGCAGCTGGGTGGCTGGGTGGCACAGGGCATCACGCGCGTGAAGATGAAGATCGCCAAGGACTGGGGCGCCCGGGCCGAGGAGGACATCGCCCGGATCAAGGCCGTGCGCAGGGCCATCGGCCCAGGATCAGAGCTGTTCGTCGATGCGAACGGTGGGTATACCGCCAAGCAGGCGCTGTACGTGGCCAGCCAGGTAGCAGCCGACGGCGTGACCTACTTCGAGGAGCCGGTGTCATCTGATCGGCTGGACCAGCTGGCGTTGTTGCGCCGCGCAGCGCCCATGGATATCGCCGCGGGTGAATACGCCTACGATCCCTGGTACATCCGCGACATGCTGGCGGCCGGGGCGGTGGATATCATCCAGGCCGACGTTACGCGCTGCCTGGGGATCAGCGGCTGGCTGCAGGCGGCGCAGATCGCCTCCGGCTTTGGCGTTCCCTTCTCCGCCCACTGCGCTCCCACGATTCACGCCCAGGTCGGCTGTGTGGTGCCGCAAATTTCGCATCTCGAGTACTTCTGGGACCACAGCCGCATCGATTCGCTCATGTTCGATGGGGCACCGCGACCTGTGGATGGTTGCTTGCGCCCGGATCCCGGGCGCCCTGGTCTGGGCATAGACCTCAAACGCGCAGACGCCGAACAATGGAGAGTCATGTGACGGCCAATCCCTTGCGGGTTCTCTCGAAAGACGTGGGGGCGATTGACCTCCATGTGCGCGAGGGCCGCTTTCAGCGCAGCCTGTCGTTCATCACGGCCATGTCGAGCCTGCTGAGCGGAGCCGAAGTCCTGTACGAGCACTATCGGGGCAGCTATAGCCAGCGGGTCATGTATTCGCCCATCATTCTGAGTCCCCTGCTGATGGTGGCTGGCCTCTGGGCCATGTTCAGCCGGCGCGCGGCCCGAAGGCTGCTCCCCATCAGTTCGGCCATCACCATTGTGGACGGCATCGTTGGTTTTGGCTTCCACGTGCGCGGCATAAAACGGAAGCCGGGCGGCTGGCGCAATCCTGTTGCCAACATCATCATGGGGCCCCCCATTTTCGCGCCGCTGCTGTTCGCCACCAGCGGCTGCCTGGGCGTAGTTGCATCGTTGCTGCGCCGCGAGGACGACCCAACCCACGATCCGCGGCCAAACATCCTGCAGCCTAGGTCCGCCCTCAGGCACCTCCTGCCGCGGGCGATTTTGGCCGAGGGCCTCACGATCAGGCAAGAGGTGCGCGAGGGGCGCTTCCAGCAGGGTCTGGCGTTGGCTACCGCGGTGTCGGCCCTGTTCAGCGGCATTGAGGCTCTGTACTCGCACTATAAGAACAACTTCAAGTACGCCGGCCTGCAGTGGAGCCCCATCGTGCTCACGCCAATCCTCATGGCCGGCGGTGTGGGCGCCGCCTTCAGCCGGACCATCGCCCGCACGTTGTTGCCGGCGGCGTCGCTGATCGCCTTGATCGATGGCGCCGTGGGCACCTTCTTCCATGTACGTGGTGTGGGGCGCCGGCCGGGCGGCTTCCGCGCGCCGGTCTACAACATCATCTACGGCCCGCCCGTGTTTGCGCCGCTGCTGTTCGCATCCTCGGGCTTCCTGGGCTTGCTGGCCAGCCTGCTGAGGAGAGCGTAATGAGCCTGATCACCTCGTTCGTGGATCGCCTCATCAACGGGCCCTCCAGCGGCGCCGCCATCCAACTGCCCGAGGTGAACAGCCAGCAGTTGGAAGAAGCGCAGTCGCGGCCGATCGAGCCGACAACCGGCCAGCCGCTGGCGCCCAGCGCGCAACCCGGCTACTATCCTGGCTTTCACACGCTGGACCAGCAGCGATTCTGGGACGAAGCCACTCGGACCTTGGTGCTGAACCGGGTGGAGCAGGTGCCACCGATCCGCTTCTTTTCCCCGGAGGAAGCCAGCCTGATGGAAGCCATCGTCAATCGCCTCCTGCCGCAGGACGATCGTCAGGAGGCCTACCGCATCCCGATCGTGCCCCAGATTGACAAGAAGCTGTACGAGAACGTCATTCCCGGTTACCGCTACGAAGATATGCCGCCGGAGCAGGAGGCCTTTCGTCTCGGGCTGGAGGGCATAGAGGCCATCGCCGCGCATCTCTGTGGCAGGTCGTTCGTCGATTTGGGGCCGGCTGATCAGGACCGGGTGCTGTTGGCGCTGCATGATGGGCGCCCGCCAGCTGGCGAGCTGATTTGGAAGCGCTTGCCGGTGACACATTTCTGGGTACAGATCCTGTCGGACTGCTGCGAAGCCTATTACGCGCACCCCTACGCCTGGGATGAGATCGGCTTCGGTGGGCCATCATATCCGCGCGGCTATTACCGGCTGCAGAACGGCGAGCCGGAGCCCTGGGAGAGCGAGGAGAAGCGGTACGCCTGGGCGCCGCCACCCTCCTGCCTGTCGGACAGAGACGAAGGCGTTGGGCGCAGGGAGATCAGCTACATGCCGGGTCAGGCGGGTACACACTGATGAACGCACCGCTCTTCGGCGCCTTCAGCGGCCCTCCACCGGGTGAGCACACACTCGGGCCGATTCAACGTCTGGATTTCCCGATGCGGCACTACGGCGGCGAGGAGGTAGACGTGGCCGTGGTGGGCGTGGGCTCGGCAGGTGGGGTGCTCGTCCAACGGTTAGCCCGGGCCGGGCTC
>DATKQD010000019.1:0-3609 GCA_035532895.1 Chloroflexota bacterium
ACGTTCGTGAGCGCCGCGCCGGAGGAGGTGCGCCAGGAGCACATGCGCGCCCTGGGCATCGACAGCTTGAGCTGACGGCGCTGCCCCAGAGGCGGCCGTTGCCGGCCCGCAGGGACGTCGCTGCTGTTGGGCCTGCCTAAATCGTGGCCTGGTACAGGCGCGTGGGGCTGAGGGCGAACAGCTGACGATCCGGACCGAACAGCACCTTCATGATCCGCGGGTCGTCCAACCCCTCGTTGGCAGTCAGCCACAGCAGGCCGTCGTTCTCTGAATACACCACTCCGGTGGTGGTACCCACGGCCACGATTCGCTCCTCCGGATAGCTGGGGGCGAGGGCCACGGAGAGCACGGTGGCATTCTGATCGTGGATGACGTCGCGCTGCCAGTTTTGGCCGGGCCACACGGGCCGAAAGATCTGGTTGCCGGCTCCGGCGTAAAAGCCAGCGGGGCGTTCGATGTTCACCCTGTAGGTGCCCGGCAGGGCAAAGGTGAACCAGCGCGCCCGAGCATCGTAATCGAACAAACGCTCCACGCTCTGCGTTCCGGCATCAAAGCGCACGACCGAGGCGTGGGTGAGCATGCGCATAGTGGCCAGCAGCAAGCTGTCGTCCTCAGGATAGGCTGGCGCGAAGGCCAGGCCCACCACCTTCTCGGTCTGGCGCAGGGGAACGGCCAGCCAAGCGCCGCTACGGTGCACCTGCAGCGCCTCTTCGGTGAGCACGGCCAAATCGCCATTGGGCGCCACCCGAATGGCGGTCACATCACGAAAACTCGCCAGCTTCGCTTCGCCCTCGAACAGGCCCTCGTCCGTAGCCAGCAGCAGCTTGCCATCGCGCACGGCAGCGGCGCGCGCTGTTCCCGGTACGCCAGTGTTGAGCGTCGCCCAGGCACCGTTGGCGAGGTGATACAGGCCATCGCTGGCGAGCAGCAGGAGGCCCTGGGGACCAGTCAGCACATCAATGGCATTCGTCGTTTCCAGCCCGGCATTGTCCGCCTGCCAGTGATTGCCTTCGAGGGAGAAGAGGCCCGCGCGGTAGCAGCCCACGTAGACCTGCGCGCCGTCGATCGCCAGTGCGATGGGCGCGGCTTCCAGGGCCGGCAGGTCGTGCCACTGCGCGCCGCCATCCTCCGACGCGACCACCTGGCCAGCTGACGTGACGGCCACAAAGCGCTGTCCGGAGCACGCCAGCGCGTTGATGCCCTCTACGCCCGCCGTGCACGCCTGCCAGGTTCGGCCATCATCCGTGGAGCGGACCAGGCCACCATCCTCCAGGCCTACCACGATGGTGCCGCCGGAGCGGGCGATGGCGGTGACGACACCCTCTACCGCCAGCTTGCGCCAGTCCTGCTGACCCAGCGCATCCTCGTCACCGCCGCGCCGCCATAAGCCCTGATCGGTGCCGGCCAGATCCCTGCCGCACACGGCCAGGATCATCTGCTTCTCCAGCCCGGCGGCGCGCCAGCTCTTGCCACCGGTATAAGACACGAACACGCCGTTCGCCTCGGTCCCCGCCAGACCCTCGGCGCCGTCGAGCGAGATGCACGTGACGCGGGCCGTGGGATCGGTCTCGCCGCGCTCCCAGCTCTTGCCGTCGTCCGTGGTGACGTCGACGATCCCGCCGGACCCAACGGCGATGTGCTGCGGGGTGGTGCCAAAGGCCACGGCCTGCACTTCTGTAGCGGTAAGGCTCAGGCGCTCCCATCGAGCAGCCCTCGCCATCTTGCGGAACAGGCCGCCGGTGTTGCCAGCCAGCAGCGCGCCGTTCGCCGCCGCCAGAGCAGTTACGGAATCAGTCGAGCGAACGTTCGGGAGGGCGTGCCACATAGGGGTACTCACGGCGAATGATGGTAACAGGATGCTGCCTGCCGCCGCGCCCAGCAGCTGCGCTGGCTGCGATGGAGGCGGTAGCGAGTGGCGAATGGTAGAGTGCGTGAATGATTGCTTTTCAGCAGATGGCCGACCTTCTAGTTGACACGCTGCAGCTCGACACGGCTCCGGTGGCTTTGCGTTTCGTGCAGCAGGCGCCCGACGGCGTGGCTGCTGTGGAGGGCGAGGTACCCTCCGCCTGCACGTTTTGGCGGCGCGCAGAGCAAGGAACCTTCTACGCGCCCGCCGCCGCCCACTTCAACTGCTTGGTGGGCACGCACACCATGGGCCTGCCCATGCCACCGGCCAAGGGCGAGGAGCTGATGCAGCTGGTGGGCGAGATGGGCGAGGCGCGCTACCTGGATGGAACCGAGGTGCCGCACATCCCCACCGTGCCGGGAGAGAAGCGCGGCATCGTTTATGGGCCGCTGGCTGAAGCGCAGGGCGATGTGGACGTGGTGCTGATTTGGGTGACGCCTGCGCAGGCCATGATTCTGGAGGAGGCGGCGGGTACGGCCGCCTGGTCCGATCGGTCAGGCATCCCCACCTTTGGCCGGCCCTCCTGCGCGGCCATCCCCTATGCCATGGCGCATGGCACCTCGGCGCTGTCTCTCGGTTGCCAGGGCATGCGGACGTTCACGGAAGTGGCACAGCAGCACCTGTTGGCCGTGCTGCCCGGCGCGGCCCTGGAACGGCTGGCCGAGGCACTGCCGCGCATCGCCACCGCCAACAGCCTTATGGCCCAGCGGTACCGTGGCCAAAAGGCGCTTCACAGCAAGCCGGCCCGCAGCGGATCGGCCGCGCCGGCTTAGCGGTCAGCCGGCAGGCGTTGCCGCTGGCTCAAGCCAGCGGCGCTGTTCTTTGATTCGCGACTCGGGACGATGTCGACAGCCGAGTCCATGGCTCCTCGGCGAAGGGTGCGTTCCTCTCGTCTTGTGGTCCTCGCCCGACGAGGAGGGATGAGGCGACGGCGACCGCTTCTTACCAGGCCGATTCGAGCTCCCGAACTTCCATCTTGGCGACGTTCAGCCCCAGCTTGATGCCGGCGGCGTTGCAGGCATCGATGAATGCTTTCTGCTTGGCATCGCGGTCAGGCGCGTCTTCATGGGTGCGCATCCACACGAACTCGTTCTGAGGTCTATTCACGTAGGTGGCGACGACTGGATAGCCGACTTTCTCATGCGTGGGCAGCACTTCTTTTTTGAAGTGCTCCAGAAATGCGTCCATCTCGCCACGGTTGATGGTGTAGATGCGCAACTGCGCTCCCATACGCTCCCTCGCTTTGTCCGAATCGAGAATGATGAGTGTGGACAAGAATCGCACACCGCGCCGGCTGCCCGCGAGGGTGGCTAAGCACCCATGGAGCCTCACCAATGGTTGGCGGACCGGCTTAGGCGGTGGAACGCAGTGGAGCGGGTAGCGGGGTCTTACCCCAACCCCGGTCCTCTCGCCAGCCGCGTCTCGCGGAAGGCCCTCGCTCGGAAGAGGCTGCGAAAACCAGGGCGCCCGCGATTGCATCGCCATCTGATCCGATCCCTCCCGCGCCGCGTTTGACGGCGGCTCAAGACAGCCTTGGGGTTGCCGGCTCATTGATTCCCGCGGGGGCTCGCTCGCCAATCCGGCTTCGTGATGGCGTAGAGCAGCGAGTCCCGCCACGCCCCCCGCGCGAGCAGATGATCCCGGAGACGGCCTTCGAACCGCAGGCCAACTTTAGTCATGACGCGCCCGGAGGCGACGTTGTC
>DATKQD010000020.1:0-3192 GCA_035532895.1 Chloroflexota bacterium
ATAGGTGGCGCTGAGGTTAGCCAGGGCGACCTCCTTGCCGTCCGGGCTCCAGACGAGCGCCTGCTCGTCGCTGCCCATGCTTACCAGCTTCCTGAGGCCACTGCCATCCGCGTTGATGATCCAGGGATCCCACGGCAGACCATGCGCCTGGGCTACGCCGGGGACCAGCGGATTTAGGATGACGGCCAACGGGTTGGCCGCGGACGGGACTTTGCTGCCGGTCCGTCCAGAGCCGGAGAAGATGATGCTGTTGCCATGGGGTGATACCTCTGGGCTGTAGACCGCCTGGAAGTCTTGCTGGGTCAGCAGCACGCGGCCAGCGGAGCCGTCCGGCCGGCCGACCACCAGCTTGAAGGATGCGTCAGCCATGTTGTAATCCACCCAGGCGAACGTCCCCGACCGGGAGATGGCGGGGAAGATCGCGTCCTTGAGGACGCCTTGCTGCTCGCTCGTTGCCAGGTCTACCCGGTCGATGGTCGTGGTATCGCCGGTATAACGGTTGGACTGATCGATGATGGGGATGTCGTGCCCGAAGTAAATAGACTTGCCGTCCGGCGCCCAGGCCGGGTTCTCGGCGCGTTCGCCTTTCGCTTTGGCTGGGACCAAAACGCGGTCGTCGGTCCCGTCGACGTGCATGACATGAATTTCGCTGCCGCCCCAACTATTGCCCTGGGGGGCGACATGGTAGGCGTAAGCGATGAGGCGGCCATCGGGCGAGAAGACCGGGTTGTTGGCGAAGTTGCCGTTGGTTTCGTGCGTCAGCTGGGCTGGGTGCGAGCCGTCTGCCCGGACCGTCCACAGGTTGTCGCCGTTCACAATCACCATCGTGCCGGTCCCCTTGGCCGGCTTACCCACCGTACTCGGCAGAGCGGTGGAATAGCCAGGGACACCCGTGTTCCCGCCGCCACACGCGGTGAGTATGCTGCCGGCGATCAGCGCCGCGGCAACGGCAAAGCGCGCTGATCGGCGCGCCGATCGAAGGGAAGTTGCGTTGGGCAGCGCCGGCACGCCGCTGCTCCGAGAGCATCCCTCTTGCTCGTCCTGCCTCACGCCCAGGCCTCCGCGGCTGAGGCTTCGCCTCGATCCCAAGGGGCGCTCCACCCGATCCTGGCTGCTGGCGCCGCGGTATCAGGCTTACGTCGACGATGCCGAGTGTGAATCGGGTTAGGGCTGGTGAACACGGTGACGTTACCTCGGCCGCGGGCCGCGAGCCTGGTTACCGGCAGCAGCGGCACCAAACCTTCGACAGTCATCTATTCCTTCTCCTTTACTGGAGTCCACCCTTATGGCGAAGGAGATCTAGTGCTGGCAGTGCTGCCCAGGCCGGACAGCACCTTGACGTAGTTCAGCACGTCCCAGATCTGCTGGTCAGTCAACTTGCCCTGCCACGCTGGCATGCCACTTAGCTGTCCATCGCCGTGCTGGATCACCCAGAAGTGCGGGCCGTCCATAGCGGGCGACTGGAAGTGCTGCGGGTTATGGAAGGAGGCCGGAGGGATGCGCAGGTTAGCGCCGGCCGGGCCCCTCCCGTCGCCCGCGATGCCGTGGCAGACCTGGCAGTTCTGCTGATAAACGATCTTGCCGCGGGCCGCCGAGGCTGGATCGCCGGCATAGGGGTCTTTAAGCGTGATCAGGCTGCGCGGCACCGTCAGCGTTGGCGACATCACGATCTCGCCGGCGGTGGCCGCGGCCTCGACCGCTGGCCCACTGGTTAGTGCCACCGCCCCACAGACGAGTAGGATCACCAGGCCGCCCAGACTGGCGTGGGCGGGTGTCAGGCTCTGGCGCCAGGATAGAGCGGCTGCAATAACAGTCGTCAGCAGCAGCACGAGCGACAGCACGCCGTAAGGCGACATGACGATGGCTGCGAGCACCGCTCCGATTGGTGTCAATGGGCCCGACGCAGCCGACAGGGCAACCCCCAGTTGCGCCGCCGTCAGCGTGGCCACCGCTGCCAAAAGCATCGCGGTCGAACGCCGTTGACGCTGGCCCGCGGCGGCTGGCTGAATGGCGGGCCGGGAGGCAAGACCGAGCGACAGGCTGGCCAACCAGCCGGCCAGCAGGCTGAGCTGCGCGAACCGAAGCCATTCACCGAGCGACACCGCCGCCTACGCTTTCACGGTCAGGTCGAAACTGGTCCGCTTGTCGAACTGGCCCGGAAGTCGTAACAGCATGTCTACACGCCAGTGGCCGCCCATGCTCAGCGCATCGGACTGCGCACTGTAGGTGCCGTGGCCGCTGTTCCTTAGGTCCACCACGGTCTGACCCATCTGCATGTCGAGCATGTTGAACACCATCTCCACCTTGTCAGCATTTGCTACCGGCTGGCCGTTTGAGCGCAGTGTTACCTGGAATGCGTTGGAGCCGATTTGCATTGGCAGCACCTGGAACGCGACCTGCACGTTGCCCACGTCCTTGGTCATGGCCGCGTTGCCGACCTGGCTGTTGGCTGGCGCCAGGCTGGTGAGCACGCCGACGGCCGCCAGGACGGCTACCCCGAGGAAGGCCTCGGCTGGCAGGCTGCGCGCGAAGAAGCGCCGTGCCCGCGTGGCCACCGCGTTGGTGGGATCCTGGCTGGCGGGCACCAGCACCAAGCGGTGGTAGCCGGCCAGCGCCAGCGCGCCGGCGAAGATCGCCGTCTTGACGGCCAGTGCCCGGCCGTAATCGGTGCTGGCGATCTGGTTGATGGTCCCGACGTGGAGGATGGCTTGGTAGACACCGGTTATTGCCAACCCAAGGGCGGCCACCAGCGCGAGCCGCGAGAACTGGCTGATAACCGGCCCAAAGAAGCCGTTGCGCTCAAGGTCCGCGGGCCCTGGCTTTGCCCTCAGGCGCAGCCAGCTGCCGGCCACGGGCACGACCGCCAGTGCCAAGGCGATGAGCCCGCCCACCCAGAAGCCGGCCAGGGAAAGGTGCAGCCAGTCGACAAAGAGGGCCACATCGGTGGCATTCGGAACGGCCATGGCGTGGCTGGTCAGTGCGAACAGCAGCAGTTGGGCTAGGGCGAATCCAATCGCAGCCACCTCCCGCCCCGCGGTCCGAGCGGGCATCACTCTGAAATGGGCTGCCGCGGCAGCGCCAAGCGAGCGATACGGGGGCATCACGCTGGGGGTGACGTCACTGTGCCGCAAAGACAGCACGGCCAGCAGAGCCAGCGCGACCCCGTTCCGGGCCAGCAGCAGCCGCCCCAGG
>DATKQD010000021.1:0-13802 GCA_035532895.1 Chloroflexota bacterium
TGCCCTGGACTCCGATGGTATCAGCCTGGCGAGTCCAGTGAGAGCCGCGGCACGCCCGAGGATGCTGCTTCAATCAGGCTGGCCCTCAAGATCGAATCAGGCCGGCCCTCAAGCACCGTGGCTGATCTGCCAGCTGTCGAAGCGCCTGGGGCAGTTGAGACCGTCATCTTTCCTGGCCGCGCGCTTGCGTACAGTTCGGGTATGTTCGCGTCAGGTATGTTCGCGCGGCGGCGCTGCCCAGGCAGCAGTCAGGCCACAGCGGTCAGCGCGCCGCCGCTGATGAGCTTCTGCAAGGTGCGTGGCGGCAGGTGGCTAGGCGCTTTGCGGTGAGCGCTCACCGGGGCGCTGTGACTCGTTGTCAGGTGGTCGCTGCCGTGGCGGCGGTCCTTGTCTTGGGCCTGCTGCTCCCGCCGGCTCGCACTGCGCGAGCGGCTGCTTGCCAGTACGTGTTGGGCTTTGCCTCTCTGCACGCGCAGCTTCCCGGCATCGTGGGCCCGTGTGCGGACAACGAGCATTTCAACGCCGTCAATGGCGACACTTTGCAGGACACAGCGAACGGCCTGCTGGTGTGGCGCAAAGCAGACAACCATACGGCCTTTACTAACGGCAGCGAGACCTGGGTCAACGGTCCTTATGGCGTTGAAACGCGGTCCAACGGCGAGCGCTTCCCTTGGGAGCCAAACCCAGACAACCTGCCACTGGCAGGCGACAATGGCAACACGCCGGCGCCTCACCCGAGCCTCAACGCCATCCTTTTCGTAGATGCGCAGCACGGCTGGGCGGCCGGCGGCGGCGTCATCATCGCCACATCCGATGGCGGCGCCACCTGGAACCGCCAATGGGGCGGCCCCAGCACGATAGAGCAGCTCGATCTGCTCAACCCGGCCGACGGCTTCGCCCTCGGCGCACTGGGCCAGTCTGTCCTGCTCCACACGGCGGATGGCGGCGCACACTGGCAGCCAGTAGCGGAGCCTCCTCAGCCCCTGAATCAGCTGCACTTTGTCAGCCCCAGCGTCGGCTTCGGCGTGGGTGGCGGCACGCTGTACCAGACGGTCGATGCCGGAGCGTCCTGGCGGGCTATCCCCACCCCCATCTCGGCCGGCGGGCTGTGCTTCACGAGTGTGGACACTGGCTGGGTTGTCAGCCTCGGATCGCTCCCCACCCAGGCGAACCCGCCCGCCACAGCGCTCATAGCCACTACTGATGGTGGCCGGAGCTGGCAGCAGCGACCCTTGCCTGGTGCCATCGCCCACTTCCCAGGCACCGCGCAGAGGCTCGGCTGCGCACAGCCAGGCACGCTGTGGGATCTGTTCTACGGTGAGCCAGGAGCCGGGAACGAGCCGTATGTGCTGTTCCGCGGACCGGATGGTGGCCAGAGCTGGCAGGCCGTTACCGGCCACGAGATCAGCGCCGGCGTGGGCGCCGCGCCCGGCGCTTACGCGGGATCGCTTTCCGTGGTCAGCGCGCAGGCGGCATTCCTCTCAGGTTACTGCGGCGCCTGTTATCCGCCATCGCCCACGACGCCGCCCGCCGTCGCCGTTGGCGCCACCACGGATGGCGGCCGCACCTGGCACAGCTTGGCGGTCGACGCGCTACCCCCGAGCACGAGCCACATCGCCTTTATCAGCGACACGCGAGGGTGGCTGGCCACCTATGGCGACGGCGCTCGGCCGCCGGAGATCCTGACAACTACGGACGGTGGCCGGAGCTGGGCCAGCCAGTATCGCCTGCATACGCCTGCGTGAAGATGCCTTGCCGCTGCGAGCGGATGACGACGGCCATCAAGATGCTGATCAATCAAGCAGTGCTGGATAGAGCGTCGACCGTAGGTAGGTGGCGAACTGAAAGCCCACGCCGCCGAGGAGCTGGGTCATCAGTAGACCAACCAGTTCGTCTCGCGGAGAGACGAAAAATGCGGTTGAGGCGGCTCCGCCCCAGGATATTTCGCCCGGCGTGCCGATGATCCCGGCTCGCGCGGGGTCGAGCAGCACGCCAAAGCCCAAACCGAAGCCCTGCCCGACCCGCGGAGGCATGGGCCCCGGGCGGGTTACGGCCGCGAGATCCTGGCCCGCGGGCAGGTGGTTGCTGCCCATCAGGCCCAGGGTTCGCGGGCCGAGGATGCGCACGCCATCCAGCTCGCCGCCATTGGCCAGCATTTTGGCGAAGCGCATGTAGTCGGCCGCGGTCGACGTGAGCCCGGCGACACCGGAGAACAAGGTTGGCGTCCGAGTGAAGCGGCTCGTGGCTGGCGAGTCCTGGAGCACGTACGCCGTTTCCCCAGCCAAGCCGGTTCGGTAGCAGGCGGTGAGGCGTTCCACATTGCCGTGGGCTACCTGGAAGGCCGTATCGGTCATGCCCAGCGGTTGCAAAATGCGCTCATCCAGGTAGCGGTCCAGCGGCCGGCCGCTCAGCACCTCACACAAGTAGCCCACCATATCGGTGGACAGGCCATAGATCCAGTTTGCGCCGGGGTCGGCCTCCAGCGGTACTTGCGCCATCTTCAAGGCCATGTCGCGAAGCGTGTCGTGATTGCCGGGGAACGTGTCGGGAAAGGTGTGGATGCCCGCGCTGAAATGGAGCTCCTGCGCTGGGGACATGGGCATGCCAAGGGACCCTTGCAGGCTGTACAGGCCGGGGAGCCCGCCGGTGTGCATCAGCAGATCGCGGACGGTGGGCGGTCGCACGGGCTCGCGAAGCTGGTGCTGAGCGGCTGTTCCATCAACGAAGACCTTCAGGTTCTGCCACTCCGGAATGAAGGTGAGCACCGGATCGTCCAGCTGGAACCGGCCTTCCTCGTACAGCATCATCAGCCCCACGCTGACAATGGGCTTGGTCATCGAGTAGATGCGGAAGATGGCATCTGGAGCCATGGATTTGCCCGCTTCCACGTCCATACTGCCGTAGGCGTCCGCGTACACCACTTTCCCGTGTCGCGCCACCATGGTGATAACCCCTGGAATGTGCCCGAGGTCGACCTGCTGGCGTGACCAGCCGGCGAGGTTCGCGAGACCAGCCGGCGATAGGCCGGCGCTCTCAGGATCAGCTTCGATGAGGTCCCGAACAGCGATGGCCATCAACTCGCCTCCCGGAGGTTAGTTCAGCGCTCGGCAGCGCTGGCGCAGGCCTCATGGTACCCGAGGCAACGAGCCAAACGGATCGACTCGGGAGCTTTGCCGCTTACCAGCCTTCCCAGTGGACCACGCTGTCGAGTGGAACACGGGGCCCCGAGCGGAAGCTTTCGCCAGTGTAGTAAGCCACCGGCACCATGGCCGCGATGGTGATGCGATCGTAAGGAATGCCCAGCACGCTGGCTACGCCCGCTTCGTCTTCGAGGAAGCCGGTGGTGAGAACAGTGCCAAGGTGGCGGGCGCGGGCGGCCAGCTGAAAGCTCCACACCGCGGGCAGAATGGATGCGAATTGCGACGCGAGGCGGTGCGCGCCATCGGCCTCGTGCAGGCGGCCCTCAATGCAGGCGAACACCATGGCTGGCACCTCGCCCATGTGGTCGGCCAGGTACATGGCGGAATCCACCAGTTGCGACAGCCGCTGCCCGCGCACGTCCTCGGCGGGATAGTCGCGCCGGCGGCGCGCGTTGCCCGCATACCACGCCTTCTTATAGATCTCTCCGACGGCGCGCTTCTTCTCGGCTTCGGTAACGACCACGAACTGCCACTGCTGAAGACTGCCGCCGGTGGGCGCCTGAACAGCGATCTCCAAGCATTCCCGCAGCAGCTCGCTTGGAACCGGTCGCTGCAGGTCCAGTCGCTTGCGCACGGATCGAGTAGTCGTAAGCAGCTCATCGGGAGACAACTGCAGAACATGGAAACTCACGCTGCAAGCTTAGACCACACTCGGGATCGGGCTGCCGCCAAGGGTGCTGCCGTGTTCGAGGCGGGAGGTGAGGCGCCCGAGCAACGGTGCTGTAGACTACAGCAAGTGATGCAAGCGCACGCGCCACAATGCGGCTGGCCCCTGGGTCATCGCAGGTGACTGGCGCGCTTGCGGCTGCGTGTCAGCTGCCAGACCAAACGAGAGGGGCGCCGCCCGAGCCACCTCTAGATCCTCGGGGTCGCGCTCCTGAGCGAGCGGGCGCCTCACATCGCGGCGAACCCGCGCGAGTCGGCGGGACCCTCGGCCGCAACCGCTGCCTTGCCCTGAGCTGTTCGCTCGAACTGTTTCGCATTGCCGCGCGGCGCGGGGGCTGTGGGCCCGCCTCAGTCGCCCGCGATGTGCAGCCACCCCTGTCGCGCGCCGCGCCGGCGGCTCACCTGCGATGCCGCGTCGGGCCATGCAAGCTGCTCACCTTGGGTTCGGCGGATGATGCCCACTGTGCCGAAAGTGCAGCTCGCCTCATCCGCGGGTGCTCGTTACTGCCTGCTTTTTGAAATCCGTAGCAAACACCAGGGAGGTCGATTCATTGGCAACCATCAGTGTCCCCGGCGGAGACAGCGCAAAGCGGAAACTGGAGTACATTCGTGGCTTTGGTGTGCTCCTGGTTATCGCCGTGGTGGGGCTTTACATCGTCAAATGGAACCCCTATTTCCAGCGGACCGTCACGATCCTCGACACCCACGGCTATCCCGGCCTGTCGATCATCAGCGGCAAGAGCGTCGCTCCTCCGGCGCTGTCCTGGGGTGCTGCCCTGGGCTATGCCCGCGACTACTTCAACGCCATCTGGACGGCGCTGGTACTGGGCCTGCTGCTGGCAGCGACAATAGAGACGCTGGTCCCCCGAGACTGGATTGCACGTGCACTGGGCCAGCCGAGTGCTCGGTCATCGGTCGTAGCCGGTGCCATAGCCTTGCCCGGCATGATGTGCACCTGCTGCGTGGCTCCGGTGGTGGTGGGCTTCCGGAAGAGTGGCGCCGCGATTGGCAGCGCCATGGCGTTCGCTCTGAGCAATCCCACATTGAACCCAGCCGTGATCGTCTTCCTGCTGTTTGCCGTGGGTTGGCAGTGGGCGCTGCTGCGGGTCGGGTTTGGGCTCGTATTGGTAGCGGGAGGGGCACTGCTCGCCAGCCGCCTTGGCGGCAAGGATCTCGTGCTGCCACAGCCCCAACTGGTTGGCTCATTGCCGGCCGGCAGCGATAATCTCGTGGTCCGCTGGTTCAAGTCACTAGGGCGGCTGATTATTGGCCTCATTCCGGAATACGTCGTCATCGTGCTGCTCCTGGGTGCCCTGCGTTCGTCTCTGTTTCCGGCCGCCATCGCGCACAGCGGCAACAACCCGCTGGTGATGCTTGGCGTAGCGGTGGCCGCTACGCTGTTCGTCATCCCGACTGGCGGCGAGATCCCGATTATTCAGACCCTGCAGTCATTCGGGCTGGGATCCGGCATGGCAGGTGTCCTGTTGCTGACGCTGGCGCCCTTGAGTTTGCCATCGATGGCCATGCTCAGCCGCACCTTTCCGCTGCGCGTATTGGCGGCGGTTGCCGGCTTGACGGCCCTCGTTGGCTTGATCTGCGGCGGCGTGGTTGTCGTCCTCGGACTCTGAGGTCCGCCGCCGCGGCCCGTCGCTCGTGCGGTCTCCAGGCGGCCGTGGATGGCGACAGTGACGGTTTGGCGTTGCACGGCTGGGAGCGCTACCGCCCCCAGCCATCGTGAAATACCAGGTCCTGCACCGATAGCCGATGCCGCCAGTTCTCGGATTGCAGCATGGGCTCATCTGGAAAGGCCTGTGGATAGCCGATGCAGAGATAGGCGACGGGAACCACGTGCGGCGGGATGCTCAGAATTTGCCGGAGCTGCGGCAGCTTCAGGATGCTGACCCAGCCCACACCGACACCCTCAGCTCGCGCGGCCAGCCAGAGGTTCTCGATGGCGCAGCAGGTGCTGTAGACGTCTGTCTCTGGCTGGGAATTGCGCCCCAGGACAATCTCCGCTCGGGTAGGGTCGCAGGTGACGCACAGGTTTACTGGAGCCTCCATGATTCCTTCGAGCTTCAAGGCCAGGTACTGCGACCGTTTTGGCTCGTCGTAGAAGCAGGCCGCTGCCTGGCGTTCGCGCTCGAACAGCGCTTTGACCTCCGCCTTCACCCGGCTGTCGCGCACCACTACGAAGTTCCAGGGCTGCATGAAACCGACCGATGGCCCGTGGTGCGCCGCCTCCAAGAGTCGCCACAAGAGCTCATCGGAAACGGGGTCGGACCGAAACTGTCGTATGTCGCGCCGGCTGAAGATGGCGCGGTACACCGCTGCTCGTTCGGATTCGGAAAACGTGTCCATGGCAAACCTCCAGGCTTTCTCCCTCGCCTTGTCCAGCGCCAGTGGATGGGCGAGGGTTGGGGTGAGGGCCGTGAGTTGTCCAAGCGGTAGGCCCCCGGATGATGAAGCCCTGCTGTTGAACGGCAGCGCTTCTCGATAGACGATGAGCGATGCTGGTTAGCGTCGATCAGCGACCTTGGGCAGCCACGGGGGCCATCCTGCTGGGTCGGCTCACGGGCCGCAGGGCGGAGACAATCACCGCGAGGATCGTGACCCCGAAGGACAGCAGGAAGGCCTCACGCACGCCGGACTCGAAGGCGGCCAGCGCCGCTGGCGTGCCCGACATGCCGCCGCCGTACAGGAACACCTTGAACATCAGGGCCTCCGGGATGCGGCTCAGCACCAGCGGAAAGACGATGGCGATGCTCAGCATCTGGCCGGTGTTGCTCACCATGGTGTAGACGCCGGCGGCGGAGCCGCGTTGGCGCGGCTCCACTGAGGACATCAACGCATTGGTGTTGGGTGAGTTGAACAAGCCGGAACCTGCACCCATCAGGACCATGAACAGCGCGAGCAGCGGGTAGGGCGTGTCGGCTGTGACCGTCGACAGCGTGAGCAGCCCGATGCCGGACAGTGCCAGGCCGGCGGTGGCCAGGCCGCGCGAGCCTAATCGGTCGGATAGGTAACCGGACAGTGGGCCAACCAGCATGAACGCGGCGCCGAAGGGCGCCATCATGAGGCCGGCGGTGAGTGGGTCCTTGCCGTAGGGGCCCTGCAGGAAGAAGATGAGCACAAAGAGCACGGCGCCGCGTGCCAAGCCGTTAAGGGCGCTGGTTCCCGCCGCGAACGAAAACTGGCGCCCGCGGAAGAGGCGCAGGTCAAGCATTGGCTGGCGGATGCGCGTCTCGCCGAAGCCGAAAACGCTCAGGCCAACCACGCCCACGGCGAACAGCGCATAGATCACTGGCCAACCGAGCAGTGGGAAGGCAATCATCGACAGTGCAAGCAGGAATCCGCCCAGGCCGAGGGTGAAGCTGAAGCTGCCCAGCCAGTCAAACGTTTGCGCCGTTTTGGTAGTGACCGGCTCGCGCAGCCGCCAAATGCCCCAGATGGTCCCGAAGACGCCCAGCGGCACGTTGGCCAGGAACACCCAACGCCAGGAGATGGCGGTCAGCAGACCGCCCACGACGGGCCCGAGCAAGAAGCCGGCGGCTGCCGCGATCTGGTTCACGCCCAGGCCCAGGCCGATGCGGCCATGACGGAAGGCATCCGTGACGATGGCGGTGCTGTTGGTGAGCAGCAGCGCCGCGCCAACGCCCTGGATGACGCGAGCAAACACCATGTCGCCCGCGTGAAATGCTGGTTGAGACAGCCCCGCCAAAAGCGAGCCGAGGGTGAAGACGGCGAAGCCGGCGTTATACAGCACTTTGCGTCCGATCATGTCCCCCAGCCGGCCGACCACAGGGACGAGGGCGGTGGTGATCAGCAGGTAGCTGAGGAGCACCCACATAACTGTCAGGAACTGTGCATGGAGGGCGGTGAGGATGTCCGGCAGGGCGATCAGCAGCGCCGAGCTCTGAACCGAGGCGAGCAGCGCGCCAACGGTTGTGACGGATAGGGCGACCCACTCGTAGCCCTGCGACGAGGCCTCCTGAGCCGCGGGCTGGGCGCCAATCATCGGTCCACCACCGGCTGCAGCGCGTTGCTGGCTACGCCGGCTGCCGCGGAGGGCGGGTTCGTGCGGTCAATCAATCTGCCCTGAGAGCCGGCAGAGAAACGCCTCAATCGTTTTCACCATACACCGTGTTTGCGCCCGTGGGTTGACGGTACCGGTGCTGACGGAGGCCCCAGCCTGTTGGCACGCGGCAAGCGGTTCCGCCCCAGGGGCGACCAGGGGACCCAAGGGCGGGCGGCAGGTGGCCTTTGGTGGCTGGCCGCGGGCTCAACCCAGGCTAGAGGCCGGCGCCGGCTGGCGGCCCAGGAAGCACGCTAGCTGCGTCGCTGGCGGGGCAGTGGCGGCCGAAGGTTGCTCGAAGCCGAAGGGTTTGCCGGGGCCGCGGAGGTCGGGCCGAAGGATCTGGCGCGCCGATTCGAATAGCTGCGTTGCCAGCTCAGGGTCGAGATCGGTGGGCTGGCCGACGGATTGAGCGAGATCCCAGGCGTGGGCGAAGGCGTCCAGCGCACGGATCCGAACGAAGACCAGGCCGGAAACCTGGCCGATCGGGAGATCGAAGGTGCGCGTCAGGCCATCGGGCGCGGCAAAGATGGCCTGCGCGGCGGCGAAGGATGCGCGATGCGCCGCCCCCAGATCGCTGGGGCGCGAACCCACATCGAGCGCCATGCCAGCGCGCTGAACTACACGCTCGTTGCCTGCAATCACGTGTTCAATCAGGTCGCGCACGACCCATTCCGAGCAGGGCGTGGGCCAGCTCATGTGTTCCGGGGTGACTGCAGAGAGCACGCCAGCAAACACGTCTTGGGCGTGCTGGTGAGCCACCAGCGGCTCTATCGGCATTACGGGTTACCCGCCGTGCTGAATTTTGAGCGCGGACCCATGGGCAGGTCGAGCTGCATTTTGACCTGTTGCCGGCGTGCAGCGTGTGAGCGTCGACATTCCAGGCAACCAGGCCCACGCACCGTACGATGATAGCGCGGTTGGCCTCCATCGAATAAAGGAGCCCCTTCGAAGGAACTCATCAGGTGGATCGGTTCCGGGCTAACCGCCGTAGCCGCCAACGCCAGCCCGTGGAGGCTTGCCCGTTAGCCTTCACTGGCCGGACGGCACTTACGGAACTCACCAGCCCGCGGCTGCTCATGCCTACCCGCAGGCCACACCTCGGAGCCGAGGCAGCCGCCATTCTTTACCCATCGCCGAGTAACGCTGGAGCGCATGGGCGGGGCCCGCCCAAAGTGTCAGATGGACATTCGTCGATTGCGATAGTAGACAAACGTCGATTGCGCGTTGAAAGCGGTTTCCGATAACGTTCGGCCAGAAGCTGTTCCGGCCCCTGCAGCGGCGGCCGAGCGAGACTGCCCGATGCTGTTGGTTGAGTTCGAAGCGGCTTCCGTGGAGGCTGGTCGGTGCTGGCAAGTGCTCTAGGAGCGAAACTTCTGGGCCTGCCGTGCGAAGGTGAGGATGCGGTGAAAACGGTGCTCATAGCGGATGACGAGCCGAATCTTCGCTTGCTGGTGTCCGCCACTATCGCCTCCGATGAGTACGAAGTAGTGCAAGCGGCCGATGGTAACCAGGCCTGGGACCTCATGCTGCGCCACCGGCCCGCCGTCGCTCTGCTCGATATCGAGATGCCTGGCCGGACTGGGCTCGACCTGGCACGAGCCATTCGCGCCCACCCCGATCTGCTCGAAACGCAGGTCATCATGCTCACTTCACGGGCGCAGCGGCTCGATATCGAGGCTGGCCTGGCCGCCGGAGCCAACATCTACCTCACCAAGCCTTTTTCGCCGCTGGAGCTGCTCACGGTGGTGGAGCGCGCCATGGGCATTGATGATCCGCTCGGCTGAGCCGAGGCGAGCAGCATGAGCTGCGTCGACCATGTGCTGACCTCCCCACCCACCCTGCCAACTCCGGAGCAGCGCTACACGGCGCTGCTGGCCCACGAGCTGCAGACGCCGGCGACCACCATCATGGACTCCCTCAACCTCCTGGAGGCTGATGGTTTGCTGGCGCAGCCGGATCTGTTGCGCAGCTATCTCACGGTAGTTGGTGGCCAGGCGGCACAACTGGCGAACCTGGTGTCGGAGCTTTCCAGCCTGGCCGATGGTGCCGTGGGGACACCACCACCAGCCAGCTCAACGGAACGTAAGCTGGCCGATGTGCTGCTCGACATTGCCGGCGAGCGCCCGCTGGCGCTCCAGATGCAAGGTCTAGCCAACGTGCCCTGCCTGGAGCCCGAGCGCACCGGCTTCATCGCACGGCAGCTGCTGGAGGCGCTCTATGCTTTCAGCCCGGCGGGTGCCGAAGTGGGTGTTCGGGCCGAGCGGGCCCGCCCCGAGGCGAGCACGGTGATGCACTTCACGCTGGCGGGTACCAGCACTGCCGGCCAGCAGCAAGGCCTCCTTCGTGCCTTCGACGGCGAGGGCGTGGAGGAGCAGGCCAAGCCAGTGAGCCTGGCCCTGGGGCTGGCCAGACGCGCGACGGCGGCCTTAAGGGGCACTTTGCGAGTGGCAGCGCGGCAACCCCCCACGCTGCGGCTGGAGCTGCCCTCCAACGAAATGGCCGCGCGGCGAGCCGCGGAGGACCGCCAAAAGGCCGCCAGCCGCGATGCGCAGGCCCTGCGAGCCATCCAGGATCTGCGGGTACTGCGATCTGTCACACGCCACGAACGCGCCGCCCGCGTTTCGGCGGAGGCGCAGGAACTGCGCACCGTGGAGGATTTCCGCGCCGCACACGCGCGGGCGGTGAACCTGACCCACCAGTTGGATCAGGCTTACCTGGAAACGATCACCGCGATTTCCAAATCGATCGAGGCGCGCGACAACTACACCGGCGGCCATGTCGAACGTGTGCGCCGCTACGGCCTGGCGCTGGCTGATAACGTGGGGCTAGAGACTGGAAGCGCACGTGAGCTCGAATTTGGCGCCATTTTGCACGACGTTGGCAAAATCGGGGTGCCCGATGCCATCCTTACCAAGGCTGGGCCGCTGGATGCAAACGAGTGGCAGGTCATGCAGCAGCACCCGGAGATCGGGCGTCGGGTGCTGGAAGGTATTGGCTTCCTCGCCCGCCCGTTGGACGTCGTTCTGCACCACCACGAACGGTGGGACGGCCGCGGCTACCCCCAGGGCCTCGTTGGTGATGGCATCCCGCTTGTGGCGCGCATTGTCTCCGTGGTGGACGCCTTCGATGCCATGACCAGTGACCGCCCCTATCGCAAGGGCCTACCCCGGGAGGTCGCATTGGGGGAGATCCGCAAAGGGCAGGGCACGCAATTCGACCCCGCTCTGGTAGAGACGTTCCTCAACGCGCCCCCGAGCCTGCCTGGCCCCTCCGCGGCCGACCACCTGGCCTAAGGGGCGCAGGGGCAGGGCCAGCGGGCGGCTTCGGCGCGAAACGCAGCCTAGCCTCAGAGTCGGCAAGTTCCCGTTCTCCGGGCTGGATGCGGTGCAGTAGGCCGCCCGCCGCGCAGTTACTTCTTTCGGGCGAACTTCTGCAGGCGGCGCCCTTCCAGCACCTCTGCCACGTACAGGTCGCCGTTGCTGTCGGTCCAGATGCCGTGCGGGCCCCAGAATTTGCCGGGGTCGTGGCTGCGCTCACTGCCGAAGCGGCCAATCACGTTGCCCTGCAGGTCCACAATGCTCACACGGTCTTCCAGCTCGGCCACGTACATCACGTCTTCTTTGTCGACGTACAGCTTGGTGGGCCGCAGGAAGCCGGTCCAGGTGTCGAGGTACACGCCCTCAGGCGTGAATATCTGGATGCGGTTGTTCTCGCGGTCCGCCACGTACACGCGGCCCTTGTGCTCCCACACGCTGTGGACTGTGTGGAAGTGGTTGGGGCTCTCCCGCGTATCGCGCAGGTCGCGCGCGTGGCCGACCTCACCCCAGGAGTGCAGCAGCGTGCCATCGGCCGCGTAGCGGTGGACCCGGCAGTTGCGGTAACCGTCAGACACGTAGATGTCGCCGCTGGCGGCGACACTCACGTCCGTGGGGTGGTGGAAGGGCGGCCCAGGGTGGCCCACACCATTGGTGACTGGCATGCCGCCACCGGAAGCCAGCGGCCCGGCCGCCTCGCGCACCTCACGCGTGTAGCCAGTGTCCGACGGTTGGCCTCGCGTACCCAGTGTGAGGCGGTGCTTGCCCTGCTTGTTGAACTTGAGTACCAGCTGCGGCAGGCGATCGACGAAGTACACCGTGTCATCCGCGGTGATGCACATGCCGTGCGCATCCTCAAAGATGCCCTCGCCCCAGGAATCGAGCAGGTGGCCGGCGGCGTCGTACACGCGATAGGGATGGGCGTCGCGCGTGAACACGTGCACCTGGTCCTGCGAATCCACGGCCACAGCGCCAACCTGGCCCCAGGCCCAACCATCCGGCATGTTGCCCCAGCCAGGCACCAGTTCGTACTGGCGTTCTCCAGCTTCAATAACCATGTGCTCCTCCTTGTGCTCTTGCCGAGTTGTGCAGCGTGCTCTGGAGGCTGGGCCTCCATAACGGCCTCACCAGGTGATGACGCTGCGGATCACCTCGCCCGCTTCCATAGCGCGGAAGGCTTCGTTCACGCCGTCAACGGCAATGCGGCGTGAAACCATGGCGCCTACATCAAGCCGGCCGCTCTCGACCAGATTGATCAGGCGTGGAAAATCGCGCTGCACCTGCGCCGAGCCGTAGTAGCTGCCGAGAAAGCGCCGCTCGTTGCGGAACAGGGCCTGCGCGGGCAGTGTGATGGTGGCATCGGCCCGAGCCATCCCCACAATGGTGGCCGTACCGCCGCGCCGCGCCATGTTGTACGCCTGCACAATGGTCTCCGGAAGGCCGAGCGCCTCGAAGGTGTAGTCGGCCCCGCGCCCACCGGTGAGGGCGCGCACTTGCTCGACGGGATCGCCGTCCTTGGGGTTCACACCGTCTGTGGCACCCAGCTTCAGCGCGGTTTGACGTTTCAGCTCCACCGGGTCCACGGCGAAGATGCGCGCCGCGCCGGCGATGCGTGCGCCCTGGATAATGGACTGCCCCACGCCGCCGCAGCCAATGACGGCCACGCTGGATCCGGGCTCGACTTGAGCCGTGTTAATAGCCGCGCCTACCCCCGTGGTGACGCCGCAGCCAATGAGCGCCAGCTGCTCCGCCGGCAGGTCCGTCTCGACCCTCACCAGCATGGATTCGTCCACCGTCATGACCTCAGCCATAGTGCCCAGGCCGGTGTGGGTCCACAGCGGCTGGCCATTGGCAAGCTTGCCTCGCGGCACGGCGCGCATGGCGGCCATGGTGTCACACAGGTTGGTGTGCCCGTGCACGCAGAACCAGCAGTGGCCGCACACAGGGATGAACGCGGCGATGACGCGATCGCCCTTCTTCACGGCGGTAACGGCGCTGCCCGTCTCCAGCACGGTGCCGGCACCCTCATGGCCCATCACCAGCGGCAGCGCCTGGCCGGTACCGCCCGTGGCTACGGTGAGGTCCGAATGGCACACGCCGGCCGCGTCCACCCGCACCAGCGCGTCCTTCGGCCCCAGGGGAATCTGGGGCACGTCCTGCACGGTCACTGGCGTGTTGAATTCGGTGAGAATCGCGGCCTTCATGGGGCCACTCCGCGCCGCGCATCAGCGCTCTCGTTCAGCCTGCTGCTGGTCTGCAATGCCTTCACCCTGTCCTTCCGGTGTTGCTTCGTGGATGTTGCCTACGTCACGAACGGCGGGCCAATTGTTCCACGGAAGCACCTCGGCTGTGAAGGCTCGGGGGCTGAGCAACAATGGATAGGCGCAGCGAACCCGAGCCGTCTCATCCATTCAGCCCATCTGTGAATGATCTGTCGTGCCCAGGATGGCCAGCAGCCAGAGATTCGCCACGACACCTTTTGGTACGGGCGATGGTGCCCGCGGAAGGGCGGGCGAACCTACGGCACTCGCTGAACTTAACCCTTTT
>DATKQD010000022.1:0-8285 GCA_035532895.1 Chloroflexota bacterium
GCTGGGCGGAAAGTCAGCCAACATTGTTTTTGGCGATGCCACATTCGAGGAAGCCGTAGCCGGCTCGATCCGTGCCATCTATGCCAACCAGGGCGAAGTGTGCCTGGCGGGCTCCCGGCTGGTGGTGGAGGACAGCATCTACGATCGCTTCGTAGCGGAGTTCATCGCCCGCGCCCGCGCGCTGAAGATCGGCAACCCCCTGGATGACACCACGGACCTCGGGCCGCTGGTGTCGCAAGAGCACTTGAGCCGAGTGAAGGGCTACCTGGACATCGCTCGGAACGAGGGTGCGCATATCGTGCAGGGTGGTCACACGCCAGCCGGCTGGGAGCGGGGCAACTTCCTGGAGCCCACAGTGATCGTGGACGTGGACAATGCCATGCGCTGTGCGCAAGAGGAGATCTTCGGCCCAGTGGTGACCATCACCCGCTTCAAGGGCGAGGATGAGGCCATCCGCATCGCCAACGACAGCCGCTACGGCTTAGCCGGCGTAGTGTGGACGAACGACCTGCGCAAGGCGCACCGCGTGGCGCAATCCGTGGACGCGGGCACCATTTGGGTGAACTGCTGGTTCGTGCGCGACCTGCGGGTGCCCTTCGGCGGTATGAAGGAGAGCGGCATTGGCCGAGAGGGTGGACACTGGTCGTTCGACTTCTACACTGAGCAGAAGAACATCTGCATCAAGCTGAATTAGACGCCTGGCCGTGCTGAGCGCGGCCTATGCCCGGCGCGTGTTGTGGGTTGAGTGCGACCTGGCCGCCATCCGGCTGGCCGCTGCGCCGCGGGCCAGTGCGGGCGTCCCCGGGCAGTGAGCACCTCGCCGCGACAGCCCAGCCGAAGCGCCGGCTATGAGGACGCTGTGCACCGCTTGCCCGAGCGACCGCTGGCGCGGACCCTCACCCTCATCGGCTTCATGGGCATCGGGAAGACAACGGTGGGCGAGGAGCTGGCTGGCCGACTGGACCGCCGGCCTAAGGACAGCGACGCACTGGTGGAGGCGCAGTCCAACCGCACCATCCGCGAGCTGTTCGACTGGTTCGGCGAGCCGCACTTTCGTGAGCTGGAGCGGGGCGTCATCGCGACATTGGCGCACGACAGTTCCACGGTGCTATCGGTAGGCGGCGGCGCCTTTATGGACGCGGCCACGCGCCGGCTGCTGCTGGAGAACTGCACCGTCATCTATCTGGCCGCGCCCTGGAGCTATGTGCAGGCGTCCATCTGGCGGCTCAAGAACACGCGGCCGCTGCTTCGGGAGCGGTCGGAGGCCGAAATCGAGGCGCTGTTCCACGAGCGCCACCTCGTGTACGACCAGGCGCACGTGCGCGTATCCGTGCCGCGCCGAGCGCCGGCTCAGGTAGCCGGCCGCATTCTGGCGCTGCTGGGAACCGGCGCCGCCTGATGTAGTGAGGGGCCGGTCCGCGTGTTTGCGGCGGCCTTACGTCACAGTTTGACGGTGACAATTGTCTCTTGAGCTGCCTGCCGTCGGGGCGTAGTCTCATAGTGGGCTTGCACGAAGGGCCGGCGAGAAGCCCCCCATTCTCGCCGGCCCTTCTCCCACCCCTGCAGCCAGGTGAGCTGCCCCACCTCACGGCTTGCCCTCCGTATACTGTTGTCACTGATGAGAGTGAAGCTGGCGTACGGTCGCGGCGGGCTCACGGTGAACATGCCGGATAACCGCACCACCGTCATCGAGCCCCAATTCATGCCGGGCATCCCGGACGAGGCAGCCTCCATTCGCCATGCCTTGCGACATTCCATTCGCTCCGCCCCCCTGCACGATGTGGTGCGCAGCGGCGACACCGTGGCCATAGTGGTGTGCGATCTCACGCGGCCCATGCCCACGTCCCTGGTGCTGCCGGTGCTGCTGGCGGAGCTTGACCACGTGCCGCCGGAGCAGATTGTGATCCTGGTTGCCACCGGCACGCACCGCGGGAACACCCCCCAAGAGCTGGACCAAATGCTGGGGCATGATGTAGCGCGGCGCTACCGCGTGGTGAATCACGACGCGTTCGACGCCTCCACGCAGACGCGCGTCGGCAGCCTGGCGGACGGCACGGATGTATGGATTTGCAGTGAGCTGCTGCGTGCCACCAAACGCATTACCACCGGCTTCATCGAGCCGCACTTCTTCGCCGGCTTCAGCGGCGGCCCCAAAATGGTGACGCCGGGCCTGGCCGGGCTGGAGACGGTGCTGAGCCTGCACGCGGCGGACCTTATTGCCGATCCGCGCGCAACCTGGGGCGTGACCGAGGGCAACCCGTTGTGGGAAAAGATCTGCGAGGCGGCGCGCCTGGTGGATGTGGACTACGGCCTCAACGTCACGATCAACAAAAGGCACCAGATCACCAACGTCTTCGCGGGTGATCCGTGGGCTGCACATCATATCGGCGTAGAGTTTGCCCGCAAGACGGCCATGCGCGCCGTACCGCAGCCGTACGACGTGGTGGTAACGACCAACGCGGGCTATCCCCTAGACTTGAACTTGTACCAGACCGTGAAGGGCATGTCGGCTGCGGGGCAGATCGTGCGCCCAGGCGGAGCCATCGTGGTAGCCTCGGAGTGTTCGGATGGGGTACCAGAGCATGGGAATTTCAAGAAGCTGTTGCGAGATGCAGGCACGCCGGAGCGGCTGCTGGAGATGGTGCACCAGCCCGGGTTCCATGTACACGATCAGTGGGAGGCACAGCTCCTGGCGCAACTGCGATTGAAGGCGAGCATTTATCTCAAGGCCGGCTACCTGTCCGATAGCCAGATCAGCGAGCTGATGCTGGAGCCTATTGCCAGTGTGGATGATTGCGTAAATCGGCTGCTTGAGGACATGGACCCTAATGCGTCCGTGGGCGTGCTGACACAAGGCCCCATGACCATTCCCTACGTGCAGCTGCGCACGCCGTTGGCGTTGGTGTAGGGGATGGAGACGCTTCTGTCGGTGCGGAACCTGCATACGCAGTTCCGCACGCGCGATGGAATTGTCAAAGCCGTGGACGGCGTGTCCTTCGACATTGGCAAGGGCGAAACGCTGGGCGTGGTGGGCGAATCCGGCTGTGGCAAGAGCGTGACAGCGCTCTCCATCATGCGGCTGGTGCAAGAGCCAGGCCAGGTGACTGGCGAGGTGCTGTTCGACGGGCAGAACCTCCTCACCCTGCCGCTGGCCGAGATGCGGCACGTACGCGGAGCGCGCATCGCCATGATCTTTCAGGATCCCATGACCTCACTCAACCCGGTGCTGACCATCGCCCGGCAGCTGACCGAAGGGCTGCAGCTGCACTTGAAGCTCAATCGCAAGCAGGCTCGCGAACGCGCCGTGGAACTGCTCGACCTGGTGGGCATCCCCGCCGCGCGCGCCCGGTTGGACGACTATCCGCACCAGTTCTCGGGCGGCATGCGGCAGCGCGTGATGATTGCCATGGCGCTGTCCTGCAATCCCCGCTTGCTCATCGCCGATGAGCCCACTACCGCGCTGGATGTGACCATCCAGGCCCAGATCATTGACCTCATCAAGAAGCTCACGGCGGATTTCGGCACCGCGGTGATGTTTATCAGCCACAATCTGGGCGTGGTGGCCGGGCTGTGCGACCGTATCCAGGTGATGTACGCCGGCCACATCGTGGAGGCGGCGCAAACCGAGGATCTGTTCAGGGCGCCGAAGCACCCCTACACGCTGGGGCTGCTGCGCTCCATCCCGCGGCTCGACCAGAGCCGGAGGGCCAAACTGGTGCCCATTGATGGCTTGCCTCCGGACCTTATCCGCACCCCACCCGGCTGCCCCTTTAACCCGCGCTGCACCTACGTGGAGGAGCGCTGCCAGGTGGACCGCCCACTGCTGCGTGAAGTGAACACAGACCACGCCGTGGCCTGCCACGTGGATGTGCCTGTGGATGCCCTGGCGCACCTACCGGCGGCCAGCTGATGGCGGCCTCGCTGCTGGATCGCCCAGCCGAAACCACTGAAACGGACACGCTGCTGGAGGTGGACAACCTCACCGTGCACTTCCCTATCACCCAAGGGCTGGTGTTCCAGCGCCAAACGGGCGCAGTGCAAGCGGTGGACGGCATCTCCTTCGCCATTCGCCGCGGCGAGACGCTGGGCCTGGTGGGCGAGAGCGGCTGCGGCAAATCGACCGCGGGCCGCGCCATTCTGCAGCTGTACAAGCCGACGGCGGGCTCGGTACTGTTTGAGGGCACCGACCTGACGCAGATCGGCAGCCAGCAGCTGCGGCGCATGCGGCGGCGGATGCAGATGATCTTCCAGGATCCCTACGCTTCGCTCAACCCGCGCATGACCGTTGGCAGCATCGTGGCCGAGCCGCTGGAGATTCACGGACTGGCGCGGGGCAAGGAGAAGCAGGAGCGAGTACAGGAGCTGCTGCACACGGTTGGGCTGAATCCGTACTTCGCCAACCGCTACCCCCACGAGTTCTCCGGCGGGCAGCGCCAGCGTGTGGGCATTGCGCGGGCGCTCGCCGTAAACCCGGCCTTCATCGTGGCGGACGAGCCCATTTCGGCGCTGGACGTGTCCATTCAGGCGCAGATCATCAACCTGCTGGAAGAACTGCAGAGCACCTTCAACCTGACCTTCCTGTTCATCGCTCACGACCTGGGCGTGGTGCGCCACATCAGTGACCGCGTGGCAGTGATGTACCTTGGGCGCCTGGTAGAGCTGGCCGAGCGCGACGAGGTGTACGAGCGGCCGGCCCATCCCTACACGAAGGCGCTGCTGTCGGCGGTACCCATCCCCGACCCTGTGGTGGAGCGCAAGCGGGAGCGCATCATCCTAGCCGGCGACGTGCCCACCCCAGTGAACCCGCCCTCGGGCTGCCGCTTCCACACCCGCTGCCCGGTGGCCATCGAAATCTGCAGCCAGGTGGATCCACCGTGGCGCGAAGTGCGGCCCAATCACCAGGTGGCCTGCCATCGCGCCGAAGAGCTGCTCGCCGGCTCCCTCATGCCCGCCGCTGTCTTGCCTTCCTGAAGTCGCGGCGGCCTCAAGCCGCCAGCTGAAACTCCTCGGCGATCAGCTGGTAGGAGCGGACGCGGTCCTCGAAGGCGTAGCAGTTGGTGACGATAGTGAGGTCGTCGGTCCCGTACCGCTGTGCGACCTCGAGCAGCCGGTCGCGCACATGCGCGGGGTTGCCGTCGACATAGCCGCGGCTGAAGTCAGCGATGCCCTCCTGCTCGTAGCCGTTGGGTACGTAGGCGGCGGCTTCGTCTGGCGGTACCAGCGGGCTCCGTATGCCTCGGGCGGCGTTGAGCTTTGACAGGTTGCGGCTGGAGCCGACATAGCGCGCCTGCTCCTCAGTCTCGGCACAAATGCACTGCACCGCCGCGGTGAGGCGCGGCTGACCGAGGAAACCCGAAGGCCGAAAGCCGCTCCTGTAGCGCGCCGCTACGTTAGGCCCAATGTCCCCCGTGTTGCCGAAGAAGTCGGCAAAGGCAAAGGGCAACCCCAGCGCCGCGGCCAGTTCGGCGCTGTAGTCGCTCGATCCCAGCAGCCACAGCTCCGGCAGGCGATCCGGAGGCGGCCCTGGCTGAGTGTGCACGCGGGCGAAGGGGTGAGGTTCTTCGATCGCGTCGGTCAGATAGCGCAGCAGGTCCAGCACCTGGTTGGGGAATTCGCGCACATCGGTTGGCTCGCGGGGATGTGCCAGCGCCAGCATGGTGCGCTGGTCGCTGCCCGGCGCGCGGCCAATGCCCAGGTCGATACGGCCGGGATAGAAGGCGTTGAGCACGCGAAACGTCTCGGCCACCTTCAGCGCAGAATAGTGCGTCAGCATCACCCCGCCGCTGCCCACGCGGATGGTCGAGGTCGCGGCGGCGATCTGCCCGATGAGCACCTCGGGTGTCGTTCCAGCGAAGCCAGCGGAATTGTGATGCTCGGCTACCCAGAAGCGCTCATACCCCAGCGCCTCCGCGTGCTGGGCCAGTGCCACCGTCTCACGGAGTGCATCCGCCGCTGTTCCGCCGCGTCGAACGGGCGATTGGTCCAGCACGCTCAGGTGCAAGCGCTGCACTGTTCCCACGGCCTCATTGTCGCAGGCACTCGGTGTCCGTCAACGTGTCAGCTCGGTAGCGCACGAAGGCGACGGCTTCGTCCTCCCTCGCTGGGCGGGCCGCGTGGCGCCCTCACCAGTAGATGCTGCGTCTCCTTCCGCGAGGGCCGCAACCCTCCAGCGGCAGACCGCCTGCTGACCGGGCGCGCCGGCCGCTGGCCACAATAGGGCCGGTTGGGTTGGTTAAATGGCGAAAGGACGGCGTTGCATTTGGTGCGGGTGCTGTGTATAGTGCGCCCGTGGTTCTGCTACTAGGGCTTTGGGGCACTCGCGGCGGCTGACCGCCGGCAACACGTGGCAAGCACTGGCAACAGCGCGGGCAGGCTCGAAGGACCTTCCACACAGACCAGAATCTCGAAGGAAGGAGGGTTGCTATGAGCCTTGCTGACAAGACCCTGACGTGCGTCGACTGCGGGAACGAATTCGTGTTTACCGTGGGCGAGCAGCAGTTCTATCAAACCAAGGGGCTGCTGAACGAGCCTAAGCGGTGCCCCTCGTGCCGGTCGGCCGCCAAAATGGCGCGCCAGAGCGGTGGCGACACCGGGTATCGCCCGCGGCGGGAGATGCACACGGTCATTTGCGCGGAGTGCGGCGTGGAAACACAGGTGCCGTTTCTGCCCCGCAACGATCGTCCCGTCTACTGCAGCGATTGCTTCGACAGGATACGAGTCCGGTAGCAGGAATCTTCCCGAGGCTGACGTGCTGCCTCGCCTAGGCAGGTCGACGTTTGCCCGGTCTGGAGACGGCCCTGGATAGCACTGAGCGCGCTTATCGGATGAGCCGGCACGGTCCCGCGGTTACAGGTGTGGTCGCGGGAGCCGAGGCCGGGGGTTAGGCGACGATGACAGGCGCGCCGCTTACCAGTTCGGCCAGCGCCGCCAGCACGCGTGGCTTGGCCTCCGCCAGCGGCAGCGCTATGGAGCAGCCAGCCGCTTTTTTGTGGCCACCACCGCCGAACTTCAGCGCCACCGCGGTGCAGTCGGTCTCATCCATGCTGCGCAGGCTGACATCCGTTTCGTTGGGGCCAGCTTCCTTGAAAAGCGCCACAATGCTGGGCCCGTCCACCCCCGCCATGTGCGACACCGCCCCCTCCAGTTCATTAAACGTCGCGGCGTTGTCGCGCAGCATCGCCTGGGTCACTTCCGACCAGCAGTAGCGACCGTCGGGGCTGAGGCGCAGGTTATTGAGCGCCGCACCCCAAATGCGTACCGAGGCGTAGGTCTTTTTGCGCCACGTTTGGTAAGCGATCTCCGGCAGGTCCGCTCCCGCCTCCACCAGATCCGCCGCGGCGCGCAGCGTCGCTGGCCGCACCGCCTGGTACTGGAACGACCCAGAGTCGGTGAAGATGCCCGTGAGCAGGCACGTGGCGGCGGCGGCGCTTACGGGATAACCGAGCTCGCGCACGAAGGCGTAGACCATCTCCGCGGTCGCTGCTGCCCGGCTGTCGATGAGGTTGACCGTGGCCCAGCCACTGTTGGTGACGTGATGGTCGATGCAGATCGATGGCACGCGCTCGAAGAGGTCGCGATGCTGGCCGTACACAGTGCCGAAGCGTTCAACGTCGCTGGCATCGTGGCAAACGATCAGGTCCCAGGGGCGATCCGGCAGCTCGGGGCCTACCAGCTCGTGGCCGGGCAAAAAGGCAAACTGGGGCGGCGCGGTATCCTCGCAGGCTGGCTGCACGTATTTCCCCGCGGCGGTGAGCGTGTGGTACAGCCCCAGCATGGCGCCCAGCGTGTCCCCGTCGGGATGCCGGTGCGAGCAGGCGATAACGTTCTTGGCGCCGCTAACCAACTCGCGCGCCCGCTGCGCCGCTGCTTCGAATTCTGTGATGGTGTTCTCCCTCCGCGGTCGGTTGTTGTTCGCCACAAACCGACCCTGGTGCCGTGCGTTCAAGCATACCTAGAAGTTCGGCCGGAAACCTGCCGCGGCGGCCGGGGTGGGGTTCCTCCAGAGCGCCGATTGAGCTCGCCAACTGTAGCGACAGGGGATCGGCTGAGGGCCGCCAATGGCTTTCCGGCCGAACTTCTAGCCTTAGCCTAGCCTTGCTGCGCCCGGCCGTAGGCGTGTCCATGCCGAAAGCTGACCGCGGGCGATGCGACACGCGTCGCATACCAGCACGCTGGGCTCGGGGCCGGCCCCGCGAGGATCGCGCGGGCTGAGGCACCGCTGGCGTTCCGTACACGAGGAATCAGGCGCGGCGGCGAGGTGTGGAGCGTGGGCCGGAGACCCAGCG
>DATKQD010000023.1:0-30913 GCA_035532895.1 Chloroflexota bacterium
CGTGAAAGGTCCAGCAGGTCGCGGATGAGCGCGGCGAGGCGGTCCGCGTTCTTGCGGACGATGGTCAGGTAGTCGCGCTGCGCATCTGACAAAGGCCCGGCCTCACCATCGAGCAGCAAGTCCACATAACCCGCCACGGAGGTCAAGGGTGTGCGCAGCTCGTGCGACACCAGCGCCACGAATTCGCTCTTCAGGCGCTCCACTTCGCGCTGCTGTGTTACGTCACGGAAGACGTGCAGCCGCCCGAGGCGGCGCGCCGCGGGGCTGTCCACGGGCGTAGAGAACAGCTCAATGTCGTGCCGCCGCGGGTGCTGCTGGCTCAGCTCCAGCGTGAAACTGGCGCCCGCGCCGCGATCGGAAAGGTGGTGGCCCAGCTCTGTGAAGAAGGCTTCGGAACCATCGAACACCTCGCGCATGCGCTCCAGCAACGCTTCGGTTCCAGTCCCCAGCACTTCCTCTGGCGGCAAGCCCAACATCTCTGCCGCCCGCCGGTTGATGCGGCCTAGCCGGCCCTCGTCGCTCACGAAGATCATGCCCTCACCGGTAGCATCGAGTACGCTGCGCATTTCGCCGGTGGCGATGTCCGCACGGTCCACCTGCGCCTGCAGATCAGCCACAGCGGAGCGCAGGTTGGCAGCCAGGGTGGTGACGTCGCGCCCCAGGTCTTCCAGTTCGTCATGGGTGTGGATATTCAGTTTTGGCGGCGCGTAATCGCCCATGGCCATGCGCCGTGCCGCCTCCCGCACCAGCTCTATGGGCCGCACCAGCCGTTGCGCCACAATCACGCCGAGCGCAGTAGCCAGCAGGAAGGCCAGCACCGCCAGCTGGATCGCTCGCTCAATCAGCAGGTTGGAAGGCGCCAGCACCTCGGTCGCTGGCAGCTGCACTTCGGTGATCCAGCCAAGCGATGCAACCGGTACCGCGGCAACGAAGATGCTCTGGCCCGAGGTCGAGGTGCCGACCGCGGTCGCTTCCATCCCCTGCTCCGCCTGCCGTACCGCCAGGTCGGTAGCGGGGACTCGGCTAAGGATACGGCTGACGGTAGGGTCGGCCAGCACTGTGCCGGTGGAGTCGTACAGCGTAGCGTGACCGTCCCCGCCCACCTGCACGGCGTTGATTTCGCGCGTCAGCCTGGCCAAGCTGAGGGAGCCCTGGAGCACGCCCACCAGCTGCCCGCCCAGGCGAATCGGCACCCACAAGGGCACCACGGCGATGCCTGGGACACGGGCGGTTCGCGCCTGCCCCACGCCGGGCACACCACGCTGCACCGCGGCGAGGAACCCCGGCCCGGCCAAGGTGGGGCTGTTGAGCGCGGGTGCCTGGGGAAAGCTGCTGGCCCAGGCGCGCCCATGCACATCCACGACCGCGAGAGCCGCCAGGTCCGGATCGCCCGGAGACGCGGCGGCCAGCCACTGCGTCACGCCCGATACGTTGTGACTCGCCGCGGCCTGAGCGAAGCCGGGACTGGCGGCCAGCATCGCCAGCTCCTCGAACGTGCCAGTCACGTCCTCCTCAACCTGGCTGGCCAGCAGCCGGGCCAGCTCCAGGTTGGACCGATTGGCCGTGTCGCGCAGCTGCCGTGTTTGCAGCACAACGTCGGCCACAGCCAGGAGCAGGACGGCAAGTGCCGCAACGGCGCCCAGCAGAAGCCCCAATTTCAGCTGAAGCGAGCGTCCGCCGCCCAGCCGCAACCTGTGCCGCCAAGCGGCTGACGAGCCCTCGGTCTCCCCCAGGCCACCCACATTAATCCAACCTTCCGCGCCAATTCTAATCAGGCCACCTGCACCCGCCCGTGCGGCTCGAACCCACAGCTTTGTCGGCGTCCAGGGGTTCCGCATCACTCGCCGTCCTTCAGAAACGCGCCTGCGAGGTGCTGCCTTTCGACAGCAGGGCATGTTGATGGGAACCCGGGGGAAGGGGTAATGGCCGTCACTGACGTTTCCTCAGGGGAGTTCGCGCGGCGCTCAAAGTTGCCTCAAACGTGCACAAGTTGGGTGACGTAAGCGAAGCTCTGCATGCTCGCGCGACTCCTGACCACGAATCCTCAGCGTCTCCCCAGGGGTTGCGCCACGGGAGCAGACAAATGCCCTATCCCGGTAGAGCCAAGCAGGTACCGTTTGGGGCACGTGCTTGCAAGCCGGCTCGACGGCTGGCAGACTTCCTATGCGAAGGCAAGTTGGCCGCGCCAGCCCCTGGCGCACCCCACGGCCGACCAGCCGTCGCAACCCGCCGCGTTCCGCGGCGCAGGCAAAGTCCCGGAAGTGGACACCTCGGTCTCTCCCCCCGTCCACTTCCGGGACCGCCTCTGCCGTCCCCCGGGGTCGGTCTCGCCCTCGGCCTTGCCGCGACAGGACCTGCGCCTACTCTCTCCCCCCAAGACCGCCGAGGCCGGCTCCAAGCGACAACCTCACTCTAAGGCACAGGTGAGGCAGGCTCAATTGGGGATTCCCCACATCGGTATCTCCTCGGTTGGTAGGCTTTACCAGGAACTAAGGGTTATCCCCCTACGCTTAAAGAGTCAGGGAGGGCAGGCGGGCAACGGTTACGTCAACATGGCCCGAACGTGAGGTGTGGCGCCACTGAATTCCGCTGTGCCCGGCGCGGCAGAGCGTGGCCTTGGGCGCCGTAAGCTGCGGCTGGCCATCGTCGAAGACGATGACCTATACCGCGACATGCTGAAGATCGCCCTGGCGCGCCACCCGGCGGTAGAGGTGGTAGGGACGTTCACCGATGCCGAGTCAGCCCTTGCCTCGATGGTGAAGCTCGCACCGGACGGCGTGCTGGTGGATGTGGACCTGGGCCGCGGGATGGATGGTGTCAGCATGGGTCTGGCACTGCGCCAAAAGCTGCCCCGCATCGCGGTGGTGCTGCTCACCAATCAGATCCTGCCGCACATTCTCTCGCTGCTGCCCGAGGGATCGGCCGCTGGCTGGGCCTATTTGCACAAGCGCAGTGTGCGCGATACCGATGCGCTGGCGCGTGCGCTGGAGGGCGCTGTGCACCAGCTGGTGGTGGTGGACGACCAGCTGGTTGAGGCGCGTACGCCTCGGCCTGATGGGCCGATCAACCAGCTGAGCCCCCGGCAGCGCCAGGTGCTGGAGCTGATAGTGCAGGGCTACAGCAATGCTGCTATCGCCGAAAAGCTGGTGATCGCTCCCAAGTCGGTGGAGCACCACATCAACCAGTTGTACCGGGAGCTGGGTATTCAAACCGGTGGCCCGGGTGACATTCACCCCCGGGTGCAAGCTGTGCTGGTGTACCTGAAAGGAAGCGCTGCCAGGCCCGCTTGATGGCGGCGAGCTGTCGCTTGCTCTCCTCGCGTGATCTGCCCGCGTTCGCCCCGCGGGGCCCCACGATCGCGGGGCTGTCGCCCGCTTGACATCGTCCTGACGTGCCCGCGTGTGTCCGGCGAGCGCCGAGCAATACCGGGTACACTGCGGACCGTGCCCAAGGTGACGGTGTCTCGGCTCGTCGATCCACTCGAAGCCGTTGACAATCGACGCTGGCCGCCAAGGAATCACGCGAACCAGAGCCAGCTGCTCCGCACGGATGCTTCGCGGGCCAGAGAGAGCCCAGCGCCTGAGCCGCCTGCCGGCGGCTGAAGCGCACGAGCTGAGCGGCACCTTTGCCATCGAGACATCGCGGGCCTAAGCTGTCCCCTGGCGCGGCAGCATGATCGCACGGCTTGGCGCAATGCTCAACGTCGAACGGGGCGAGGGCCGGCTCCTGCTTCTCCTGATCGTGCATTCCTTCTTCCTCGGCGTGGCTCAGCTGTTCATGGAAACCGCTGCCGACGCCATCTTCCTTGGCCAGCAGCCGGTGACACTGTTGCCGTACGTGTACATTGCCATGGCCATTGTCGGTGTGCTCGTCGGTGGGGCTATCGGCCGAGCTCAACGCCTGCTCAGCTTCAAAGGTTTTGTCTCGATGACGCTGGCTGTGCCGGTCGTCTCAATCGTCGGGCTATGGGCGCTGCTGCTCACGCGATCCGGCTGGGTCCCCATAGCCATCGCGGTCTGGAACGATACCGTGCTGGCGGTCTGCGAACTGCAGCTCGCTGCCCTCTCCGGCCGGTTGTTCACCGTCCGCCAATTCAAGCGTCTCTTTCCCGTGGTCGGCGCGGGCTATGGCTTTGCGACGCTCGTCGGCGGCCTGGCGGTTCCCAGCTTTGTGGCGCTTCTGGGAACCGCGGCGTTGCTCCCGCTGGCCGCCGGTTGCCTCGCGGCGGCCTTGCTGATCGCCCAGCGCGTGCTCGCCTTGTCCGCATCTTCCTACAGGGCGCCAGAGGAGGATGATGGCAACCAGCTAAGCGAGCACAGTACGCGCCAACCCAGCCGGTCCTGGTCGCGCGACCGCTACGTGTTGCTGATTGCCGGCATCGTGGCCTTTGAGATGTTGGTGTACTTCCTGCTGCAGACGGCCTTCCTGGCGGACAGCCGGGCCCGTTTTCCCGACCAAAACGCCCTGGCCAGCTTCTTCGGCATGGCCTTTGGCGTGGCCGCGTTCGTTTCGCTCGTTCTGCGGGGCGTTGCCTCCGCTCGCTTCCTCCGCCGCTATGGGGTCCTCGGTGGACTCGCAATTCGACCCGCTGTGCTGCTGTTGAGCGTCGCCACGGCGGCAGTCGGTGGGCTGGTCTTTCACGCCGCCGGGCTGGTCTTCTGGGCAATAGTCGTGAGCCGGCTGGGCAGCCTCATCCTCAATGACTCATTCGGCTCGCCAGCCAAGCAGATGCTCTACCAGCCTTTGCCCGCGGCCAAGCGCTTGTGGGCCCAGGCCTTTGCCGAGACCATCTGCGCACCCCTGCTGACTGGTGTCGCGGGCGTGACACTCATTGTTTTCATGCTGATCAGGCCCCTGTCCGGCGCCAACCTGTCCTGGCTTTTGCTGGGCGTGCTGGCACTCTGGGCAATCTTGGGTATCCGGGCCGGCCGGCAGTACTCGGCCCAGCTCCTCCAGGCCTTGGCCAAGCGCTCGGTTCGACATAGTGATTTTCCTCAGGCGGACGCGAGCACGATAGCGGTGCTCGAAAGCGCCCTGGCCGGTGCAGGCGCGGGGGCTGTGATTTATGCGCTTAACATGCTCGAACAGCTTGGCTACGAACAGCTCGACGAGGCGCTGGGCAAGCTGCTCACTCATACCGAAACGGATGTGCGGCTGCACTGTCTTCGCTGCCTGGAGCGGTTGGGCTTCACGTCTCAGCTCGCCGCTGTGCGAACACTGATTCAGGCCGGAACGGAGCGACCGGCCGTCCGAGCGGTCGGCTTGCGGGCATTCGCGGCCTTAGCCGATGCCGACGCCACCGATGTAGTGGGCCCCTTTCTGGAGGACGCGGATCCACAGTTGCGGCTGGGCGCTATGATCGCCCTCCTCCGCCATGGCGGCGTCGAAGGGGTGCTTCTGGCCGGGGAGCCGTTAATCCGGCTGCTGGACTCTGCGCTTTGGGGCGACCGCGCCCTGGCGGCGCAGGTGCTGGGCGAAGTCGCGGTCCCCGGCTTGAACCGCTCGCTGCGCAAGTTGCTCAATGATGAGCATGTGATGGTGCGCGAGGCTGCCCTGGAGGCGGCAGGCAACGTGGGCAGTCCCGCGTTGTGGCCAGATGCCGCGGCCTTACTGAACCTGCCTGAGGTGCGGCTAGCAGCTGGGAGGGCGCTGATCAAGGGCGGTGCGAGCGCGGTGCCGGCATTGGCCCAAACATTCGAAGCCCCCGGCCAACAACGCGAGGTCCAGGTGCGCGTCGCTCACATTGCCCAGCGCATCGGCGGTGAGGACGCTGTCGCATTTTTGCGGCGCCACCTCGGCTTTGCCGACTGCCGAGTGCGCAACGCCGTGCTTGCGGCCCTCGCCGCCTGCCAATTTCAGGCAAAAGAACATGAGCTGGAGTTCATTCATGGGCGCCTCCACCAAGAAGCCGAAAACGCCGCGTGGCTTCTCGGCGCGCGAGCAGACATAGCTGCCGAAGAGGCAATGCTGGGTCGGGCACTTTCGGCCGAATACCTCAGAGCCAGGGACAACGTCCTGCTGCTGCTCTCATTCGTACAGCCCAGCGAACCGATGTCGCGCGTCCGCGGCACCATTGGCAGCGCCTTTCCAGAGAAGCAGGCCTATGCGTTGGAACTCCTTGATGGATTGCTTGGCCTGGAGCTCAAAGGAGTGGTGGTGCCCCTGTTCGAGCCCTTGCCGGCGGCGGAAGCGCTCCGGAGGCTGGCCGCCGTTTTCCCGCAACCACGGCTACCGCTAGGCGCGCGGCTTCTGGCGATCCTGGATCGTCCAGCTGAGTGGATCTCTGCTTGGACGCGCGCTGCCGCGCTCGAATCGGCCAGCCGGTTGGACGAGCCCGGGCTGGAGTCGCGGGTGCAGGCCGCTGCTGCCGCGGACGACCCCATCGTTCGCGAAACAGCCATATGGAAGACCAACTGGTCTCGGCAGCCGAGCGGTGTTGCACGCCTTCAGCAACTCGCAGAGGATCCCTTCCCAAACGTGGCGGCCATGGCGAGGCAGGCTCTGGCAGAGCTGGAGGGCGTTACCCGAACGGCGGTCTGGCAGGGCGAATAGCGATGCTGTCAACCATCGAGAAGGTCATCATCCTGCGTTCTGTGGCGATGTTCTCGGATGTGCAGGATGACGAGCTGGCCGGCATCGCGTCTATCCTGCGTGAGGTACACACACACCAGGGCCAGGAGATCGTGCGAAAGGGCGACATCGGCAGCCAGATGTTCGTCATCGTCTCTGGACAGGTCGCCGTGCACGATGGCGAGAAAACCCTGGCGATACTCGGCGAGCACGACGTTTTTGGCGAGCTGGCGGCCCTTGACCCGGAGCCCCGCATGGCCAGTGTCACAGCCCGCGAAGACAGCTTCCTGCTCGAACTGGGCAACAGCCCCTTGCTCGACCTTATGTCCGAGCAGGCCGAGGTCGCGCGGGGCATTATTCGATTCCTCTGCCGGCGGGTCCGCTCCGCGGCCCAATAGCAGGCGGGGCTGAAGGCGTGCCCCAGGGGCCAACCGGGGCGCGAACGGTCCCGCGCTTATATACGACGGCGCGAGCTCAAGGGTAGACGCCCAGGCCGGGCATGGAATCTCGGGTGAGGATGAGCAGCGTGGGGGCTGTTTGGAAACCTCCCTCCAGCAACTGCACTCGGTGCTCCCGGAAGAACGTTGCCGCCGCACCGGGATCGGCCATTAACCAGTCCACTACGTCGCTGTCCATCAGGGCGTGACGCGGCAGCGCGTCAGCAGCTAGCGGTGGGTACACATCGGCCAACGTTTGCTCCTCTCTCCTCCGTAAGCACACAACGGGCATGGCCCAGCGAAAGTTACGGCAGCGCCTGTTCTACGGGGCTGCGCACGGCACGGTGCTATACTCGCGCGCACATGGCAAGCGTCGGCCCGGTCCAATCCGGTGGCCCGTATCTGCTGCCCCCGCCGCGCGATAAGAAGCTCGCTGGCCGGCGCAAAACCTCCTATACCAGGGGGGCCGAGGACGCCGCCGATGGCGCGGACGAAACCCTTGAGGACGAGTACCAGGCCGAGCTTTTGGTGCGTTTCCCACCGGGCTCCGGCCCGATGAGTTGGATCGCGCGGTTACTCTTCCAGACCTACCACACCGTCTTGCGACCCCGCCTCGGCCGCATCGTCGACATCATCGCCTGAGAGTGGAGGCGCCTTCGGCGTTCGCCTGAGCCCACTCGCCTGCGCTCCATCGGGCGGAACGCAGGCTTTCAATTTCAAACAACCGCTTCCGCGGTGGCGTGATATTCAAGCGACTTCCGCAGTGGCACCTCCTCCAGGAAGAGCATGGCCAGCAGCCCAGCCAGCAGCACCGGAATGGCCGAGAGGAACACGACGTGCAACGAGTGAGAGAAGGCCTCGACAATCGCGTGCCGCACTGGTGCCGGCAGAGCCAGGATTTGAGCCGGGCTGCCCTGAAGCACGCTGCCAGTAGAGGCACCCACGGCTCCCAGCGGGAGGAACTTAGGCAGATAGTAGGCCAGCCGGTTGTTGAGAATGGAGCCGAACACCGCGACGCCCAGCGCGCTGCCCATTGACCGGAAGAACTGCGATGATGCTGTCGCTGTCCCCAAATCACTCAGGCTCACGGCGTTCTGGATGGCAGTGATCAGCACCGGCATCACCATACCCATGCCCACACCCAGAATCACCATGTACAACGTGGCCGCCAGCTGATTACTGGAGCTGGTCAGAGTGGACAGCAAAAACATGCCGACTACCGAGATGGCCAGCCCCACGATGGGAAAGGCCTTGTAGCGGCCCGTGCTGCTGATGACGCGACCGCAGACGATGGACATGCCAATCAGACCTATCGTCAGCGGCATCGTCAGCAAGCCGGAGCTGGTGGCGCTCGCGCCAGTCACCAACTGCAGGAACAGCGGCAAGTAGACAATGGCCCCAAACAGGGCTACACCCAAAAACACATTGCTGATGTTGCACAGGCTGATCACGTTGCTGCGGAACAGTCGCGGCGGAAGTATGGGTTCCGCTTGGCGACCTTCCCACCACACAAATAGACCCAACAGGCTGACGACGAGCACCGACATCATCAGAATGACGGGTGACGTCCACGCGTACTGGCTGCCACCCCAGGTGGTGATGAGCAGCAACGTCGTCACGCCAGCGATCAGCAGTGCGGAGCCTACATAATCCACCTTACGCTCCAGCCGCCGCTCTGTTTCCCGCAGCACCAGGCTCGACATCACCAGCGCGGCTGTACCGATGGGCAGGTTGATAAAGAACACCCAGCGCCATGTCAGGTGATCGACAAAGAAGCCGCCCAGGAGCGGACCAGCGACGCTGGCAAAGGCGAATACGGCCCCGTTGTAACCCTGGTAGCGACCGCGATCCCGAGGCGGCACCAGGTCTCCGATAATGGCCATTGCCAGCGACATGAGTCCACCGGCGCCCAGCCCCTGGATGGCGCGCGACCCAATGAGCTGCCACATGTTCTGCGCCGCGCCGGAGAGCAATGAACCAGCCAGAAAAATGATGATGGCGCTCTGAAACGTGCGCTTGCGCCCATAAAGGTCACCAATCTTCCCGTACAGCGGAGTGGATGCAGTGGATGTCAACAAGTACGCGGTAACCACCCAGGCCAGGTGATCCAACCCGCCCAGCTGGCCCACAATCGTCGGCAGCGCTGTGGCCACCACCGTTTGGTCCAAAGCAGCCAGCAGCATACCCAGCATCAACCCGCTGAAGACGATCAGGACCTCGCGATGGGAGTAGACTCGCGCACCGGTCGCGGCGGGGGCGGCTGGCTGGAGGGGTTCGGTCGTGGTCGCGGTGGTCAAGAGATCGCTCCTAAGTAGTCGACAAAGTCGTGAACAAATCGGGTGAACACGCGCGCCATGTGGCGGCGCTCCGCCTCTGGCCAGGAGGCCAGCACATCCAGAAACATCTGCTCGCGCACGCGCCGCAAGCGCTCCAGCGCATCGCGCCCGGACTCGGTCAACGTCAGCTGCACCGCCCGCATATCGCCTGGATCGTTCTTGCGCTGCACGAGACCGGCCTCCTCGCAGTGCTTGATCTGGCGGCTGACGGTGGAGAGGTCGGTCCCTTCGCGCTGGGCCAGGTCCGAGAGGCGCATGCCGTCCGCGGCCGCGAGCTCATTCAGCAGGCGAAAGGCCACTCTATCCAGGCTCAGGCCGGCGCGGGCGGTCAGTTCCTCCTGCACGCGGGGCAGATTTGCCCGGTGCACCACCGTCGCCCAGGTCCGAGCTATATCCCGGATTTGCTCCTCAAACTCCGCGGTGACCGACGGCGACGGTGCTGGATCCACCACCACAATCTAGCATAGTTGTTTGCAACAAGCAACTATGCGAGATGGATTCTAAGGGGCAAGGGAAGCCGCTCGACGCCGTGCATTCGACCGGTTCGGGTCGTGTGTCTTCTCCGCACTTGGCACCAGATACTAATTGCGAATCTCTCGCATATGCAGTACGCTGAAAGCCGTACCGCTGCACTGGGAGGCTGCGCCGTGGCTTCGATCGCCGCTGCTCTGCGCCGCGGCTTCGACCCTGAGGAGCGGCTGCGCCTGGCAGGCTGCTACGGCATCGTGCTGCTGCTCCACATCGCGGGTTGGGGGCTTCTGGCATGGCAGTCGCAGCGCTTCCCGGCGCTGCTGGGCCTGGGGGCACTGGCCTACAGTTTTGGGCTGCGGCATGCCTTCGATGCGGACCACATCGCCGCGATCGACAACACCACCCGCAAGCTGCTGCGGGGCGGCCAGAAGCCGATAGCGGCAGGCTTCTTCTTCTCGCTCGGGCATTCCACGGTGGTGTTCCTTATCGCCCTTGCCCTGGGCATGGTGGCCAAGGCGGTAGTGAACAGTGTCGTCAACCAGAACGGGCAACTGAAGAGCCTGGGCACGCTGGTTGGGACCAGCGTCTCCGGCGCTTTTCTGGTGCTTATTGGCCTCCTGAACCTGGTGATCCTGCTTGACATCGTGTCCACCTACCGGCACATGCGCCGCGGCGAGTATGACGGCTCTGCACTGGAGCAGCGGCTCGTGTCCGGCGGCGTGCTCACGCGAGTGTTGGGTGGGCTGTTCAGGTTCATCACGGCAAGCTGGCAGCTGTACCCACTGGGCTTTCTCTTCGGGCTCGGCTTCGACACCGCTTCGGAGGTGGCGCTGCTGGCTATCTCGGCCGGCGCGGCGTCCCAGGGCCTGCCTTTCCTGGCGCTTGTGTCCCTGCCGCTCATCTTCGCCGCCGGGATGACCCTCATGGACACGACCGATGGCGCCTTCATGTCCAAGGCTTACCTGTGGGCCTTCGCCCAGCCCACCCGGAAGCTCTTCTACAACTTAACCATGACGGGGCTGTCCGTGTTCATTGCCCTGTTCGTAGGACTGCTTGAGCTCCTGCAGATCGTGGCCCGGGTCGCCAACCTCCACGGCGCGTTCTGGGATTGGGCCGGCAACTTCGACCTCAGCACACTCGGCTTCGTCATCGTGGCAGCCTTCATCGTCGCCTGGCTCATCGCCTTCGGCGTGTTCAAGGCCCGGCGCGTCGAAGAGCGCTGGGCGGGCATGGTGGAAGCGCAAAAGCGCTGAAGCCGGAGGCTGGCTCGCATGGAGCTTCGCCCGGCCGGCTCCTCCTTAGGGCCCCGCGGTCGCCGGCAGCTGGTCGGGCGACTTGAGCGTTTGAAGGAAGCTCACCAGCTGCTGCACCTCGGTGTCGGTGAGTGTGCCACCAAAGGCTGGCATGTTGTGGCCGCCGTTCAGCACCCGCGTAATGAGCTGCGCCTGGTTCAGCCGGTCCGCCACGTAGGTGAGATTGGGGCCCTTGTCACCGCCGGTTCCCGCCAGCGTGTGGCAGGTGTGGCAGCCCTTCTGCTGGAACAGCTGCGCCCCAGTGAGCGCCTCGCCGGAGAGGTGCTGCGTGATGCTGGCGGGGATCGGTGACACTTCGGCCGCATCGATCTGTGGCGACCAGTTGGCACTGTTCCCTTCGATGGTGAGGGCCGCGAGCGCCACCAGCATGAACAGGACCGCCGCCACGGACCAGGGCCGTCGCAGCGGCGACCGCTCGCCCCCGCGGGACACGAAAGGCACAGCAAAAAGCAGGGCGCCGATGAGCGCCGGCACCCCCAGGATGACCCAGTTCTCCATGGCTGGCGGAATCAGCGCCAACACGGCAAAGTACCACAGGAAGTACCAGTCCGGCCGCGGCGAGGCCTGGATGACAGTAGGGTCGGCTGGCTTGCCCAGATGCGGCGCCCCAACGAAAATAGCCAGCGCCAAAATCACCGCCATCACCAGACAGGCGAACACGGCGTCCTTCCAGGCGGCATCCGGGAAGAAGGGCTCGCCATCGGTTTCCAGCAGGCGGTGGTACTTCTCTTTGTAGGTCTTCGGGTCCACCACCTCGCCAGCCTTGGGCAATTCGGAGATGCCGTCGAACACCACCAGGTAAAGGTGCACGCCAACGAACATGAACATCAACGCCGGCAGCAGGAACACGTGCGTGGCAAAGAAGCGGGTCAGCGTGGCGCCGCCGACCGTCTGCCCGGCCACTACAACCTGCGCCAGGATGGGTCCAAGGATGGGCGTCTTGCCGGCCTGCTCGGCCGCCACCACCACAGCCCAGTAGGCATCCTGATCCCATCGCAGCAGCTGACCGCTGAAGGCCATGGCCGCCGTGAGCCCCAGCAGGAACACGCCCGTGATCCAGTTCAGCTCGCGCGGGAACTTGTACGAGCCCATGAGGAACACGCGGATAACGTGGGCGCTGATGAGCACCACCATGGCGCTGGCACCGAAGAAGTGCATGCCCCGCAGCACGCTGCCCCACACGGCGTTGGTGCTGATGAAGGTGAGCGATTGGTAGGCCTGATTGGGCGCTGGCACGTAGGTCATGGCCAGGGCCACCCCGGTCACCACTTGGTTGACGAAGCTCAGCAGCGTCGCGCTGCCCAGCACATACCACCAGTTGATGGACTTCGGTACGGGGTGCTGGATGATGGGCAGCAGCCCATCCAAGATGTGCGTTCGCTCCTGAATCCAGTTGATGACCGGATTCTTGTCGAGTCTTTCGACCTCTTCCTCAATCGATACCGCTGCCATGGCCGATCAGTCCGTCGGCAAGGGAAAGGTGAGGGCTTGCAGCATACCGTTCTGCACCCGCACCGGATGTTTGTACAGCGGCCTCGGCGGAGGGCCGGCGGCCACGGTGCCATTGGAGTAGAAGATGCCACCGTGGCAGGGGCACTCGAACAGCTGAGCTTGCGGCAGCCAGTTCACTGGGCAGCCCAGGTGGGTGCAGTTCACCGCCCACACATCGAACACACCGGCCGATTGCTGCCGCGCCCAAAGCGCCGTGAGCTCGGTGAGGCCCGACCAGGGCAAGCTGGTGTCGTCCGTGAACTTCACCAGCTTGGTTTCACCAATGGGGAAGCTATTTGTCGGCCCCAGACTGATCCACTTTTGGGGCACCGGCCGCGTAATGGGCCCCAGCAGATAGCCCAACACCGGCACGCCAGCGAGCAAGCCAATGACGCCGCTGAAGCCAACAGTGACCTTCGTGAGAAACGCACGACGCGACAGGTCGCCCTGGTGCTCGTGAAGCCGTGGCCTCAAGAATTCGCGCGGAATGGCCGTTCACCCCCGTTCATGGAGTCGGGCTCTCACCCTTGCCTTCATTCGTGGCTGCCTGGCGGCCCTCCACCACCAGCAGGCGCATCCAGCCCGCCAGGCTCAGCGCGGCGAACACCAGACCGGCGAAGAAGAACACGCCGGACGTGATGATGCCGAACGCCGCCAGCACAACGCCGAAAGCCAGCAGCATAGGCCACGCGGTGGGGGCTGGCAGCTCCTCCAGCACGCGTGCCACGAGGCTCGAGTGTGGCTCTTCTTCCGCCAACGCCTTCACCCTCCCAGCACCGCCGACCACACGTAAATGGTGCCGAAAATCAGAATCCACATCGCGTCGACGAAGTGCCAGTACAGGCTCACTACCTCGAGGCCCGACTCGTGACTTTTGCTCACAGGCGCGCGAAGCGATACCAGTGCGATGGTGCCGATGGCGATTAGTCCAATAATCACGTGCAAGCCGTGAATGCCGGTGAGCATGAAGAAGGTCGTAGCCCACAGGTTGCGTGCCGCCGAAATCTGGTCCTGGTACAGCAGCCACCACTCCTGCGCCTCACCGATCACGAATATGGCGCCGAGCACCACAGTGGCCAGCAGCCACCAGCGCATGCCGCGCTGATCGTCTCGCTGCACCCGCGGCAAGGCCATGGCCATCGTGGCGCTGCTAGCCCACAGCGCCACCGAGTAGAGGATCATGTGTCCCACGTCCAGCTGCGCCCGGGGTGTCGGCCCGTTGGGATGCGCCTGGCCCACGACGTACATGGCGATGAGCACAAAGAACACGACGGATTCCGAAGCGATAAACAGCAGAACGCCTAGCCGCTTGGGCCCCAGTGTCGGCCCCATGTGCGTGTCGGCCGCCGGAATGGTGAGCGTGGCCACCTCAGCCATGCTCCTTTTCATGTGCCCAATCCGGATCCTCAGGATGGGCCAGATCCCACAACGGCCGGCGACTGGTGGCCACGGGGATCTCCAGAAAGTTATAGGCGGGCGGGGGCGAGCTCGTTGCCCATTCCAGCGTCCAGGCCTCCCAGGGGTTATCGCCCGCGGGCGCACCGGACCTGATGCTGCGCCAGAGATTGACGATGAAAATGATGATGGATACCGCCAGGATGAATGAGCCCAGCGTGGAGATGGCATTCAACCCGCCCAGATCCAACTGATCGGGATAGGTGTACACACGGCGGGGCATGCCCTCCAAGCCCATGAGGTGCATGGGGAAGAAAGTCAGGTTGAAGCCGACGAGCATGACCCAGAACTGCCACACACCCAAGCGTTCTGACAGCATGCGGCCGCTCATCTTGGGAAACCAGTAGAACACCCCGGAGAACACGGCGAAGGCGGTTCCACCGAACAGCACGTAATGGAAGTGCGCCACGAGGTAGTAGCTGCCGTTCACCTGCCAGTCGATGGGGATGATGGCCAGCGTCACGCCGGACAACCCTCCGATGAGGAACATGGCGATGAAGCCGAAGGCGAACAGCATGGGCGTGCGGAAACGGATGCGCCCGCCCCAGGCCGTGGCCACCCAGGTAAAGATCTTGACCCCGGTGGGGATGGCGATGGCCATGCTGGTAGCCGAGAAGAAGTAATCCTGCGTGAGCGTCATCCCCACGGTGAACATGTGATGCGCCCACACGCCGAAGCTGAGGAAGCCGATAGCCACGCCCGATCCGACCACAAAGGTGTAGCCGAAGATGGGCTTGCGCGAGAACACCGGAATGACCTCGGACATCACCCCAAAGGCCGGCAAGGCCATGATGTAGACCTCAGGATGTCCGAAGATCCAGAAGATGTGCTGGTACATCACATCGCTGCCGCCGGCATTGGCATCGAAGAAGTGCGCGCCAAGCAGCCGGTCCGCGAGCACCATCACCATGTCTCCGGTGAGGGACGGAAGCGCGAACAGCGAAAGGAACGACGTGACGATGATCATCCACACGAAGATGGGAATGCGCCGCAACGACATCCCCGGCGCGCGGTGATAGATGGTGGTGACGATCAGGTTGATGGAGGTGGCGATGGTGCCAATGCCGCTGAGGATGAGCGCCAGGGCGTAGTAGCTGTCGCCATTGCTGGTGGCGTAGGCATGCTCGGTAAGGGGCGCGTAGCCATACCAGCCAGCATTGGGCGCGCCGCCACCAATCCAGGAGTAGTACAGCATGATGCCTGAGAAGGCCAGCAGCCAGAAGCTGAAGGCGTTGAGCCGCGGATAGGCCACATCGCGGGCGCCGATCATCAACGGCACCAGGTAGTTGGCCAGGCCGAACAGGAACGGCATGACCGCGAAGAAAATCATGGTCACGCCGTGCATGGTGAAAATCTGGTTGTACTCGTCTGGCGTGAGGAAGGTATTTTCGGGCGTGCCCAGCTGCCAGCGCATGAGCAGCGACTCGATGCCCCCGGCCGCGAAAAACACCAGCGATGTGACGATGTACATGATGCCGATCTTCTTGTGGTCCACGCTGGCGACCCAGCTCAGCAGCCAGGTATGCGACTCGCCACCAATATCTTTGGGGTAGGTGCCGGGGGGCAGCACAGTGGCAGCCACCGCCCTACTTCAACCCTTCCAGATACGCGGTCAAGGTGCTCAGATCATCGGCACTCAAGTGCAGGTCGGGCATGAGCACGCCCGGCTTCACTGCCTGGGGGTTCTCCAGCCAGCGCGCCATGTCGCCCGCGTTGTTCGCCAGTACGCCGCCCCCCAGCGTGGTCCTGCTGCCCACGTGCGTCAGGTCCGGCGCCACGGCGCCGCTGGCGGTAGTGCCCCGAATGGCGTGGCACTGCGAGCAGGCATTTTGCGTGAACACTCGCAGCGCCTGCGCCGACGCGCCTGTGCTGGCAGCCGGCGCGGCCTGCGCTTTCGCCCAGGCTTCGAACTGGGCCGGCGTATCGGCAACCAGGGTGAGGCGCATCCAGGCATGGGCGCCCCCGCAATATTCCGAGCAGGCACCATCGTAGCTGCCGGCCTTGTCCACGGTGAAGGTCCAGCGATTCTTTTGGCCAGGAATGAGCTGCTCCTTACCGCCCAGCAGCGGTAACCAAAAGCTGTGCACCACGTCGGCCGATTCCAGCGTAAAGTCGATGGAACGCCCAACTGGCACGTGCAGCTCGTTGGCGGTCACCACACCCAGGGTGGGATAGCGGAACTCCCACCACCACTGGTGGCCAATGACCGTCACCGGCAACGCATTGGGCGCCACGGCCGTTTCCTCGCCTACCGCGCGCACGGTGAAGATGAACATGACCACGAGGATCAGCGCCGGCACTATGGTCCACCACACCTCCAGCCGCCGGTTGCCGTACACCTGCGGCGCATCGCCCTCGTCGCCCGGGCGGGCCCGAAAGCGGAACACCACGTACAACAGCGCACCCTCGATGCCGAACAGAAAGACGAAGGCGACGCCGATGACAATCCAGAACAGGTGCTGGATGGAACGTGCTTGTGGCGAATCGCCCAGCACGGCCCAGTAGGGCGCCGCAAAGGCCGCCGCCGGCAACAGCAGCGCGAACACCCCACCCAACCCGGCCGCGGCCAGCCGCCGCGCGACCCAGCCACGCGCCGCCAGCGGGGCGCTGGCTGCTCGCAACCGGCGCCTGCCGCCCCTTCGAAAATCTACGCCCCCTTGCATCCTGGCCTACAGCGTAAAGGGCGCGCGGCCTGGGCACAAGCTATCCCCCGGAAATACCAGAGCCCGCGCTAAGAAATGGCTCGTCATCCAGCCGCGGCGGGGGACAGCGAGCCACGTTGCGCGGCTGCGCGCTGCCCCCGCCGCCGGAATTCAGCGGCCGGCTGGGGGTGCGGCGGCGTACAGGTCGCTGCCGGCGCGCCGGAACTCTTCAGCCTTCTCCTGGAGCCCCGCCTCCAGCGCCGTGGTGGAGTCGATGCCGTGCTTGGCGGCATAGTCGCGCACATCTTGCGTGATCTTCATGGAGCAGAAGTGGGGTCCGCACATGCTGCAGAAGTGTGCGCCCTTGGCTGGCTCAGCGGGCAGCGTCTCATCGTGGTACGCCTCAGCTGTCTCCGGATCGAGTGACAGGTTGAACTGATCCCGCCAGCGGAACTCGAAACGTGCCTTCGAAAGCGCATCATCCCGCTCGTTGGCGCCAGGATGGCCCTTGGCCAGGTCGGCGGCGTGGGCCGCGATCTTGTAGGCGATGACCCCATCCTTCACATCCTGCTTGTTCGGCAGGCCCAGGTGCTCTTTGGGCGTGACGTAGCACAGCATCGCCGTGCCGAACCAGCCGATCATGGCGGCGCCGATGGCCGACGTGATGTGGTCGTAGCCGGGCGCGATATCCGTGACGAGTGGCCCCAGGGTGTAGAAGGGCGCCTCCTGGCACAGCTCCATCTGGAGGTCCACGTTCTCCTTGATCTTCTGCATCGGCACGTGGCCCGGACCTTCGATCATTACCTGCACATCGTGCTCCCAGGCGATGCTGGTGAGCTCGCCCAGCGTGTGCAGCTCCGCGAACTGAGCCTCATCGTTCGCGTCGTACGTGGAGCCGGGCCGCAGCCCGTCGCCCAGCGAGAACGATACGTCGTAGCTGGCCATGATCTCGCAGATCTCGCGGAAGTGCGTGTAGAGAAAGTTCTCCTCATGGTGCGCCAGACACCAGGCCGCCATAATCGACCCACCGCGAGACACGATGCCGGTCATCCGCCGCGCCGTCAGTGGCACGTAGCGCAGCAGCACGCCGGCGTGGATGGTGAAATAATCCACCCCCTGCTCCGCCTGCTCGATCAGTGTGTCGCGATAGACCTCCCAGGTCAGCTCTTCGGCTTTCCCATTCACCTTTTCTAGCGCCTGGTAGATGGGTACCGTGCCGATCGGTACGGGCGAGTTGCGGATGATCCACTCGCGGGTGGTGTGGATGTTGCGGCCGGTGGAGAGATCCATCACGGTGTCCGCGCCCCAGCGGATGGCCCAGGTCATCTTCTCCACCTCCTCGTCAATCGAAGAGGCGACGGCAGAGTTGCCGATGTTGCCGTTGATCTTCACCAGGAAGTTGCGGCCGATGATCATGGGCTCGGACTCCGGGTGGTTGATGTTGGCCGGAATGATGGCCCGGCCGCGCGCCACCTCGCTGCGCACCAGCTCCGGCTCCAGCCCTTCGCGTAAGGCGATGAATTCCATCTCGGCCGTAATCTGCCCGGTGCGCGCATAGTGCATTTGCGACACGTTGCCGTGGGGCTTGGCCCGCAGCGTTAGCCGTTTGAGGCCGGGAAACACGTCGCTGTTGGCCCGGGGGTCGTCAGCCTTGAAGCCGTTGTCCAGTGGAAGCACCTTGCGCCCGTCATACTCCTCCACGTCGCCTCGCTGGCGAATCCAGCCTTCGCGCAGCGCAGGGAGGCCGCGCCGAAAGTCCGTGCTGACGTCAGGATCGGAGTAGGGGCCGGCGGTGTCATACACCTGCAGAGGGGCGTTCTCCCCGCCGCCATAGCCCGCGTCGCTCGGGCTGAGGCTGATCTCCCGCATGGGCACCTGCACATCGGGGCGGCTGCCGCGCACGTAGATCTTGCGCGAACCGGGGCTTGTCTCCCGCGTGCCGGGACGTTGATGAATGGTAATGGCCAACTCGGTCTCCTCCCATACGGGGATAGTGGGACGAGGGCCAGGTGTGGACATCGAGCGATGGCTCGCTGCGTTTCCCTTCGCCGGCATTACCCGGAGCAGGTTCTACGGTCGGCTCGCTTGCCCTCTCAGCCCAGTTCCTGAGCTCCCGTCTTTGGCGCCAGTGTACCACTGTTTCCCGGCAGCACAAGCGGCAATTACCGCACCAAGCAGCCTCGCGAGTCGCGGCTCAGGCCGGCCAGACATTCCACAGATGGTGCACCGGCGCCGGCCCGTGGCCGATGGCGAAGCCATGCCGAATTGCTTCGGTGACGAAGACTTTGGCAGACCGCGCGGCGCTGAATAGGTCGGCTCCCTTGGCCAGCTCCGCGGTGAGAGCCGCGGAGAAGGTGCAGCCCGTGCCGTGGGTGAAGGGAGCGTTGAGCCGCTCCGCGCGCAGCACCTCGAAGGTGTGCCCATCGAACAGCACATCCTCCGCCGGACCGGATCGGTGCCCGCCCTTCACCAGCACCGCGCTGCAGCCGAAGTCGAGCATCTCGCGGGCAGCATCTCGGATATCGGACTCCGAAACCAGCGTCCGCCCTACCAGCGCCTCGGCCTCCGGCAGGTTGGGGGTGATCACCTCAGCCAAAGGCAGCAGCTGGCGCTTGAGCGCGTCCACCGCCCGCCCGACCAGCAACTCCGCCCCCGTGCTGGCCCTCAATACGGGATCGACCACCAGGTGCGGCGGCCGCCATCTCTCAAGCTCCAGCGCCACCGCAACCACGATTTCCCCGTTTCCCAGCATCCCGGTCTTCACCGCGGCAGCGCCAATATCCTCCAGCACCGCGCGGATCTGGGCCGCCACCAAGCTGGGTTCCAGCGCTGCCTGCGCTGTGATTGCACGTGTATTCTGCGCGGTAACGGCGGTGATGGCACAGGTGCCGTACACGCCCAATGCTGAGAACACCTTCAGGTCCGCCCCGATTCCCGCGCCACCGCCGGAATCGGATCCGGCAATGGTGAGCGCGGTAGGCACGGCTGCTATCGAACCATGCCGTACAGCCGCTCCGGCTGGATCACCAGCAGCACACGGCGCTCGCTGCGCATTGCGGCATCAAACTCCTGCCAGTTGGGGTGGTCGGCGCCCCGAATGGCGCGATAGACCTGCCGCAGAGCGGGCAGTGCCTCTTCCCCAGCGATGAATGACGCGGTGCCCTCCAGCACCACGTAGCTGAACCAGTTCTCGTCATCCAGGCATTGCAGGCTGGCCCGTGGATCGCGGCGCAGGTTCTTCGTTTTGGCGCGATCCTCCGTCACCGAGATCTTGACGCGCCCGTCATCGTCCAGCAGGTAGGCCACACTGGAAAGTTGAGGCCGCCCGTCTTTGCGGATAGTCGCCAGAACGCCGCGATGGTTGCGCCGGGCGTAGGCCCGCGCCTGCTCTTCATCCATGCAGCCCACTCTAGCAAGGCCGTATACTGCTTCGGAACCCGACCCCACCACCATCCTCGCGGAGGCGCCTTGGCACAAGAGACGTATGAGCTGGGCCGAGCCAGCGGCATTCTGGCGGACGCGGTAGGGCAGCCCGGCAACCGGCGCTTTCGCATACTCGCCCGCAACGACTACGAGCTGGCCAACCTGTGGGTGGAGCGGGAGCAACTGCAGGCAATGGCCCTGGCCATTCAGAAGTTGCTGCAGGATGTGTCCAGCCTGCCAGCGGACTACGAAGACCCCGATCACCCGCCTCGCGAAGGCCCGCTTTCATTCGATCTGCGACCGAACCTGGAGTTTCAGGTCGGCCAGCTGGCCCTCGGCTACGAGGAGCAGCGGCGGCTCTTCATGATCCTGGCGCACGACGTGGCCGGCGAGCAGAACGCCGAGCCAGCCTTCAGCTGCCTCGTGAACAGGCCGCAGCTGCAGGCCTTTGGCCAGGCGGTGTTCGCCCTGATCGCGGCGGGCCGCGACCGCTGCCCGCTGTGCGGTCGACCTATCGATGTTGGATCGCACGACCACTTCCGTTCCAACGGCCACCACAAACCAGCCTCCATATGACTTACGCCGACGCCGACATTCGCGCGCGTCTCGCTTCCCTGCCGGGCTGGGACTACGATGGGCGAGACATTGTGCGCACGCTGGAGTGCGCGAGCTTCCTCGCCGCCGTGGCGCTGATCGACGCCGTGGCCCAGGCGGCACAGGCAGCCGACCACCATCCTGACATCGACCTACGCTACAACCGCGTACGCTTTGCGCTGCACACGCACTCCGAAGGTGGCATCACCGATCGTGACTTTGCCCTCGCACATCGCATCAACCAGCTTTCCGCTGCATGAGCGCCGCGGCGCCTCCGCGGGTGGCCATTGTTACAGACAGCACAGCCGATTTGCCACCGGAGCGGGCGCGGCGCCTGGGCATAGTGGTGGTGCCGCTGACCGTCCTGATCGACGGTGTAAGCTACGCCGACGGTGAACTGGATCAGGCAGAGTTCTTCCGCCGCGCCGCGCAAGCGCCCGACATCCCCACCACTTCGCAGCCATCGGCCGCCCAGTTTCAGGCTGTTTACGATGGAATTACAGCCGAAACGATTCTGTCCATCCACATCTCGTCCAAACTGAGCGGCACCTATGCCAGCGCGCTGGCCGCCGCCGCGCAACTGCACCAGCGAGACATCCGGGTCTACGACTCGGGCACGGTATCTATGTCACTGGGCTGCATCGTTCAGGACGCGGCGGAGGCAGCTGGCCAGGGCGCCAGCGCCGCCGAGGTGGCGCGCAAGATCAGTGTGGATACGCTGGGGACCGGCTTCTACGCCCTGCTGGATACGCTGCACTTCGCGCAGCGCAGTGGCCGCATCAACATGGCGCAAGCGCTTCTGGCAGGCATGCTGCAGATTAAGCCGGTGATCTCCATTCGGGCCGGAGTTGTGGCCGCGGTGGACCGCCGCCGTACCCTGCGCAAGGGCCTGGAACGGCTGGTGGAGCTGGCCACTCGTGACGCGCCTTTCCGCCACCTGGCCGTGCTGCACGCCGAAAACCCCGTCTTGGCGGAGGAGCTGGCGGCCCAGCTGCGACCGCTGCACGACGAGGTGGAGGTGCTGCCGGCCGGCACTGTTATCGGCACACACTGTGGCCCAGGCGCTGTTGCTGCCTGTTATCTGCGACGGTAAAGCCGGCCTGCCCTCAAGAGCGCCGTCACCATCGCGGCTTGCGATCAAGAAGAAGAGGCCTATCGCGCCCCCTCGCGCGATGGCCTCCTTCGCCTCCTAGAGCGCCCAACCCAGCGCCCCATCCAGCTGATGGTTTCTTTTAGGCGGCCTTGCCGATCTTAAACATCTTGGTCCCACATATGGGGCACACCCCTTCGGTGGCCGGCTTGCCGTTCTTCATGGTCACGGCTTTCGAGTCCTTCATGTCGCGCTTGGCCTTGCACTTGACGCAGTAAGCTTCCAAGGCTGTCCTTCCCCTTGTTGCGAATTGGTCGCACTCTCAGCAGACCTCGCGGGATTATACCCGAAGCAGTCAAGCGGATGGCTGAGTTTGGCCGCCAGCCAGTCCGCGATCAGCGGGCGCGCCTCCCCTATGTTCACGCAGCCGTGGTCACCTGTGGCGAAGATGAGCTCTTCTTTGGGTGGGCGCGCATCGGCGAAGATGCGCCGAGCCTCGCTAACGGGCACAATGCTGTCCCTCTCTCCATGCACCACCAGCAGTGGGCAGCCGATACGGCCCACCACACCGCTGAGGTTGATCGAGCGGATCAGCGCCTGCAGCTCTCGCTCGTCCCGCGCGCCAGACACCTGGCGAAAAAACTCCTTAATGCCGTCCGCTAAGAAGTAGTCCCACCAGCCCGCGGGGTAGAAGAAGCCCGAGAGCTCGGCGATGGCCTTCACTCGCTGGTCATCCGCGGCAGCGAACATGCAGGCCGTGGCGCCGATGCTGGTGCCCAACAGCCCCAAACGCAAACCATCCACTCCCGGACAAGCCTCCAGGTACGTCAGCGCCGCCCGAATGAGCTCCTCGGCACACTGGCGCGTCAGGGGGAGCTGGCCGTGGCTTTCGCCTTGCCCGGGCAAATCCACCACCAGCGTGGCCACGCCCCGGCGCAGCAACGGCTCCGGTGGAAAGTCGCCGTGCTCCTTCAGCATGCCGAGGCCCGGCACCACGACAACGGCCGGGCGAGGTGTGGGGCCGCTGGGCACGCGCAGGTAGGCCGGAACATCCGAGCCTCCAACTGGAAGGCGCACGCAGCGCAGCGGTGGATCGACGAACCGGCCGCCCAGCCGAAAGCTGGCTACCACCTGCCTCGTCAAACCTCGTCGCTGATCAGAATCGTACGGTAAGGCCATCTCAGCCAGGCGGTACGCGGTGGACGCCGTAAAGGAGAGCTCGGCCGCGGTTTCTCCGCGCCCTTCCTGCTCCGCCGCGCGAGCCAGGCGCTGGTAATGATCGGCCCGGCTGCTCCAGGCGCTCACCCAGGCGGCCGGCTGTGAGCTGCGGATACCCCCCAGCACCTCGTCCACATCCGAGAAGCGCATGCCGTGCGCATCAATGAAGGCTGCGTAGTAGCCGCGTAGGAAGAGCCGCAACCCGACCAGCCGGATGAGTGGATCAGGGTTGAGCGGCCGCCCGGCGGCGCGCCGAATGAGGCGATCGATGCGCGACAGGGCCCGGCCCGCGGCGCGGCTGAAGCGCTGCCTCACTGGAAGCCCTGGTCCAGACGGGTCAACCGGAGACGGCTCCAGGCGCATCCGCGCTCCGCTCCGAATCGTGCAGCAGGCGGCGCGCAGCCTCCCACGCGCCGGCCTTGTCGTCCCGCGCCAGCTCGCCATCCAGCACCATCTCCAGCAGGGCTTCCTTAATCGGCTGGATCCAGCGTCCGGGCCCACGGCCAGCCAGCTCCATGAGCTCGTTTCCGTCCAGCGGGCTCACCACCTGCTCGGCTCCTTCGGCGGCAATGAGCTCATCGCAGCGTTCGACGAGCCGTTCCAGCCGGCCCAGGTGCTTCTGCACCCGGCGCGGATTGGAGCTGGTGATGTCCGCCCGCGCCAGCGTGAGCAGCGGGTCCAGCGTGTCCACGCCCACAACGTGCACAAAGCGCCGCACGGCACGCTCGCTCCATTCGTCGGTGTTGGACGCTTGGCGCATGTGCAGCTCTACTAACCGGCCCACCAGGTCGATCGTCTCCTGGTCGTAGCGCAGGTCGGCGAGAATGCGGCGGGTCATGCGCGCGCCCACAGTGTCGTGCCCAAAAAAGTGCACCTCACCGTTGTTAAAGCTGAAGGTACGCGGCTTGGCGATATCGTGGAATAGCGCCGCCAGCCGCGCCACAAGCCGCGGCGGCGAGTTGTCGACCACCTGAATGACATGCTCAAACAGGTTCTTCATGCGGGCGCCGGCCGGCACACGCATGCGGCCGTCGGCATTGGTGCTCGCTTCGTCCGGCGTATTGATGTTTTTGAGATCCAGCAGATCAATGCAGAACCAGCGCGCCAGGTCCAGATCGACCATGAGCCGCACTCCGCGGCCCGGCTGGGGTGAAAGCAGAATCTTATTGAGCTCGTCCCGGATACGCTCGCGCGATATCTGCTGCAGCAGTGGCGCCGCCTCCAGCACCTCCTGCCGCAGGCCGGACGCAAATTCGAACTCGAGTTGCACGGCAAAGCGCACCACGCGCAGCAGCCTCAGCGGATCTTCCTCGAAGCGCTGTCGCGCATCGCCAGTGACCCGGATGATGCCCTGCCGCAGATCTCCCACGCCGCCCGCCGGATCGATCAGATCGCCGCTGGCGAGATCCGCCGCCATGGAGTTGATGGTGAGGTCGCGCCGCACGAGGTCCTCCTCAAGGCGTGGTGCAAACTCGACTTCAGGGTGTCGGTCGCCCGGCAGATAGCGATCTCGCCGGAAGGTGGTGATCTCCACTGTGCCCAGCGGATACCGAGCGCTGATGGTGCCGAAGCGCTTGCCCACGGTGTAGAGCGCCTCGGGATGCGTCGAACCAAGCAGCGCGACCACGCGATCGGGGTGGGCGCTGGTAGCCAGATCGTAGTCATTCACGGCGCGGCGCATGAGCAGGTCGCGCACACAGCCCCCCACCAGGTAGAGCTGCTCGCCCGCGGCGCTGAACGTTTCTCCCAGCCGCGTCAGCAACGGCAGGTCCCGGATTTCGGCCGCCAGGACGCCGGCCAGAGTATTGCTGATCATTGACATGCTGCTGCTGGACCGCTAGAGTGGCCCGGATTCAACTCTAGCTCTCCGAAGAGCATAGAGGAGGCTTGGCTTGCCCGGCTGGCTGATCGCCGCTTCGCACGATTGCCTGCACCTCTTCCTGGCCCACAGCTACCTCACGCTGTTCGCTTTGGTGCTGCTTGAGGAGGCTGGCTGCATCCTCCCCTTGCCGGTGGAGTCGCTCCTGGTGGTAGCCGGCGCGCGCATCGTTCGCGGGCAAATGTCCACCGGCCTGGTGTTCGGCGCCGTGCTGCCCGCATCGGCCATCGGCTGCAGCATCCTCTATGTGGCGGCGCGCGCGGGTGGCCGCCCGCTGCTGCTGTGGGTGGGCGCCCGAACTCATCTGAGCGCTGCCAAGCTCGATGCGGCCGAAGCACGGCTGGGCCGCCTTGGGCCACCGGCCGTGCTGATTGGCCGCATCACGCCCGGCCTGCGCGCCCCAACTGGCGCCGCGGCGGGCGTGTTCCGTGTACCGCCGGCGCCCTTCCTGGTGTGGGCGCTCGTCGCCACCTGCCTGCGCCTTGCCTTCTTCCTCTACCTGGGGGCCACCGCGCAGCACATTGGCTTGGCCGTTGTACTCACCCGGCGCGCTCTTTTTGGGAGCGCCGTGCTCGTCTTCGCCCTCGTCATCAGCGGCGGGCTGCTGTGGCGGCGTCGGCTCCATGCGCGCCACCGCCTCGCTTCCCAGCCCGCCACAGGCTGAGAGGTCCGAGCGAGCGTTCCGAGCCGCGCCCCGATGTCGCGCCTGGGCAGGAGCGTTCCGGGCTGCAATCAGAAGTGAAGTAGCATCTGAACACCGATCAGAATTGGGTGGCGCGCACCGCCGATCGCTTGCATGCGGGTCGCGTGTCAGGGAGGTTCACGTTTGGATCTTTTCGAATACCAGGGCAAGCAGTACTTTGCCCGCTTCGGCATCCCCGTGTCGCCGGGTGGTGTGGCGGACACGGTAGAGGAAGCGGTGGCGCGCGCCGCGGCCGCGGGCTATCCCGTGGTGCTGAAGGCACAGGTTCAGGTTGGCGGGCGAGGCAAGGCGGGCGGCATCCAGCTGGCCAGCAACGAGCAGGACGTCCGCCACCATGCCCGAAACATCCTGGGTATGGATATCCGCGGCCACCGGGTGTCACGCCTGTGGGTGGAGCACGCCTCGGACATTGCGCACGAGTACTACGCCAGCTTCACGCTCGATCGATCGAGCAAGAAGCACCTCGGCCTGGTGTCCGCCAAAGGTGGCGTCGAGATCGAGCAGGTGGCCGCGGAAGATCCCGACGCCATCGCCCGGGTGGAGATCGATCCTGTGGAGGGGCTATCGGCCGCGGTGGCTCGCCGGCTGGTGGATGCTGCCGGCCTGCATCCTGAAGCGCGCGCGGGCGCCGCGGACATCCTGGTGAAGCTGTACCGCTGCTTCGTGGAGGGCGACGCCGACCTGGTGGAGATCAACCCACTCATTCTCACGCCCGATGGTCGCGTGGACGCGCTGGATGCGAAAGTGACGCTGGACGACAACGCCGCCTTCCGCCATCCCGAGTGGGACGAGTATCGCGGCACCCAAGTGCTGGACCCGCGCGAAAGGCTGGCACGCGAAAAGGGCCTGCAGTACGTGGGTTTGGACGGCAGCGTGGGCATCATCGCCAACGGCGCCGGCCTGGCCATGAGCACGTTGGACGTGGTAAACCAGGTGGGTGGCGCGCCCGCCAATTTCCTGGACATTGGCGGGGGGGCCAGCGCGGCGGTGATGTCCAACGCGTTGGAGGTGATCAACGCCGACCCCAAGGTACGCGCCATCTTCATCAACATCTTTGGCGGCATCACACAGGGCCAGGAAGTAGCCAACGGGATTGTGGAAGCACTGGCTCGGGTGACGCTGCGCTCGCCCATCGTCATCCGGCTCGACGGCACCAACGCGGAGCAGGGCCGCGACATCCTGAGCCGGCATCAGTCCGACCGGCTCATCTCACGGCCCACCATGGTAGAAGCAGCGAGAACGGCGGTGGAGTTGGCGGGAGCGGCCCAATGAGCATTTGGGTCGACCAGAGCACCAAGGTCATCTACCAGGGCATGTCCACACGGCAGGGCAACAACGCCACCGAATACGCCCGCCGCAATCGCGGCGACGGCACCCAGGTGGTAGGCGGCACTAACCCTGGGCGCGCTGGCACTGAGATCGACGGCATCCCCATCTTCGCCACCGCGGGTGATGCCCGGGCCGCCACGGGCGCCACGGCAGCGTGCGTGTTCGTGCCCGCGCCGGGCGTGGAGGGCGCTGTGATGGAGGCCGCGGAAGCCGGCTACGGGCTGATCGTGGTGATCAGCGAAGGGGTGCCCGCACAGGACGAGGCCCGCTTCTACAACCGGCTGCGGCGCGACTTTCCCGGCACCCGGCTGCTGGGCCCAAACTGTCCGGGGCTCATCTCCCCCGGCAAGTGCAACATCGGCATCACCGCCGGGCATATCGCTACGCCGGGCGGACCGGTGGGTATCGTCTCGCGCTCCGGAACACTCACCTACCAGGCGCTGTACGAGCTCACGCAGCGGGGCATTGGCCAAACCTCGTGTGTGGGTATCGGCGGCGACCCCGTGCCCGGCACCAGCTTCATCGATTGCCTCGACGCCTACCAGGCGGACGCGGAAACGAAGGCGGTGATGCTCATTGGCGAGATTGGTGGCTCCGCCGAAGAGGAGGCGGCCGACTTCATCAAGCGAGAGATGGACAAGCCGGTTGTTGCCTACATCGCAGGCGTCACCGCGCCGGCTGGCCGAAAAATGGGCCACGCTGGCGCTATCGTCTCCGGATCCAAGGGCACCGCGCAGGGCAAGATGGAGGCGCTGCGCGACGCGGGCGCCCGCGTCGCCCTGAACCCCACCGAAGCCAGCCAAATCATGGCTGAGGTCGTGCGCGGCCTGCGTTAGAGCAACGCCCACCTGCAAGCTGCTGGGGAAGTCCGGCCCGCCTGCGCCAGAAGGCCGATCCCCGGCGCTGGGATGGAGCCGGTTCGCGGAACAGCCGTACTGCTGCCCACGTTGGAAACCACAGCATCGCGGCCAGCGGCGGTGGCGCATGGGCGCGACCTGTATCCGGTTGGGGAACGCCTGGTCAGCGCGCCCGCCCGCGTCACAAACATGCCCCAGCCGCGTATGACTCGGCGTGCGTGTGTGATTCCGAAGCAGGCGATGCCGGCTTTATGGTATTACTGTGGCTGACTCCACGATTGGTCCTCTTTGGGAAAGTCCTTCCAGGTCCAATTGAGCTCGACGATAGATGCGTTGGGACATGACGGAAGGCCGTTAGGGCCGCCCGAGCAAACTTCTAGCCTTCACAAGGGGCAGAGACGGCAATTGGAACTTCAGGTCGAAAACAAGACAGAGCACATCAAGCAAGGTTCGCACATCTGTCAGCTGTACAACAAAGTCTCCGAAGTCGTTAACGTCACTGCGTCGCTCTTCCAAACCGCGCTCGAGAGCCGAGAGAAGTGCTTCTACGCCGGGCCCAACGACATCATCGAGGAGCTGAAAGCGTCCTGCGTCCAGCTGGGCATCGATGTAGCAGCAGCCATGGACCGCGGCCAGCTGGTGTTTCAGGATGACCGCGAATCATTCCTCCAGAATCGGCGATTCGACCCATACTTCCTGCTGTCACACCACCAGAGCTTCATCGCCCGCTCTCAGAAAGAGGGCTGGAACGCTGCCCGCGGCGCCATCGACATGTCCTGGCTGACCGATGGCGCGGCGACCCCATCCCAGGTGCTCAAGTACGAGGCCGCCGCGGACGCGGTGTTCTCTTTCCAGAACTCGCCCGTAGTCATCGTGGTGCAGTACAACTACGCCAAGCTGCCAGGCGAAATCGTGGTCGAGCTGCTCAAGCTGCACCCGCTGGCCATCGTCGGCAAATACATTAAGCGCAATCCCTATTACGTGGACTCGGAAGAGTACTTCATGCGCATCGTGCGCATCGGCCGCGAGCGCCGCGCCCCCACCGGCTGACCCCGCGGCCCGGGCACCAGGTGCGCCCCAACCGGCCGGTCCTGCCAGAGCACGTGGAGCGCGTCACGTTCTCATGTGGACGAGCGGGCAGCCAGCTGCATCCATCCCGCGCCGCGGACGCGAGGCGCCAGCACTCCAACTCCTCCCCGAACCCCACGCAATACGTGGGATAATGCGCTGGTAGTGCCTCGTGATTGTTGACGTTCACGCTCACTGCCGACCCGCTTCGGTCACACGCGCCCTTGAGCAGCGCGGGGGCCCTCGGCGGGCCGCTGCTTGGCAGCTGGCAACGGACTCGCCAGCCGATCTGGAAGGGCGGCTGGCGCTCATGGACGAAGCCGCGGTGCAAATGCAGGTACTCACTCCAGTGGGCGTTGAGCCGTACTTTGAGGATGTCGTTTTCGCCGCCGATATGGCTCGCCGCGCAAACGACGCCTTGGCCGAGCTTGTCCGGCGCTATCCCAGCCACTTCGCCTTCTTTGCTACCTTGCCGCTGCCGCATCTCGACGCCTCGCTGCGCGAAGCCGCGCGGGCGCTCGAAACCCTTGGGGCACGCGGGGTCATGGTCAGCTGCTCGGTATTCGACCGCTCCACCGTCGACCCTGAGTTCGAGCCCCTCTACCAGGAGCTCAACCGCCGCCACTCGGTGGTCTTTTACCATCCCATTCAGAACGGTATCTGCTCGCCGCTGGTCAACGATTACAAGTTCACCGTATCGGCCGGTGCCTCCATGGAGGATTCAGTGACGGTGCTGCATTTGATCGCCCGCCAGGTGCCGGTCCGTTTCCCCGACCTGCGCTTCATCGTGCCGCACTTCGGTGGCCTCATCCCGATGCTGCTGCAGCGTTTGGATGGACAAGTGCCGCCCCAGTACCCCGACCTGAACGAGCCGCCCAGCCAGACCGCGCGCCGGCTCTACTACGACACGGTTGGCTGGGGGTCAGACGCTGCACTACTGGCCGCGTGGAAGGCCTTTGGAGCCGACCATCTCGTGACGGGCAGCGATTACCCGGTGTTGCTGCACGCCCAGGCGTACCCTGAAACGTTCGCTTGTTTGGAGCGAGCCGGCTTGCCCGCGGTGGATGTCGAACGCATTTTGCACCACAATGCCGCCGACCTCCTCGGGCTGAAGGAGCAGGCGATTCGGTGAAGCTCGTCGCCTTCAGTCGCGGAACGTCGCTGGCACTTCCGGGCCTGCTGCTGCAAGACCGGATCGTCAGTTTGGCCGAACTGGTTCCCACGACGCGCGCGCCTCAGGACGCGTTGTGCGCCATCATCGACGGGTTCGAGGCGCTGAAGCCAGCCATCGAGCGCCTTGGGGCGAGCGGCGAGAGGCTGCCACTGGACAGCGTCCAGTTGCGCGCGCCCGTCCCATGGCCGGGCAAAATCCTCAGCAGCACCAGCGTCTGCCGAGCCGAACGCGCCGTCTCACCAGAGCCACTGCTGATGACCTTGAAGACGGCCGAGTGCGTGATCGGTCCGGGCGATGACATCGAGCTGCCGGAGACGCTCGAGCCGTGGGCGTTATCGCCGGAGGCCGAGCTGGCGGCGGTGATCAAGGGACCCGCGAAGCGCGTGACCGCCGAAAACTGGCGGAGCGCCGTGTTCGGGTTCACCTGCGCCATTGACGTAGCCGCCCGGGGCGGGCCGGCGGCTATGGGTCGGGACCACTGGGTTGCGAAGTCCGACACGCTGTGCCCGCTCGGACCATGCATTGTGACCGCCGACGAAGTGCCCGACCCCGCACAGCTGCACGTGCGATCGTGGCTCAACGGCCAGTCTCGCCAGGATTTCAGCGGCGTTACGGGCGACTACGACATCGGCCAGCAGATCGCCTTCATCACGACCGTCATGACGCTGAACAGCGGAGACATCCTCTTGCTCGGCAGCTCGCAGCAGGACGCCGGTGAGTTGCAGGGCGGTGATCGAGCCGAGGCGGAAATCGAGGGCATTGGTCGCCTCTCAGTGGGCGTGCGAGTGCGGGCCGCGGCAGCCAGGGGAGGTGCCTCGCGATGAAACTGGTCCTGTTTGAATCGCTCGCGGGTGGGGAGACGC
>DATKQD010000024.1:0-3306 GCA_035532895.1 Chloroflexota bacterium
TCTCATCAGCACGGCCAAGTGGACCGGCGCCAGGCTGGCGGACGTCATCAAGCTGGCCGGCGGCCTGGGAGCCGGGGTCGTGGCCATTGCCGCGGTGGGCGCTGACGAGTTCAGCAGCGCGCTGCCGGCTACGGCCGCGACCGATCCCGAAGTGCTGCTGGCGTACCAGATGAACGACCAGCCGCTGCCGCGCGAGCACGGCTTTCCCGTCCGGCTGCTGATCCCCGACCGTTATGGCATGAAAAACGCCAAGTGGATCATCAACATCAAGCCCATGACCCAAGCCTACCTGGACTGGTACGGCCAGCGCAATTGGAACCAGCAAGGCATCGTCAAGACGATGTCGCGCATCGACGTTCCGGCAGCCAACGCTAAGCTCGCGCCCGGCGCCAGCCAGATCGCCGGCATCGCCTACGGCGGCAGCCGCGGCATCGCCAACGTGCAGTTCAGCCCGGACGGCGGGAGCTCCTGGCAGCCCGCGACCGTCGAGCCGCCCCTCGGCCAGGACGCCTTCGTGCGCTGGCATGGGACCTTCCAACTAGCAGCTGGCCAAACCGCCCAGCTCACCGTCCGAGCCACCGACGGCACCGGCGCATTACAGGTCCAAACCTTCAACCTGCCCCAACCCAACGGCGGAACCGGCTGGGACTCGATCGCCGTTTCGGCCTAGCGCCGCTTGCAAAGCGGGCAGTTCAGAATCGAGTCAAGTTTAGGCGGCGGTCATCTGGCGGTCCACAAAGGTATCCAGCGTGCGGTTGAGGCGTCGCCAGGCAAGGTTGAGCGGAGTGCGAGCGGCGATCTCGGGGTCGAGGGCCAGGTCGAGAACAGTGAGCCCTGGCGTAAGTACCCGTCCATAGGCCTTGGTGAACAGGACGGCCACGGTCCGACCAAGCGGGGTTAGCTGATAGCGCTGTGAGCGCGGCAAGCGATAAATAAGCCCTTTGCGGCGTAGCCGCCGAAGGTCATAGGTCGCCTGACGATGGGTGTATGGAGTGTCCAGGAGTGGGCCCGCGAGGTCAGTGAGCTGCTTGTTGGTGAAGCCCGCCAAGACATGGCAGAAGCCGAGCAATGCCGCCAGAACGGCCATCACCCGAGGGTCGCCAAAACGCAGGCTGGGCGCCTGCAAGCCGTCATGAGTCACTGACGGCTGGGTCACCTGCTGAAAGGTGACCACGTCGGGAGCCGGCTGAGCGTCAATCGCTTGGGCGTCGCACAGACGCCTGTTGGCATCCTCGCCAACGGCCCGCAGGGCCTGCCAGTTGTGACTGTTGACGCGCCGGCCAATCCGGAAATCCTTGGTGTCGCAGATCACGGTCTCGGTGCGGAGGGCTTGGTGCTCCTTGAAGTACTGCTTGATTCGGGAGGCCTTGTACACGCAGCTGATTTGCGGGTCAACGCCGCGTGTGACGACCTTGGTGGAGAAGTGTCCCGGTGTCCGGGCGGTCAGCTTCTTGTCGAACAACAGCACGACCTTGGACGGCCGGCCAATATCCAAGTGGTCACGGATCAGACTCTCGAAGAACGCGCGGCCGGCCTGGGGGTGCGTGAACACGCGGGTGTCCGAGACCTCGAATTGGCGGAAGGCCAGATCGTAGATATAGCCAGCGCGGTGCTCACTCGCCGTGAACGGTGAGGGCAGGCGAAATTGCCAGCGCCAGAAGAAGTTCTTCACGGCACCCGGTCCCAAGCGGTCGCAGATACGCTGGAGTTCGGCTGCGTCGGCGCAGGAGCGAAAGCCGTTATCGAGGGCCTCGTACGCAATCCCCTTCTTCTCCAGTTGGCGTTTGGCCCACTCGTGGCCGTTTAACCACAGCCAGATGGGATAGGGTGCGTAGGCGTTGGTCTTCCAGAAAGCGCCGCCCCAGTCGGGATCCCAGAGGTAAAAGTAGTAGTGATTTATGAACGCCATCTGGCGGTTCCACTCCATGTGCGGATGCGCCCGCTGCTCTTGGCCCTTGGCCTTCCACGACCGCCACGCGGAGGCTTTCTCCTGGGCAATGCCAAGCAGCACGCAACGCCCAGTACCACCCTCTTTCGCCGCCGCCTCGATCAATGGCCGAGCGAGTTCCTCTTTGTTTTCCCCTTTGGTGAAGTGGTGCACCGGAATGCCCTGCTCCTTGGCCCACCGCTCAACCCGCTCGACATACGCCTGGCCTATCTTGCCCAAGGCCGCGGACGACGGGATGTTGTAGCCGCGTCGGTTGAGGAAGTCGCACACCCAGCCAACCGATTGCAGTTGCGGGACCCATGCTTGTAAGAAGATACGGTCGATTGACCGGCAGGTAAGGCTGATCTCGTCTCGCAGCAACGTCGCATAATTCGTCGTGGTGAGTACCCTCCTTGGTGTAGCAACCTGAGAGTACTCCCACTGATAAGGGGCCTCTGAATTGAGAGGCCCTTTATCTATTTCGGCTTGGCGGTATGAGGTTGCTCGCTACCCCTAGCCGGCCACCAGGGCCAGGCGGCTGAACTCCGCCGTGCCCGTGGTTGGGTGGCCGGTGTCGCCCAATCGGAGTTGCGGCAAGCAGGCGCTGCTTCCGGCTGGCACCGTCAAGGCGGCCTGTTCCTGGCGCCAGTCGGTGCTGCCCTTCACGGCTGGCCCGGCCGCTTGCCCCGTAACCGCCCCACCTGGGGCATGGCAGACCAGGTGCAGGGCTGCGCCCGGCCCATCCCCGGCGACCGCCTGGGTCTTCACGAAGCCCGTCAGCGTGAGCTTCTGGCCGGCTTTCGCCGGGACGTCGTTCCCAGTCCAGGCGGCATCCGTGCCGGTGCTCGAGTTGATGCCAATCTCACGATCTTTGGCCGTCCCGGCGGGACCGCCAGGCTGCCAGAAGCGGTACGGTGGACGTCCGGCAAATACGTCCAGCCGCCAGCCGGCGGGCTGCGCGCCATTGGTCACCAGCGCCCCATTCGTCAGCAGATTCACCCCGGCTGGGCTGGCCGGCCCGGTCGCGGCGGTCGCGCTGGCGCCGGGCGCCGGCCCCGCGCCTTGGCCGGGCGCCCGCAACGCCGCGTAGGCGATGCCCGCGACGGCAGCGAGGACAATGACCACCGGCAGCAGCCAGGCGACGTTGCGGCGACGAGCTTTGGAAATACTGGCAACAGTCCGGCCGTGAGCCTCAGCCGCATGCGCGTCCCCGAGGGCAGCCTCCCGCTGGACCGGCCGGCGCGACACCAGAGGGGCTCCTTCGCTGTACGCGGCCTGGCCCGCCGGTCGCCGGCCTACCGGCGGCCGAGATGCCCGGAGATCGTCCGCCATCTCATCCGCGCGGTCGTAGCGCTCCGCGGGGTTGCGCGCGAGCGCCT
>DATKQD010000025.1:0-40938 GCA_035532895.1 Chloroflexota bacterium
CACCGCCGCCGCCTGCCACACGCGGGGACTCATGCTCGGCCTTCTCATGCGCCCGTTCCTCGCCACTTTTCTCTCGCTATAGCTGATTGCAATATACTAGCGTACTCGTGCTGGTCGCCCGGCCAGAGCGCAGCCTCCGCATGGTATTCGGCGGAACGCCGAGGCTCCCTGGCCGCGGTGGACACCCGCCGGCCTACATGGCCGGCGCCTGCCAGCGCGTGATAGAGCCAGAGACCATCCGCGGCTGCCCATTCGAGGACCATCCGAGCTCAGTGAACTCCTACCGCATTCTCAGCTTGTTCCAATCCATGATGGCTAGCTTCAAAGACATGAACAGGGCGGAACAGCAGGAGCGCATCAGGCGACGTGACGACGATGTGCGGCGGCTGCGCAGGCTCACCGTGGTGGCCGGCGTGCTCGGCATCGGCGTGTTCGGCACCGCGTCTCTCGTCGCCGCCAGCAGCCAGCCCGGTCGCGCCATCGCGGCGACAGGTACGGCGGGCAGCCCCGCGGTGCAGAGCTCATCGTTCACCTCGCAGCCATCCTTCCAGCCACCTGCTGAGGTGCCGTTTCGCGGCCGCTCGCGGGCTATGGCGGTCTCCGGGGGCTCATAGAGCCGGACCAGAGAGAGGCGGGTCGAGTGGAAATCGCGACGGCAGAATTCGGGGCCCTGGGCACAAACGCGCGCGTGATGGTGCTCGATGCACAGGCTCTCCCGGATGCATTGGACGCGGTACGCCGCCAGTTGCAGGCCATCGACGCCGCGTGCAGCCGCTTTCGTCCAGATTCCGAGCTGAGCCGCGTGAACGAAGCTGGCGGCCAGACCGTCGCGATTAGCCCGCTGCTGACCCAGGCATTGGAAGTTGCCTTACGCGCGTCGCGCCTGACGGATGGCATTGTCGATCCCACCATCGGCGATGCGCTGCTGCGCCTGGGCTACAGCTCGGATTTCGCTTCCCTCGCCCGCCATGGGGCAGCGCTGCCCTGGGCGGTCTACACAAGTCCCGGCTGGCAGATGATTGACCTTGATGCCGGGGCCGGCACGGTGCGCATCCCGCCGGGTGCGCGGCTCGACCTTGGCGCCACGGCCAAGGCATTCGCCGCGGATCTCGCCGCGGCTCGCGCGTACGCGGCCGCCGGACAGGGCGTCCTGGTCAGTCTGGGCGGCGACATCGCCGTCGCGGGTGCTGCCCCGCTGGAGGGCTGGACCATTCGCATCACGGACGATTGCCGTTCGGCGTTCGACGCCCCCGGCCAAACGATAGCCATCAGATCGGGGGGTGTCGCAACGTCCAGCACCACCGTACGCCGCTGGATGCGAGGAGGGGCAACGCTGCACCACATCCTGGATCCTGCCACCGGGCTGCCGGCACCGGAGCACTGGCGGACCGTGAGTGTCGCCGCCGGCTCCTGTACTGACGCGAACATCGCCTCCACAGCCGCCATCGTGCTCGGCGATCGCGCGCCAGCTTGGCTCGCCGAGCGGCGCTTACCAGCCAGGTTAGTAGGTGTTGACGAGCTAGTCCTGTGCGTGGCTGGCTGGCCGGTAGAAGTTCGGCCGGTAAGCCATTGGCGGCCCTCAGCCGATCCCCTGTCGCTACAGTTGGCGAGCTCAATCGACGCTCTGGAGGAACCCCACCCCGGCCGCCGCGGCAGGTTTCCGGCCGAACTTCTAGAGAGTGACGCGCTGGGTTCCGGGGAGCTGGCCCGATGACGCAGCCAAGCCCGCTGTGGTACGCCACACGGGGCGCCGGCACTGTCGCGCTCATCCTGCTGACCGCCAGCGTAGTCCTCGGCATCGTGACCAGCGTGGGCTGGAAGTCCGACGATTGGCCGCGCTTCGTGCTGACGGCGCTGCACCGCAACCTGTCGCTCTTTGTCATCGCGTTCGGCGTGGTTCACGTGCTCACAGCTATCTTCGATCCGACAGTCTCGCTCGGCATCAAGGCAGCCGTGGTGCCCTTCGGCTCCAACTACCGTACGCTGTGGCTGAGCCTGGGAGTCATTTCTTCCGAGCTGCTGGTCGGCATCATCGCCACGAGCCTGCTTCGCCAGCACCTGGGCTACCTCGCCTGGCGCGCTATCCACTGGCTGACCTACGCCACCTGGCCGCTGGCCATACTGCACAGCCTGGGGACCGGTACGGACAGCCACTCCGGCTGGTTCGTGCTCGTCGCGGCGGGCTGCACTATCTCCGTCCTGGCAGCACTGTTCTGGCGCGCCAACCAAGGGCTGATGGATCATCCGAGCCTTCGGGTGTTGAGCCAGGGAACGTGTGGCCTGGCCGCCCTGGCGCTGGTCATCTGGACTGCCGCCGGCCCGCTTCAGCCCGGCTGGGCACGTCGTGCGGGCACGCCCAGCTCCTTGCTGGCGGGCAGCGGCACCACTCCCGCCGCGGCGCTGGCGCCCGGCATGGACGACCAGCTGCAAGGCAGCTTGCGACAAGCCGACAACGGTTCCCTGGAGCTCAGCCTGCAGGATGTCCAGCAGCCGGCTCTGCAACTGATCATTGACGTGCCCGATCCGCGCGCTCAGCAAGCGAGCCTGACTGTCACCCAAAACGGCGCCTCCCTCTGCCAGGCTCCGGCGGCCATCGCCAACGCCGTCACGGCCAGCTGCGGCCAAACGCAGCTCACCATCACGCTGCGGCGGGCAGGCCGCGAATCGGGCGGCATCCTGGGTGAACTGATCACCGGAGCAGCCTCGGCATGAGCACGGCCATGGTGGCGGCTCCAGCACTGCCGAGGCTGCTGACTGCGAATCAGCGGCCCGAGTCACTCAACGAGCACCTCCAGCATGTCGGCCCGCCACCCACATCTCGCTCGGAGGCAGACCGCTGGGAGCTCATTGCCACGCTTGAACGAAGTGGGCTGCGCGGCCGTGGCGGCGCCGGCTTTCCCGTGGGCACGAAGTGGCGATCCGTGGCGACGCAGGCCCGGATGGCGGGTGGCAAGGCTGTGGTGCTGGCCAACGCGGCCGAGGGTGAGCCAGCCAGCGCCAAGGACCGCGTGTTGCTGGCACGGCGACCGCACCTCGTACTGGATGGCGCCCTGCTGGGCGCACAGGCAATCGGTGCCGCCGAGGTGGTGGTGTACGTTTGCCGAGGGATGGTTGAGACACGGCGAACGGTCGAAAGCGCGATCCACGAGCGCCGCGCGGCGCGCCTAAAGGAGCCGCGTGTCCGGATAGCGCTGGCCCCCGATCGCTACGTCGCGGGCGAAGAGTCGGCGGCGGTCCATCGCATCAACGGCGGCGATGCGAAGCCGACCTTCCTCCAGTTCCGTCCCTTCGAACGGGGCATTCATGGCGCGCCAACGCTGGTCCAGAATGTCGAGAGCCTGGCTCACGCAGCACTGATCGCCCGCTTTGGCGACGACTGGTTTCGTGAGACTGGCAGGGAGTCCTCCCCGGGTACGTGCCTGCTGACCGTCCACGACACGATCCACCAGCCCAGGGTCCACGAGGTGGAATTTGGGAGCACCATTGGGGAGGTGCTGCGTGCCTCGGGGCCAGCGCCCGATCCACAAGCCGTGTTGCTCGGCGGTTACTTCGGCGCGTGGCTGCCCTGGGCCAAGGCGGAAAATCTGGTGCTGGACTACGCCGCCCTCCGCGCGGCCCAGGTGTCGCTCGGCTGTGGCGTGCTGCTGGCTCTGCCGGTGGATCGCTGTGGCCTCGCTGAAGGCGCTCGTATTTTCAGTTACCTGGCGCGGGAGACGGCGGGCCAGTGCGGACCGTGCGTCTACGGCTTACGTGCCGTCGCGGACGTGTTCTGGCGGCTGGCGTTTGGCCGCGTTCGGGCCAGCGACGTCAGCCAGATCGAAAGCTGGGCGCAGCAGATCGTGGCGCGGGGCGCCTGCCGCCATCCCGATGGCGCCATCGGCATGCTCCGCAGCTGCCTGACGACCTTTGCCGGTGAGATTCGGGACCATCTTCAACGTGGGCCTTGCCCCGCGGCGCTGCACGCCCAACCCGTGGCGCCCATCCCGGGGCCGGAGGAGGGCTGGCGATGACGGGCAGCCTGCGGCTGAACCCCATCAAGTGCAAAGCCGAAGGGCTCTGCGCCGAGTTGTTTCCCGAGCGCATCCATCTCGACGCGTGGGGCTACCCCATCATCGAACCAGGTGCCATCCCCGACGAGTTGCTGGGGCACGCACAGCGCGCCGTGGACGCCTGCCCGCGCCTGGCACTGATACTGCAGGGCACTCCCTGACCAGCGGCAGGTGGGTCGGACCACCGGCTCGAGCCAGAAGTGCCCTCCTCGCCCTGACGAGGCCGCGGCTCGCTCATCAGTCGCGCAGGGGCGGGCCCGTGCGCCGCGTGGCCAGGCGGGCGATCTTGCCCGCCAATGACGCGGGCGGGAGCAGCGTGAGGCGCAGGGTCGCGGTGGTGCCTGCGCCGGGGACGCTGCGCAGGCTGAGCTGCCCATCGTGCGCCTCGGCCAGGGCCTTGGCGATAGCGAGCCCGAGGCCGGTGCCACCATCAGCGTGCGACCGCGCACGATCGGCCCGGTAGAAGCGGTCGAACACTCGCTCCAACTGTTCGGAGGCGATGCCTTCCCCGTTGTCCCGAACCGCCACCACCGCCTGGTGGCCCTGCTTCCGGAGGGACACCTCGACCTGGCCACCGGCGGGCGTGTGCTTCAAGGCGTTGTCTAGCAGGATGATGAGCACCTGCTCGATGCGATCGGGGTCGGCTTCCACAACCAACCGTTCCGAGCCGGCGAGCTGCAATGCCACCTGTCGCTGCACGGCCAACGGGCCCATGCGCCGCACGACCTCGGCGGCTAAGCCGCCCAACTCAAGTTCCCCAACAGCCAGCTCCATCTTGCCGGCATCCGAGCGGGCCAACGTGAGCAAATCGGCGGTGATGCGCTCGAGCCGACCAATTTCGCCGCGCAGGTCGTCGACCAAGTCGGCATTCTCCCGCAGTGGCACGTCCTGGTGCCGACTCAGCAGGTCGGTGGCCGAACGCATCACAGTGAGCGGCGTCCTGAGCTCGTGGGAGGCATCCGCGGTGAATTCTTGCTGACGCTGAAAGGCCGCCTGAATCGGCCCCAACGCCTTGCCCGAGAGGAACCACGCGGCGACAACCGCGGCTACCAACCCGCCTCCGCCGACCACGAGCACCACCAGCAGCAGCCGGTAGACCGCGCTTTGCTCGGGAGCCAGGCTTTCACCAACAACCAGCAAGCTTCCTGCCCAGGGGCCGGTGGACAGCGGTTCGACATACAACCTTGTGGACTCGCCATTCACTGAAGCGGTTTCAAAATGAGTGGGGGCGTTGGCCCGCGACAGCGTGAGACTGGCCACACGCACTTGCTGAGGGTTCTCGATCAGCTGACCGCCAGGGCCGACCACCAGGGCAAAGAACCCACCCTCATAGCCATCGCGCCCGAAGTGGGCCACGTCGTGCCCGGTCTCACGCAACGTCTCCTGCGCATGGCTTTGCAGGCCCAGATCCATTTGCGACAGGAAGCTCTGATAAAAGGCGCCGTACATCGTGGCGCACATGAGGACGAGAGTCAGAGCCAGCACCACCAGGTTCCAGCGCGCCAGCCACCAGCGGGTGCGGGCAAAGATGCTTCTCATACCTTCAGCATGTACCCGGCGCCGCGAACCGTTCGGATGAGAGGCCGCGCGTAGCCGCGATCGACCTTGTCACGCAGGTAGTGAATGTAAATGTCGACGATGTTCGATGTCGCCGCGGTGTCGTAGCCCCACACCTGGTCCACTATTTGACCACGCGTCAGCACCCGATCGCGATGCCGCAACAGGTATTCGAGCAGCCGGTATTCCTTGGCCGTGAGCTCGATCGGCTGGTTGGCGCGGAAAACCTCGTGGCTTTCGAGATCCAGCCTGAGATCGCCAGCCTCCAGCACCTCGCCGGGGCCCTCCCAGCTGCCGGGCCGCCGCAGCAGCGCTCGGATCCTGGCCAGCAGTTCAGCCAGCGCGAAAGGCTTGGTCAGGTAGTCGTCGGCGCCGGCGTCCAGTCCGCGCACGCGATCCGCAACCGTGTCGCGCGCCGTCAGCATGAGTACCGGCGTCCGCACGCCACGGTTGCGCAGCCGGCGGCAGAGGCTGATGCCATCCGTTCCCGGCAGCATCACATCCAGCACAATGGCCGCGGGCAGCATCTGGCCGGCTTTCGCCTCCCCCTCGTGACCGTCGTACGCGACATCAACCCGATAGCCGGCTTCGACCAGGGCCCGTTGGACCAGGCGCGCCACGCGAGCATCATCTTCAACCACGAGGATGCCGTTCGCGTTTTCCGCTGGAGGCGTGGCCATGCTGCTGCAGGCGGACTATAGCTGTTCTTATCAGAACCCAATGTTGGCGGCTGCTGAGACCGCAAGCGGGCTGTGTACGGCGACGGCCAGCCGCCGGCCGGCTACACCGCGGTGAGCTGCCAGAAGACGCGGCAGAGGAGGCGCGAGGGGAGCACCAACTCCAGGCGCTCCAACACGCGAACCAGCCGGGGGGGCAGGCGGCGGTACAGATAGGGCGAGAATAGGAAGCAGGGTACGGAACGCGCGACGTCCCAGCCAGCGCGGCGTGCCCGACGCTCGAAGGTGCTGGGTGAAATGGCACTCACGCGCGCTCCCCAGCGGGCCATGCCGAAGGGCAGCAGCGCCCGGGGCGACCAGGTATACGTGTCGCACACCAGCGTTCCACCCGGCCGCGTCACGCGGCGGAGTTCTGCCAGCAGCGGCGAAACATCCGGAAAATGGAACAGGAGGCGCATGCTGAGCGCGGCATCGCAGGCGCCATCGCGCAGGGGCAGGCGGAACGCATCCGCCTGGACGGCGGGGCCGGGGGCGGCTTCGGCAGTGAGCAGCAGCATGGGGAACGAGGTGTCCAGCGCCAGGGCCAGCGACCCACGCTCCCGCAGCAGCGCCGTGGCTCGGCCGGTGCCGCAGGCCACATCCGCGATGACTCCGCCCGGCGGCACCAACGCGGCCACGATGTCCAGCTCCCGGTGGTTCACGTGTTCGCCGCTGGCGCCGCCAAACCGCTGGCTGTCGTAGGCCGCGGCCACATCAGCGAGCTGGTAAAAGGATCGCTTCTCGTCCGCCGTCCGCTGTAATCGGAGATCCGCGTCCGCCTCGGCGGTGGGTTTGGCGGAGGCAGCGTCAGGAAGCAATTTTCACCTCTTTCATCCAGCCCTGGAGCCGCGCACCAAGGCTGGCGGCCTGCTCCGTCTGAGTGGCCAACAGATCGTGTTGCTCGCCTGGGTCCGCGCTCAGGTTGAACAGGCGCTGGGTGCCGCTGGCGTTGTTGCGGATGAGCCGCCAGTCCTCGCTGGTGATGGACGTGAACACGTCATCCGGCATGGCGGAAAAGGCCGCCCGACTGGCGCCACTCTCGGACCCATCAAGCAGCGGCAGCAGGCTCGCGCCCTGGGCCTGCGCGGGAATCGGGGCCCCCGCCAGCTGCAGCAGCGTGGGGAACAGGTCGATAGCTTGCGTGATCGCGCCGATGGTGCTGCCCGGCCTGGTGACCGGGCCGTAGCGCAGCAGCAGCGGCACCTGCTGCTCCGAGCTGTACAGGCTGTGGGGGTGAAAGAAGTTGCCATTCTCATCGAGATCTGCGTGCTCGCCAAAGCTCTCGCCGTGGTCGCCCGTCACCGCGACCACGATGTTGCTGCCACTCAGTTGCGCAAACAAGCGGCCGATCTGGCTGTCCAGAAAGCTGATCTCGCCCTGGTACAGCGCCAGCAGCTTCCGCAGGTCCTCGGGCGTGGGCTTCAGGCTGCCGTTCTGAATAGCATCGACCGTTTGCAGCGTGCCATCCATCAGGCCCTGGTAGCCAGGGTCGTACATGGTGGCGAAGGCGCCAGGTGGCTGATACGGATAGTGGGGATCGAAGTAGTGCACCCAGAGGAAGAAGGGTGAAGCCTTACTGAACGCGCTCAGCTGGCTGATGGCCGCGTCGGTGGTGTGGTCTGCTCGACCTTTGCGGGTCGCCAGGTCGTAGGGGTTGCCCCCGGGCGCCAGCGGGGCGCTGAGGTCCTGATACACCTGGAATCCATGCTGCAGCCCGCAGAACTGGTTTTCCAGACTGATCCAACTGAACAGGCCGGCGGTTTGGTAGCCCCTGCCGGCCAGCACACTCGCCAGTGTGGACAGCGTGGGGGACAGCTTATCCACGCTCTGCACCCGCACGCCACTGCTGGCCGGATACATGCCGCTGAAGAGGCTGGCGTGCGACGCGTTCGTCTGCGGCTCCTGCACCAGGTGCCGGTTGAAGCGGACGCCTGAGGCGCCGAAAGCATCGAGCGCGGGCGTCTTCACAAAGGGATGGCCATAAATGCCGAGCTGGTCGTAGCGCAGCGTATCGATGGTGACCAGCGCGATGCTGGGCGGCGGTGCGGCCGCCACATAGCTGTTGCGCCGGCTGCCGGCCACGCTGCCCTGGGTCGAGTTGCCCGCCGGCCGCTTGGCCACGGCCGCCCCGAGCCCATCGGAGCAGGAGGCGAGCGCCAGCCCCGCCGTGGCCGTGCCCAACAGCCCCAGTAGACGGCGCCGCGAAAGCCGCGCGCGCAGGCGAAAGCGGGAAGCGCCGATGCCCTCAGCTGACATGGGCCGCCTTCATCCAGGAGGTGAGGTTCGCCGCCAGCGCCGCGGCCACGGCCGGCTCAGCCGCGAGCTGATCGTGCTGCTCGGCCGGATCGCCGATTAAATCGAACAGGCGCTGGCTGCCGCTGGCGTTATTGCGCAGCAGCTTCCAGCCGCCGGAAGCGACAGAGGTGAACACGTAATCCGGCATGGACCCGTAAGCAGCGCGCGTGGCGCCATCATCGCGCCCATCCAGCAGTGGCAGCACGCTGGCACCCTGAGCCTGAGGCGAGGCACGCAGGCCGGCCATCTCGAGGAAGGTAGGAAAGATGTCGATGGCCTGCGTTGGTGCGTTCACACTGCCGCCTGGCGGCACGTGGCCTGGCCAGCTGAGCAGCAGCGGCACCCACTGCTCGGTGTTGTAGAGGCTGTGCGGGTGGAAGTAGTCTCCCCCCTCATCTAAGTCCGCATGCTCGCCAAAACTCTCGCCGTGATCGCTGGTCAAGGCGATGGCCGTACCCGAGGGGTGGTTCAACGCGTCGATGGCCTTCAGCAAGCGTGCGATCTCGCCATCCATGTAGGTGATTTCGGACTCATACAAGCCGATCAGCCGCTGCAGGTCGGCTCCGCGAGGCTGCAGCTTGCCTGTTTGCACTTCGTCCACCACGGCCATGCTGCCGTTGATAGGACCGTTGTAGTTGGGGCTGTACAGCGGCGCAAATGAGGCTGGCGGCTGATAGGGGTAGTGCGGGTCGAAGTAGTGCACCCACAGGAAGAAGGGCGCACTGGCTGAGAAGGTACGCAGCTGGGCAATGGCCGCGTCCGTGGTGCGAGTGGCATCGCCCTTGGCGGTGCTCTCTACATCAGACTTCAGCGGCACCACCTGATTGAGCGCCTGGGGCAGCACCAGGTACTGCTCGGCCACGCGGTACTGCGCCATGGCGCCTTTGATGGCGGGGTTGGCCATGAAGGAGGACGGCGGGGGCGCGGTGTTGCGGTACACCTGGAAGCCGCGGTTGAGGCCGCTGTATTGCGCGTCGAAGCTCAGCCAGCTGTATAGGCCGGCCGTTTGATAGCCACCCGCGGCCAGCAGGCCCGCCAGCGTATCCAACCGCGCCGGCACCTTGTCCACCATGTGCACCCGAATGCCGCTGGTGGAGGGGTATTGTCCGGTGAACATGCTGGCGTGGGAGGGGTTGGTCTGCGGCTCTTGAATGAAGTGCCACAAAAAGCGCGCACCACCCGCGGCCAGGGCATCCAGCGCTGGGGTGTGGACGGTGCTGTTGCCATACGAGCCGAGCCGGTCCGCACGCAGGGTATCCACCGTAATGAGCACCAAATTGGGCGGCCGGCTGACGGTGCCGCGGGGCAGGCTCTGCGCCGCCAACGCCACGTCGCCACCCACGCTGCGCCTCATGGCCGCGCCTGCGCCTACCACGGCGACGGCCGCCAGCGATCCGGCGCTGAGCCGCAACAGTGCTCGGCGCGACATACCTCTTATGGGTCCAGGTGGCAAGCCAGCTTCCGGCTTGTTCGCCGGCCTATGGCGAAGGCGGCGGACGAGGGCCCAGCCGGCCGCGGCGAGAAACGCCACCACCGCCGCCGCCGCACCGTCGATGGCGGCGGCATACACGGCCAACCGCCAGGGCACACTGCTGGCAGGCACCAGCCACACCAGCCGTGCCGTTTCGACCGCGCCAGCCAGCATACCGAGCGCTAGCCCCAGGCCGGCCAGCCGCCACGCCGCGCGCACGCCGCCTGCCCTCAGGCGACGCGCCGCTCGAGCACGCCGCCCGCGGTCATGGCGCCGTACAGCTCTTCGTACTGGTCGCACAGGCGCTCGGGAGCGAAGTCCCAACTGGCGCGCAGCTGCGCCGCTGCCATGTGGCGCGCCAGCACCGCGTCGCCCAGCAGCCGTTCGAGGTTGGCCATCAGCTCATCGACCGCGTTGGGCGTGGACAGAAGCGCCGTCTCGCCTTCCCGCAGCACCTCTTCCAGCAGCGGCAGCCGCGCTGTGACCAGCGGCCGGCCCATGTGCAGCGCTTCGACCACCAGGGCGGGGATGGCGCTCTGACCAGCGGTGGAGCGGTACGGCAGAGCCAGCACATCGATGGCCGACAGGAAGGTGCCCACCTCTACCTTGCCCAGCCAGTGCACCCGGTCGCTCACCGGCCGCAGGATACGCCGCACCGGTCCGTCGCTGCCCTGGCCACTCCAGGCCAGCACCAGCTCGACCTCGGCATCACGCTGCGCCAGCTGCACGAAAGCCCGGGCCAGCGTATCCACACCCTTCACCTGGTTGAAGTGGCCCACATAACCCACTAAGCGGTGAGCGCTGGCCAGCCCGAGCGCATGGCGCGCCTGCTCCCGGCTCAGCCGCCGCAGCTTGGTGCGATCTACGATATTCGGCAGAACGGTGACGTTCCCGCCCGTGACGTGGAGCGCCTCCAACTCCTGCTTTTGCAGCTCAGTGCTCACGATGTAGCGCCGGCCCTGATGGTGCCCCAGCCGGCCGAAAAAGCCATTGTTCACGCCCCACAGGGTGAGCCAGCCCTTAGCGCCGAGCCGCAGGTTGTGCCATGCCAGTGCCTCACTTGCCTGAGCCAGGTGGCCCTCGTAGCTCACCACCACCGGCACACCCGCGCGCCACCCCAACAGGTCGCCCAGCCAGCCAAAGGCGGGCGTTGGCAGGGCCACGTGCAGCAGGTCAGCGGAACCGCTCGCTTCCAGAATGCGCGGCAGGGCACGGGCCATGCTCAGTGCCCCGCCCGCTAGGCCCCGTGGACCGCCGTCCAGCTGCGTGAGCGGATCTTCCAGCAGGCGCCCGGTTTCGAACGGCGCCACCAGCTGCACCGTATGCCCGCGGCTCATGAGCACACGGCCCAGCCCGGCCAGGCTGTCAATCTGCCCGCTCAGGGCGCGTGGGTGCAGTGATGCCAGGCACAATCGCATGTGGATCGTCTCCATCTCCTCCCCGCGAAACCGCCGGAAGGTCGTCCCCTTGTCTTCTTGCAAGCTAACGGGCTGGGATGAAGGATGTGTGAAGGCAAGGTTAAGCTCGGGGAAAGTCTTTGTTCGGCGTACGTTCGGCGCAAATTCCGCGCCAGCGACTTCGTGCGCAACAATTTCTTCCGCTGGCACGTCCCAAACAGTGACCAACAGCGAGGAGAGAGAAGGACATGGACAGCGATCCATTTCTGCCAACAGGACGACGTCACCGGCTCACCCGCAGCCGGCGCGAGCGCATGTGGGCTGGCGTATGCGGCGGCATGGCCGAGTACTTCGACATGGATCCGGTGCTGGTGCGCCTGTTCTGGGTGGTGGCTACCGTGCTTACGGCAGGGCTGGCGCTGTGCGCTTACTTCGCCTTAGCCTTCATCATGCCACCTGACGAGCGCGGCTGGGATGAGAGCTGGAGCGGCACGTCCAGCACCGATGCGCCCACGGGTGAGGGCGCCGATCCCACAGCCAGCCAGTACGGTCGGGGATACGACTACTCGCGGCGGCGCTACACGGGCGGCATCCTCCTTATTGGCCTGGGGATCGTTTTCCTGGTGAACCAGATGGGGCTGTTTCACTGGGTGAACTGGAACATCCTCTGGCCGGCCATCCTGATTGTGATTGGTGTGGCACTCCTGGGCCGGCACCGCTTGTGAGCGAGCGTTCTTGGCAGGCAGCAACCCGGCGGCCGGTGCGCTGAGTCATGGCCGCTGAAACGCCCAGCCCGGAGGCAGCTCCGGACCCTGGGCAGCCCACGCAGCCCCAACCACCGCGCTTTTCCAGCCGCCGGGAGTGGCGCCATTATGAGAAGGAACGGCGCCGACAGGAGCGCTGGCAGCGGCGGCAGCGGGGTGGCCATGGGTACGGTGGGCTGCTGTGGCCGGTGGTGCTCATCGTGGTAGGTGGCGTGCTGCTGCTGCAGAACGCGGGCATCTTGAGCTCCAGCGTGTGGAGCAATCTGTGGCGCCTGTGGCCGCTGCTCCTGGTGCTGGTGGGCCTGGAACTCCTGTTCCGCGATGCGCTGTACGGCCTTCGCGGCGTTATCCTGGCGCTGCTGGTCGCGGCGATCGCGCTGGCCAGCATTGTGCTCGGCTCAGGCAGCTTGCAGAGCGCTCCCGGAGCGGCGGCTGGCGGGCAAGCAATCACGCTTACACAGGCGCTCAAAGGTGCGCGGCAGGCCGACGTCCGACTGAACTTCGGCGCCGGCTCCCTGGCGGTTGGGGCGCTCGCCACGGGCGGCAGCGACCTGGCCTCGCTGAGCTACAACGGGCCCGGCCAGCTGGCGCCCCAGCCGAGCTACACAGTGGAGAACGGCATCGCGCAGCTGACCTACGACCTGCACGGTGGAAGAGGGTGGCCTGGCTGGCCTTTCGGAGCCAGCGGCACCCCCACGGAGAAGATACTGCTGACCCCGGAGCTGCCGCTGAGCCTGACAGTGGATGGTGGCGCAAGCAGCAACGCCATCGACCTCAGCCAGCTCAAGGTCACCACTCTCACGGTGCAAACCGGCGCCAGCAGCACGGAGATCACCCTCCCCCAGTCCGCCGGCACCACCACCGCGAAGATAGAAGGTGGCGCGGCCTCGGTGACGGTTATCGTCCCGGCCGGCGTGGCGGCGCACATCGACTATCAGGGTGGATTAAGCTCCCTCGACATAGCCGGCTCGCGCTTTCCACGGCTCAGCAGCGACCACGGCCACAGCGTGTACGAATCGCCCGGCTATGCCAGCGCCACCAATAAGGTGGCCCTCCAGATCCATACCGGCGTGTCCACCGTCACCATCCGCTGAGGGCCGGCAGCCGCGCGTTATACTGCACCGATGCACAGTATTGCCTGGAGCAGCAGGACGGCGTAAAATCCCGACACTGTCGTGACAGGGTGATCGTTAGATTGGTGAGATCATCCGCTGTTGAGGGTACGCGGTGTCATCTGTTGTTGTCCGTGGGGCTGGCATATCGAAAGGAGTGCGTCGAGTGGCTGTTGTGTCTTCGGTGAAGGCCAAGCGGGGGGAGTGGTCGGAAGCTGCCAAAAGGGTGCTTGCGGAGCGCTACCTCTGGAAGAAGGATGGCCGGCTCATTGAAGACGAGGACGCCATGTGCCGCCGGGTAGCGGCCGCCGTGGCCGGGGCGGAAGAGCGTTACGGGTCGCCCGAGCGGCGCCAGCAAGTGGAGGATGCCTTCTTTGAGCTGATGCTCACCCGCCGCTTCATGCCCAACTCGCCCACCTTGATGAACGCGGGCAAGAACAACGGCCAGCAGCTTTCCGCCTGTTTTGTCCTGCCGGTGCCCGATACCATCCCCGGCATCTTCGACTCAGTGAAGCACGCGGCCATTATCCACAAGAGCGGCGGTGGGACGGGGTTCTCCTTCTCGCGCCTGCGGCCCGAGGGCAGCGTCGTATCCGCGACGCACGGAGTGGCCAGCGGGCCAGTGAGCTTCATGCGCATCTTCAATGAGGCCACCGAGCAGATCAAACAGGGTGGCACGCGCCGCGGCGCCAACATGGGCATCCTGCGGGTGGATCACCCGGACATCCTGAAGTTCATCAACTGCAAGCGCGACGGCACCATCACCAACTTCAACATCTCGGTCGCCGCCACGGATCGCTTCATGCAGGCCCTGCGCGATGACACGGAGTACGACCTGGTGGATCCCCATTCCGGCAGCGTAGTCAGCACGCTCGGCGCGCGCGAAGTGTTCGACCAGATGGTGGACGCGGCCTGGGCCACGGGCGACCCTGGCATGGTGTTCATCGATCGGATCAATGCGGGGCCCGCCAACCCGACACCGGACATCGGCATCGTGGAGGCCACCAACCCCTGTGGCGAGCAGCCGCTGCTGCCCTACGAAGCCTGCAATCTTGGCTCATTGAATGTGGCCGCTTTCCTCTCGGACGATCGCCAGGGCATCGACTGGCCGGCCATGGAACAGGCGGTGCGCACGAGCGTGTGCTTCCTGGATGACGTGATCGAAATCAACCCCTACCCGCTGCAGGAGATTGTGGACATCGTGGGCGCCAACAGGCGCATCGGCCTGGGCGTGATGGGTTGGGCCGATCTGCTGTTCGAGCTCGGCATTCCCTATGACAGCGAGCGCGCCCTGGAGCTGGCGAGCGAAACGATGGAATTCATCAACCGCGTTGGCCACGAGGCATCGGAGCAGCTGGCCGAAGAACGCGGGCCGTTCCCGAACTGGGGCCGCAGCGTCTATCGCGACGGCAAGCCGCTGCGCAACTCAACGGTCACTACCATCGCGCCCACCGGCACCATCAGCATCATCGCGGACTGCTCGTCTGGCATCGAGCCCATCTTTGCGCTGGCCTTCCTGCATAAGGCGAAGGGCGCCGACGGTAAACCGCGCAACCTGCGCTTCGTCAACCCCATCTTCGAACGCGTGGCGCACGAACGCGGCTTCTGGAGCGAGGAGCTCATGGAGCGCGTGCTCGAGCAGGGCACGCTGCACGGGTTGGACGACGTGCCGGAGGACGTGCGACGCGTGTTCGTTACTTCTCACGAAATCGACCCCTCCTGGCACGTGCGCATGCAGGCGGCCTTCCAGAAGCACACGGATAACGCCGTCTCCAAAACCATCAACCTGCCGAACGCGGCGCTGCGTGAGGATGTGGCTGCGGCCTACCAGCTCGCCTACGAAACCGGCTGCAACGGCATCACCGTATTCAGGGACGGCTGCAAGGGCGAGCAAGTGCTGGTAACAGGCACCGGCCGCGCTGCCATCCCGGTGCCGGCTGCCGATGCGTCCGCCTACGCGGTCGACATCAAGCCGCGGCCAGCAGTGGTGCATGGCTATACCCGAGCGGTGAAGGCGCCCGAAGGGACGGTCAACATCACCATCAACAGCGATGAGTCCGGCCCGCTGGAAGTGTTCCTCAACGTGGGGCGCGCCGGCAGCGACATTGTGGCCATCGCGGAGGCGATTGGCCGGCTGATCTCGCTCAACCTGCGCCTACCATCGCCCATGTCGCAGAACGCGCGCCTCAAGGCGGTGGCGGAGCAGCTGCGCAACATCGGCGGCAGCCGCGCCGTGGGCTTTGGCTCCAGCCAGGTGCGCTCCCTGCCGGATGCTGTCGCGCAAGCGTTGGAGGTGCACCTTGGCAGCGGCACCGGCAGCGGCTCGAACGGGCAGGCCAGCGACCCCACTGGCGCCTTTCAGCCGCTCCTGCCCATCCAGTGGACCGGCAACGTCTGCTCGCAGTGTGGCTGCAACACGCTGGTGTACGAGGAGGGCTGCCGCAAGTGCCACGCCTGTGGCTACTCGGAATGTTGACCCGCTAGCGGGTCAACCCCGCACGGCTGTGCGACGAAGACGTCGGTGAATCTGGACGTGAGCTGAGTCTTCGCGAAGGTTCGTCGACAGATGACGCACGGGGCCGACATTTGTGGGCTCCTCTGCCTTGAGGCAGGCTTCCCACCAGCCTGTTGGCGCCTACCGTGCCGCCGCCTATGGGATAGCCCTTGGCTTGGAATTTGGCGTGGCTCATGCGCGCTCGTTGGCGCACCAGCCGATCACCGGCCCGGCAGCCATCCATCGCCAGGTTGGCTGCCCCCCTGCTACGCCCGGCGCCGCGACATGGCCCCCACCGACTGCAGGTCAGCCATGCCCTGATCGCGGACGCCAGCGCCCCGACGCTCGGCCAGTTCTGGGCGTGTATGACACTGGCCAGTGTCATGGCGGCTCAGTTTGCCGATCGTGACGATTGCACCGAGCTGGACACGCACTCTCCCAACCTTCACGGTGCGTTCATACGGGGTTTATGCGTTGTTGGGGTCTCGAGGGCGACCCTGGGGGGCACCAACGGCGCAAGAGTGAGCGATGGCAACGACACATACAACGACCGCTGAACTATTGGCGGCCAGGCTGACCAGTCACGAGGATTCCGAGGCAGACATGCTGCAGCGCTACCAGGCCGCGGCGAACACCGCGAACGACCCCGCGGTGCGCTTCCTGATGCGCCTCATCATCGAGGACGAGGAGCGACACAAGGGCTGGATGGCATCCGTAGCTGAGAGCATCCGGCAGTTGGAGTCCGGCAAGGATGCCCAAAGTGTGCCGGCATTCGGTGTGGCTCCTGACACCGCTTTGCTGGCGGACACGGCCGAGTTTATTCAGGGTGAGCGGAAAACCCTCGACGAGCTGAAGGAACTCCGCCGAATGGCCGATTGGGTTGCTCGCCATGACCGACCCCTGTACCTGGGGCCGGAAGTGGTGCCATCGCCGGCTACCGCCCGATGGGCCGAAGACAGCCCGCTTCACATCCTCATCGACGCCATGATTCAAGACACCCAACGGCACGCGCACATCCTGGAGACCATCAACCGCCGTCTGCAGCGGTCGATGGCTTCCTGGATTTCTGCGCTTCCGCCGAGCCAGGGTAAGGCGCGTCGTTTCGGGCGCCCGCGGGCCATTGGCTTGGGCGCGGCCGCAGTGGCGCTCGCCGCCGCCATCGTCCTCGGCACGCTGGGGCTTGTCAGGCAGTCCGCTGGGCAAGGCGGCGCGGCGCTGGCCGCAACCAGTCAATCAGTTCAGCAGGCATCGCTGCCGCCAGCACCGGCGAGCTCCGATGCAGCACCCAAACCCAATCTCCTCGCACCACTGCAGCCCGGGGGCAATCCAGAGTTCGCACCCGTACCCGGCGCCGACCTGTCAACCAACGGTCCCGCGGCAAGCACCCATGGTTCGGCCCAGGCCGGGCAACTGGTGTTCGCACAAAACTGTCTCGCTTGCCACGGAGTCGACGGCAAGGGCGGATTCCCCAACGCCGGGTCGGACGACGGGACGGTCCCACCGTTGAATCCCATAGACCCCGGCTTTGCCGCGGCAGCAAAAGGCGACCCTGCCGCCTTTGCACGTGAGATCGACCTGTTCATCCAGCACGGGTCACGCCCGTCCGGTCCAAATCCCATGCTGTCTATGGTTCCCTGGGGGGATTCAAAGAGGCTCACCCAGCAGCAGATCGCGGACGTCGAGGCTTACGTCATGCACCTGAATGGAGTGAGCTGGACGAAGGCAGCATCGGGCTGAGCAGGCGACCGTTCCCAGGCTGACTTGCCTGGGCTGGCTCGACTAACCTGAGTTCTGTCGGGCCAGCATCGGGTTCCGCGACGATACGCAGCCACCTGGCTTGAGCGCCACAAACTCGACGACGAGGCGCCACCGCCCGCGGCGAAACTTGAGTCCGCCGAGTCGTCAAAGAGCCAGCGCCGGAGCACCGTGCGATCGACCTCACGGCGCACTATGCTCATAAGGGACAGGAGTGAGAAAGATGAGCGGCGAGACTGAGCGCGCGGTGCTTGCGGGTGGCTGCTTCTGGGGCATGCAGGACCTGGTGCGCAAGCTGCCCGGGGTGCTGTCGACACGTGTCGGCTACAGCGGTGGCGACGTAGCCAACGCCACCTATCACCGGCACGGCACGCACGCCGAAGCGCTGGAGGTGATCTTCGACCCCTCTCAACTCAACTATCGCCGGTTGTTGGAATTCTTCTTCCAGGTGCACGACCCTACCACGCTGAACCGCCAGGGCAACGATGTGGGGCTGAGTTACCGCTCGGCCATCTTCTACACGAGTGACGCGCAGAAGAGCGTGGCGGAGGACACCATCGCCGACGTGAACGCCTCGGGCCTCTGGCCCGGTCAGGTTGTCACTACCGTAGCCCCAGCCGGACCCTTCTGGGAAGCTGAGCCAGAGCACCAGGACTACCTGCAGCGCATCCCCGGAGGCTACACCTGCCACTATCCTCGCCCCAACTGGATCGTGCCCAAGCGAGTCAAGGCGTAGCCGGCCGCGCCGAAACAGCGCACGGACACGCTCGTGCACCCAGGCCTCGCTGTGGCCAGCCGGGCAACAGTTCGTCCTTCATCACGCGGCGACCCCGCGACACCTGGCTTCCTTACACGCGCTGCGGCTGTGCCATCATCGGGCCTTGGCCGACGCGTGTCTGCTCGCGGCCTGGAGCGCCTACTTCCAGAGTTCGCGCGAGGCGATGGCGGCGCCTTCTGCGAGGGAGCTCAGCTTGGCCCAGGCGATCTGCTGATGGGTGCGGCCGCCAAAGCCGCAATCGGCCCCAGCGATCACGTTTTCGCGACCGACCAGCCGAGCAAAGCGCACCAGTCGCTGCGCCACCAATTCCGGATGCTCCACCACATCGGTGGAATGCGTGATAACGCCGGGGATGATGATCTTGCCCTCGGGTAGCTTGACTGTCTCCCACACCGCGTACTCGTGCTCGTGGCGGGCGTTGGCGGCTTCGAAGGAATAGGCCTGCGCCTTCACCCGCAGCATGAGGTCCACCATGAACCGCATCTCGATGTCGTAGACGTGCGGGCCATGCCAGCTGCCCCAGCAGAAGTGGTAGCGCACGCGCTCTTCGGGCACGTTGGCCAGGGCGTGGTTCAGTGCCTCAATGCGCAGCTCGCAGCGCGCCCGAAACGCATCCAGCCCCATGCCGATGCCAATGCGATCCCACAGCGCCGGCAGCCAGGCGTCATCCACCTGGAGGATCAGGCCGGCCGCGGCGATGGTCTCATACTCCTCCCGCATGGCATCCGCGAAGGCATACAGAAAATCGCTCTCCGAGTGATAGAACTCGTCGGCGTAGTAGGGCTCCAGGCTGGCCGGCGCCGTGCTGGTGAGAAAGGCCTCGTTCGCACCCTGGAGACCTCGCAGCAGGTCGATCTCCCGCCGCAGCGCCGCCTGCGCTTGATAGCCGATAGGTCCAGTGCACACCCAGCTCGGCCGCGACGTGCGAATCTGTCCTCCAGGCAGGTAGAAGAGGCTGCCTCGCTCGGTCGCATAGGCGTAGAAGTCGGCGAACTCTTCGCGATCCCGGCCACGGGCAATGGTGGCGGCGCTGCCGCCCGGCGGCCGAGCCTCGAAGCCGGAGAGACGGCCATCCACGTAAGACAGCCAGTCGCCGCCCTTGGCGTATTCGCCCTCATTGATGATGTCGATGCCGGCGGCCCGCTGCCGCTCCACAATTCTGCGCGTGTGGTCGCGCAGTGTGGCTTCGTCGCGGCCAGGCTCCAGGGCCAGGTCCAGGTAGGGCAAGCTGCCCACGTGCGTCGTTAAGATGCGGCTGCTGCTGCGGTTCATGGCCGCGCCGCGGCGGAGAGCGCGCCAGCCGGATCCTCGGAGCGCATGGTGGCGGCCAGCGCCTCAAGCAGCGCCGGCAGCTCCCGTGTGGGGTGGCCGGCCTCGGTGGCCTCCTGGGCCGCGGGCGTGCGGCTCATAGCATCGTACAGTTCCGCGGCGCCTTCGAAAATGCGCGGCGTGAGGCCCACTTCGGCGAACGTGGCGGCGATCTCCTGCATCTCCGCGACCCAGCGGTAGGCCTTGTGCGGCGTGCCAGGCACGCCGCGGGTCACCCAACGCAACAGGTCGGGCTGGCTGCTCTCAAACTCGATACGCAGCGCGGCCGACAAGCCCAACCGCTCCGCCGCCACCAGCAGCTCCGCGCCAATGGCGTTCAGACCCTTGGTGAGCGAGGCGTAGCACATCTTCAGTCCGGACGCCTGCCCCACCGGGCCATTCATCACGGTGATGTCCAGCCCGAGCTCCCGCAACTCGCCAAACTCCGTCGCGTGCGGGCCCGAAGCGTACAGGGTCGTGGCGCCATGCACGCCCGGCTTGGGTGGACCGCCAATGATGCCCACGTCCACAAAGCGGCTGCCGCTGGAGGCGATCGTCTCGCCAACGGCTTGCGCCGTTCCCGGGGAAACGGCATTGCAGTCCGCGTAGAGGAGCGTGCGGCCAGCTGCGCCGGCCGCGGAGGTGATGCGCCGTGCCAGCCCCAGGGCTTCGCCCGGCGGCAGCACTGACAGGAAAATGTCAGCCTGGCTCACGAGCGCGGCATCATCCAGCACTGCCTCGATGCCCGCGGCGCTGGCGCGCTCCGCGCTCAGCCGGCCACGCCCCGCCAAGCAGGTGATCACGCGGGCACCGCCCGCGCCCAGCACGCGCCCAATCGCGTGGCCCATATCCCCGGTGCCAAGAATGCCGATGGTGGTCATGCGGCGAAACCTCTCTTTGTGCGCTGGCATGATGCCGGCTCGTGCACGCCCATCGGATGTGCTCGACCAGCTCATCCAGAGCATCGCACACCTGCTCCCACGAGGTGTCTCGTGTCACAATCCCAGCGTGTACGAGGACACCATCGCGGCCATCGCCACCGCTCCGGGCGAGGCGGGCATTGGCGTGGTGCGGCTCAGTGGACCTCTGAGCACGGATATCGGCCGGCGCATGTTCCGGCCGAGTTCACCTCGGCGCGTGTTTCGCAGCCATCACCTCTACCATGGCGCCGTGGTGGACGGCGAAGCTGTGCTGGACGAGGTGCTGTTCGCCTGTATGCGCGCGCCGCACAGCTACACCGCGGAGGACGTCGTGGAGTTCCAGGGACACGGCGGCACGCGGCCACTGGAGGGCATCCTGCACCTGGCCCTCCGCCACGGCGCGCGCCTGGCCGGACCGGGCGAGTTCACCCTGCGCGCCTTCCTGAATGGCCGCCTCGACCTGGCCCAGGCCGAGGCTGTGGCAGACGTCATCAAGGCCCGGTCCGACGCCAGCTTGCGGCTGGCGGTCAATCAGCTCTCGGGCCGGCTTTCGGCAGCCGTACAGGACGCGCGGGGCCGGGTCCTCGGCCTGCTCGCGCAGCTCCAGGCGAACATCGACTTCTCGGAGGATGACGTACCCCCACCAGCGTCCGAGCCGCTGCGGCAGGAGATGTGCGCGGCACGCGCCACTCTCACCCAATTGCTCCGGGCCGCGGACGCGGGCATCCTCTACCGGCAGGGTGCGCGCGTCGCTATCACCGGCCGGCCTAATGCGGGCAAGTCCAGCCTGCTCAACGCCCTGCTGCGAACAAACCGAGCCATCGTGACGCCGGTCGCGGGTACCACGCGCGACACCATTGAAGAAAGCATCTCGCTCGATGGTTTGCCGGTGGTGCTGGTGGATACGGCGGGCATCACGAACACAGCCGATGTGGTGGAGGCTATCGGCGTGGCACGCAGCCGCGAAGCCATCGGCACGGCCGACCTGGTGCTGCACATCTTCGATGCCGCCCTGGGCTGGCAACCGGAAGATGCGGCGCTGTGGGCCGAAGTGCCCGCCGCCACGCCCAAGCTGCTGGTGGCGAACAAGAGCGACCTGCCTCCTTTGCCGGCAGCCTGCTCTGCGCCAGCCCCCTCCCAGGAACCACGACCGGTGTTGCGGACTTCGGCCACCACCGGGCAGGGGCTGGGGGAGTTGGAGGCCGCGATGCGGTGTACGCTGGTGGCATCCGCGGCCACGGCGGTAGACGACATCCTGGTCAACAACCTGCGCCACAAGCAGCTGCTGGAGGACGCGCTGCGGCACCTGGCCGATGCTGAGCGGGCGTTGAGCAGCTCCCTCCCGGCCGACTTCATCTGCATCGATCTGCGGGCGGCCCTCTCCGCCCTGGGGGCCATCACCGGGGAGGACGTGACGGAGGGCTTGTTGGATGAGATATTTGGACGGTTCTGTATAGGCAAATGAGCGAATTCATCATTTACGACGGCCGCACGGTGCATCCCGTATCGAACGACGATCTGGACGAGGCGCGCCGCCACGCGTTGGAGTTGGAGGGCACGCTCTACACCAAGACCGCCCGCCCACCAACCACCTCTTACGTGTGCGCCGCCTGCGGCAAGAGCGAGCAGTTGCCCTGGTCGCCCTCGGGCTGGCTGACGATTGTGTGCTGGCAGGCGAAAGGCACCGGGCGAAAATACGCCGCCTGCCAGGGCGATCATGCGCTGGTTGTGCCGGACATCTCGGCTCATGCGCGCGTGGCGCTCTTCGTCACTGGGGCCGCGCCCGAGCGCACGCCCATGCCGTATACGAAGTTTCTGGCGCTGGCAGGCGACCGCCCGCTGGAGCTGCAGGCGCAGTCCATTCAGGATGCGCTGATGCAGCTGGAGGAGAAGCGCGCCGGACAGGACAGCCTATGGATGCAGGTGCTGGAGCGCCGGGAAAAGGACTATCAGTGCGGCCTGAACCACTGCAGCGTCACCGAAAAGGCGCACGAACCGCCCGCCGGCTGGACCACCATCTTGTGGTGGACCGGGCGCGGCAAAGTGGAGCGCCTGTTCTTCTGCGGGGCCCCACCCATCACCTCGGGCGATGCCGAGACAACCGGAACCTACGCCGGCAACCTCCTCGAGCTCACCGGAACAGCGAGCTAGAAGAAGCTGTGCTTGCCACAAACAACCAGGTGGCATGCGACCGCCCTCAGCTCACGAAACATACGGCTCAGTAACCCGACCGAAACGGCAAGGCGCTCGCACTCTTCGGCCTAACCGGGCGGACACAGGCTTCAGTTCAAGGTGCTGAGATAGGCCCGCGCGTCGGCGATGTCGCGGTGCATCTGCTGGACAAGCGCCTCGATGGTGGGGAAGCGCTGCTCGGGGCGGAGACGGTGGAGAAATTCCACCGAAGCCGTTTCGCCGTAAAGGTCGCCTTCAAAGTCCAGGATATAGCTCTCGATGGTCCGACCCGTGGATGCGAAGGTGGGGTTAACGCCGACGTTCACGGCAGAGGGTCGGCGCGCGCCGGCTACGTTCGTGTAGGCCACATAGATGCCGTCCGCCGGCAACGCCCGCGGCATGCCGGGCTGCACGTTCGCAGTCGGGAAGCCGAGTGACCGGCCGCGCCGCTCGCCGCTCACCACTCGGCCGCTGATGCTCGGGTTACGGCCCAGCAGATCCGACGCGGCTTCCACGTCGCCCTCCGCCAGGCAGCGGCGGATGCGACTGGCGCTCACGGCCTGGCCCTCCAATTCGAGCGCGGCAGATACGTAGAAGGCAATGCCGTGCGCCACGCAGTAGCTGGCCAGAACATCGCGCGTACCTTGCCGATCATGCCCCATGGCGAAATCGTGCCCCACCAGCAGCTCCAGCACCTGCACCCGGGCGCAGATACGATCCATGAACTGCGCGGCTGTTTGCCCAGCCACCTCAGGGGTGAAGGGCACGATGCACAGCGCGTCCAATCCCAGGGCGCCGATCAGGGCGACCTTCTCGTCCAGCGAGGTCAGGTACTCGGTGGGGCGCCCGGTGATGACCTCGCCTGGGTCCGGGTCGAAGGTGATAGCTGCCGAGGCGCCGCCCCGGGCTCGCGCCTGCTCACCTAACTGCCGAAAGAGGAACGCATGTCCCCGGTGCACGCCGTCAAAGGCGCCGATGGTCAGCACCACCGGCCGGTCGCAGCGCAACTCTGCCAGCGCGCGGGAAACGTCCAACTCAGCGAGCCTTCAAGGCGCGACAGCGCGCGGCAAGCACTGAATGCTCACGCGGCAGGGGCGAACACAATGGTAGGCTGGCCGTCCCGCAGGATGGCAACCGCGCGGCCAGTGGCGTCCGTGGCCAGCACTTCGCCGGCGGGGCTGTCCACAGCCTGGCCATGGGAAACGCGCAGAGCAACCTCGGCACTCAGTGCCAGGCGCGGCAGGCGGGCCAGAGCGGCTTCCACGGGCACCAGCTCATTTTCCCATGCCGCCAGCGCGTCCAGGCTCAGGGCGCTCTCCACGCGAAAGCCGCCCACAGCCTCTCGCCGCAGCGCGGTGAGGTGCCCCCCCAGGTCGTTCGCCAGGGAGCGTATGTAGGTACCTTTGCCGCATCGCACCCGCAGCACGGCCGTGGGCGGCTCCCAGGTCACCACGTCGATGGCGTCGATGCGCACCTGCCGCGCTGGGACGTCCACCTCCTGTCCGGCGCGTGCATAGGCGTAGAGAGGGCGCCCTTCACGCTTGAGGGCCGAGAAGAGTGGCGGCCGCTGCATGACCAGCCCGATGAAGGCCCGCACATCCAACTCAATCGGCACCGGCACCTCGCGTACCAGGCTGCCCTCGGCATCGTAGGTCGTGGTCAGCTGGCCCAGCCGCAGCGTCGCCAGGTAGGTCTTCGGCGCCTCCTGCAAGTACGGCACGGCGCGGGTCGCGCGCCCCAGGCACACCAGCAGCACGCCTGTTGCCAGCGGATCCAGCGTACCGGCGTGGCCAACACGCCGCACACCCGTGGCGCGCCGCACCCGGGCCACCACATCGAATGAAGTGACAGCCGCCGGTTTGTCGATATTCAAGACGCCGCAAGGAGTGCTGTCGGCCGTCACTCGCCGGAACCGGCTCCAGTGGACAGGGTTTTGAGCAGCCGGTTCACCTGATCGGCCTCGGCCATGGAGTGGTCCACGTGCAGCTCCAGCTCGGGAGCGTAGCGCAGCGTCAGCCGGTTGCCCAGCTCGCGCCGCAGATAGGCCTGGGCCGAGGTGAGCGCCTGCACGGCGGAGCGCTCGTCGTCCTCGCTGCCGTACACACTAAAGTACACTCGCGCACGGCGCAGGTCTGGTGTGACCTCCACATTGGTGATGGACACCAGCCCCGCGATGCGCGGATCCTTGAGCTCCAGCTGGACGATCAGCCCCAGCTCATGCCGAATGAGCGATTGGACTCGCTCGACGCGTCGGGACAAGGCCGCTCACGCCACTTGCACGCGGTTGAAGGCTTCGACGATGTCTCCCGGCTGAATGTCGCTGGCGTTCTCCAGGCCTACACCGCACTCGTAACCCGCGGCAACCTCGCGCACGTCGTCCTTGAAGCGGCGCAGCGAGCTGACCTTGCCGCTGAAGACGGCCGCTCCGCCACGCAGCACGCGTACCGTGCTGTTGCGGACGATCTGCCCGTCCATCACGTAGGACCCGGCAATGAGGTCGTTCTTGTTCACTCGGAACACCTGGCGCACCTCCGCGTGGCCCTCGATGCGCTCCTCAAACTTCGGCTCGCGTAAGCCGCGCAGCAACTTGTCGATGTCCTCGATGACGTTGTAAATGATGCTGTAGTAGCGGATGTCCACGCCTTGGTCCGCGGCGGTTCGCTGCGCCGCTGAGTCCGCCTTCACGTTGAAGCCAACGATCATCGCCTTGGACGCGGCCGCCAGCATGGTGTCCGACTCGGTGATGGTGCCTGTGGCATCGTGAATGACCTTCACGCGCGTCTCATCGCCCGAGAGCCGCTCTAGTGACTGGCGGATGGCCTCTGAGGAGCCTTTCACGTCAGCCTTGATGATGATGTTGAGCTCTTTCACAGCGCCTTGGCCGAGACTGGCCAGCAGGTCTTCCACAGCCACAGCGCGGCCTGCCTGCGCCTGGCTGCGCGCGGCGAACTCACGCTTTTCGGCCATCTGCCGGGCCGTCTTCTCATCCCCCGCGACCTGCAGATGGTCGCCGGCCGAAGGCACAGTTTCCAGGCCCAGAATCTCCGTGGGGAAGGCAGGGCCAGCGGCGCGTATGCGCTCCGCCCGGTCATTGAACATGGCTCGGACTTTGCCCCAGGTGGTGCCCACAACCACGTAGTCGCCCAGGTGCAGGGTGCCGTTAGCCACCAGCACCGTGGCGAGCACACCCTTGTTGCGGTCCAGCTCGGCCTCCACAATCGTGCCCACCGCCGGCCGGTTGGGGTTGGCCTTGAGGTCGCCAATCTCCGCCACCAGGATGATGGTCTCCAGCAGGTCGTCCAGCCCCAGCTTCTCCCGAGCCGAAACTTCCACGCACTCCACGTCGCCACCGAATTCGGTGATGGTGACGCCGCTCTGCAGCAGTTGCTGCTTCACCCGCGCGGGGTCCGCCTGCTCGCGATCGATCTTGTTGAGGGCAATGATGATCGGCACGCCGGCGGCGCGCGCGTGAGCAATGGCCTCCTCGGTCTGCGGCATCACGCCGTCGTCCGCGGCCACCACAATCACGGCGATGTCCGTAACCATGGCCCCCCGCGCACGCATAGCAGTAAAGGCTTCGTGGCCCGGCGTATCCAGGAAAGTTATCGGCTGGCCGTTGTAGTCCACCTGGTAGGCACCGATATGCTGGGTGATGCCACCGGCCTCGCGCGCTGCTACGCGGGTTTCGCGAATAGCGTCCAGAAGGCTGGTCTTGCCGTGGTCCACGTGGCCCATAATCGTCACCACCGGTGGTCTGGGAGCCAGGCTGGCCTCGTCGTCGCCCTCCAGAAAGTTACGGCGGCGCACGGAACTGGCGCTCGCGCCGTCGGCCGCCTCCACCTCTTCCTCCTCGAACACCCGCTGCACGCTCTCAAAGCCCAGGTCCGACGCCACAATGGCCGCCGTGTCGTAGTCCATGCGGTCGTTCATGGTGGCCATGATGCCGTTCTTCATGAGCGCCTTGATCACGTCCACGGCGTTCACCATCAGGGTGTCTGCCATTTCTTTCACAGTGATGACGGGCGGCAGGGGCACCGCCTCACGCGCATCACGCTTGGGGGCCAGCAGCGCTGTAGAGCGCTCGCCAATGAGGTCTTGCGCGCGCTGAAAGGCCAGCCGGCGCGCACCGGGCTTTTGCGGCCGGTTAGGCCGGAAAACAGATCGTGATTTCTTTCCTGGCATTGACTTCCTTACTTCACTTCCATTCCATCAGCATCGTTCGCCGTACCGCGAGCGGCCGGCGGTTCACACAATAGGAGGGCACATCCGCGGCGAGTTGGCCCCCGCGACGCTCGTTCAGTAGCGTAGCGCGTACGGAGTTTGCGCCTCAGCCGCTTCCAGCCGGGCGCGCAGCTCCTTCCGCGCGGCGACAGGCACGTCTGCTCGGAGCACCCGCGCCAGCTGCTTGACGCCGCGTTCCCAGCAGGCGGGCGTCGAGCACAGATAGGCGCCGCGGCCTGGGAGGGTGGCGCGCAGGTCCACAGCCAGCTCGCCACTCGCTTTTCGAACAACGCGCAGCAGCTCGGGCTTGGGGCGCTTGGCGCCACAGCCGGCGCAGGTCCTCTCCGGCAGCATGGCAGCTCGATTCAGCTCTCCGCGCTGGCCGGCTCCAGCGGGGCGCTGGCTTTGGCCTTGATGTCGATGCGCCACCCCGTAAGCTTGGCGGCGAGACGGGCATTCTGTCCCTCTTTCCCGATGGCCAACGAGAGTTGCCGCTCCGGGACGAGCACCTGCGCGGTGCGGTCGCCAGCTTCTACGTGCACGGAGAGCACCTCGGCTGGGCTGAGGGCATGTTCCACGAACGCAGCCGCCTCTGCAGCCCACAGGACCACGTCAATCTTTTCGCCGCTGAGCTCGCTCACCACGTTCATAACGCGCATGCCGCGCTGCCCAATACACGAGCCCTGGGGATCTACCCCCGGCTGCCGCGCGTGCACGGCCACCTTGGAGCGCTGCCCCGGTTCGCGGGCAATGGCTTTGATCTCCACCGAGCCATTCTTTATCTCGGGCACCCCCAGCTCGAACAGCCGCCGCAGGAAGGCCCGATGGGCCCGGCTGGCAATCACCTGTATGGGCCCGCGCATCGTTTTCTGCACCTCGGCCACGAGCACCCGGATGTGCTGGCCCGGGCGGTAGTGTTCGCCAGGAATCTGCTCGGTCGGGGGCATCACGGCCTGCAGGTCCACCTTGCCAAGATCCAGGAACACCGTACCGCCCTCATCCACCCGCTGGATAGTGCCGAGCATCACGTCGCCCTGGTGCGCGGCATACTCGTGATACAGCTTGTCCCGCTCGGCATCCCGGATGCGCTGCTGAATGACCTGCTTGGCCGTTTGCGCGGCGATGCGGCCGAAGTTCTCCGGCGTCACGTCCGCGGACACGCGGTCCCCCACCTTGGCCGTGCGCTTGAGGGTCACAGCCTCCGCCAGGCCGATCTCAGTCGGACCGGCGGCCTGGCCCTCAACGACGGTACACACGCGGAACACGCGCGCCTTCACCGTCGCGGGGTCCAGCTCCACCCGAATGTCCTCGTCCTCCGCCTCGTTCGCCCGCTTGTAGGCGGATACGAGCGCGGCATTGAGCGACTCCAGCACCACCTCGGGCGAAACACCCTTCTCGGAGCTCACTTGCGCGATGGCGGCAAAGAATTCCTTGTTCATCGCGCCTCCCTCCTTGTGAAAACAGACAACAAAACCGGCCCAAGATCACAAGAAGTGGGTCCAACGCCCACTTCTTTACGGCCGCGTCTTCAGTTTCTGGGAGTATATCGCGCAGGCAGCGGCGGCCAGCCGGCTGCCAAGAACGGTGGTTCGATGCGAAGTGGCCACTGCCGGGATCGGCCGCGGGCCGCCGATCGCTTTTCGGCTCCGCCGCGCCAGTATGCTCTTTGAGCAGATGAAAGCCTTGGTCGTTGGCGCGGGCTTGGCTGGCCTGGTGGCCGCGCGGGCATTGCGCCGGGCGGGGTGGGAGGTCACCCTGCTGGAGGCGAGCGATAGCGTGGGCGGCCGCGTGCGAACGGATGTGGTGGAGGGCTTTCAGTTGGACCGCGGAGTGCAGTTTCTGGCCACCAGCTACCCCGCGGTGCGTCGCCAGCTGGACTTGAAGGCGCTGCAACCGCGGCGGCTGGATTCCGGGGTCATTGTGGTGGAAGGCCGGCGCTGGAGCGAGCTGGGCGATCCCTGGCGCGACCTGAAGGCGCTGGCGCCTTCGACCCTGAGCACGGTTCCACGGCGAGGGGATAAGCGGCGGCTGCTGAAGCTCCGCCGCCTAGCCCGCGGCCCCAAGGCGGAGCACGTGGGGGCAGCGTTCGCCAGTGCCGCTGAGCTGCTGGAAAGCCGGCGCTTCAGCGATCAGTTCATCAAGCTCTTCTTCCGGCCGCTGCTCGGCGCGGTGTTCCTGGATGGTTCGCTCGCGGTGAGCGCGCAGGAGCTCCTGTTCCAGTACCGCATGTTCATCAGCGGGCGGCTGGTGTTGCCCAGGCGAGGCATGCAGGCCATCCCCGATCAGTTGGCCCAGGGCCTGCCCGAGGGTGCGTTGCGCCTGAATGACCCCGTTCTGCGGCTCGAGAAGCGGAATGGGCGTGTGACGGGCGTGCAAACCTCGCACCAGGGACTGACGGCCGACGTCGTTGTGGTGGCGACGCATGCGCCGGAGGCAGAGCGGCTCTCGGGCTTGGCCCTACCCAAGGACGCCAGCTCCGCCACCTGCATCTACTTCGGACTGCCTTACCCCCTCTATGGCCACAAAAAAGTGATCCTCAACGGCTACCCGGATGCGTTCGTGAACCACGGCCTGCAGATATCCAACGTCTCCACCAGCTACGCGCCGGAAGCGCAGCATCTGTTCGCGGCCACGATATTGGGTGCGCCGGAGCTCACGGCCGAGGAGTTTCGGCAGCGTGCTCTGGCGGATATGCAGCGCTGGTTTCCCTGGCGGGACATCTCCGGCCTGCAGCCTATGGCCATCTACCAGCTGCCCTATGGGCGCTTGCGGCAAACCGCCGACTTCGAGCGTGACCATCCCGCCAACCGGACCTCGCTGCCCGGCTTGTACCTGGCCGGAGAGTACACCCAGGCAGGCTCGATCGAAGGCGCCCTGCTGAGTGGAGAAAAGGCCGCCGCGGCGGTGCTGGAGGACTATCCAGCCGGCGCGACTTCGGCGAGCTGAGTGCTGGCAACCGCCATCCCGCTTCGGGTGCGGGCGTAGTGTCGCCGCGCCTTTTCTCGGTTGCCGCACAAGCGCATGTCGCACCACTGGCGGCTGTGATTCTTACTGGAATCGATGAACAGCCACTGACAGTCTCGGCCGGCACACTCGCGCACGAAGGGCAGCCCTTCGGTGAGCACCTGAGAGGCTGATACTGCTACCGGCCACAGCACGCTCTCCAGTTCGCGGCTGCCGCCCCAGGCCCAGGCGAAGCCAGTCGAGCTGGGTATCAGACGTGACTTGGGCAGCGCGCCCGCCAGCTCGCGATTCAGGCGATCGATGTCCAGCGCATCGGCCGGACGGTGCCCAGCCGACGAAGCGAACAGCCGGTACAGCGATTCAGCCAGCGCCTGCGCGCGCCGCAGAACGGCGGCGGCTTCACGCGGGTGGGCCTCAGCGCCCGCCGTAAGCTGGCGCAGCTCTTCCCGCCCAAGCACCCCGGCGGCGGCACTCCAGGACAGCAGTGCCCCAAAATCGCGAACGTTGGCACGCGTCACGTTGTTGGTGAAATCGAGGCACAGCGAGCCAGCGTTCAAACGGAATACCGCCGGGCTGGGCCTGCCGCGGTGCTTGCTTCCAACCGCCAAAGGGGCTTCCATCGGTGACAAGCCAGAGTGTATCCCGTGGCGCGAGCGCGCGTCGAGGAGAGCTCATTCTCCCGCGGCACTGCCACATCGGCGCATCCTGCACGGATCGCGTCCATCAACTTTGGTGAGCCAGAGGCGAGGCCGCGGGCCGCGGCCTCGCCTCTGCTGCGCCTGGCCGAGCCTACTTGGCCTTGGCTATCGCATCGTTGAACTCGCCTTTGACGGTGTCGCCAACGGAGCTCTGCCAGTCCTTGACCAGCTGGTCGTAATCGCTGAACGGCCGCCGGCCAACAATGATGCTGTTCAAGCCGTCCGAGAACTTCTGCTGCGCCTGCTTACCCTTGGATGAGGTGTCCGTGGGCGAGAAGAAGCCCAGGGTCACGTCGGACACAGCAATCTTGGGATCGACCAGCTTGACCTCTACCTCATTGACGTGCTTGGCGTAGTTGGGAATGCCCGCGTAATACGTGGCATAGGGGCGATCCGAGATGTATTGCCAGGGCACGTATTGCGAGCGGCTCTTGCCGCCGCCGGTCAGGACGGGGTTGCCATCCGCCCCAATGCTGTAGTCGGCCGGAGACAGGCCGTAGCTGATGAGCAGATCCTCCTGCGTGCCGAACGGCTTGGCCAGGTAATCCACGATGCGTAGGATTTCCCGAACACGGTCCGGGCTGGCCTTCTTCATAACGTTTGTCGAGATGTAGCCGCCGGTGTTGAAGCTCTGGACCTTGGTCTTGGAATCCGCGCTGAAGGGGAAGATGATGTCGAAGTTGGTCGGCGGATTCTCCGTCTTCAACCCGCGGTACCAAAAGTCGTTCCACGAGTTGCCGAAGCCTTCGACCGACATGGCCAGCTTTTTGGCCACGAAGTCGTTGCGCGAGTTGAAGCTGGTGTTGCTTACGCTGGGCGTGATGAGGCCCGACTTCCAGAGGTCCGCCAGGTACCCAACGGCCGCCTTGTACTCCGGGGTCTCACGGTCCCGCACGACCTTGCCCGAGGAGTCCAGTCCCCAGTTGTAGGGCGCCCCGAACATCATGGCGTAGCCCAGCACGCCCACATTCTGGTTGAGCTGATTGCCAATCGCGTAGACGTTGTTTTTGGGGTCGTTCAGCTCGGTCAGAATCTTCTTCAGATCGGTCGCATCCTTGGGGGCGACGTTCGCGCCGATCTTCTTGTTCCACATGTCGGTGTTCTTGAAGAAGTAGCTCAGGCCGGGTAGGTAGCGGTGGATCGGCCAGCCGTAGAGCACACCGTTAATGACGCATGCCGAGTTGGCCCAGGCGTAGGTGGGGATAGCCGCGAGGTTCGGGTAGTCCTTGATGTTATTCCCCGCGAGGAATGGCCCCAGATCCTGGCACTGGCTCTGGATGAACTCGGCCGTGCCCGGCGGCGGGAAAATACTCGTAAGCCCGAAGAAGAGATGGATGATGTCCGGAATGTCGTTGCTGGCCATCATTGTGGCCATCTTGAGTGGATAATCGAGCGCGGTGCCGATCTGCTGCATCTGAAAATCGGAATTCAGGGCCTTGTTGACCGCTTTCCAGGTGGGGTTGCTGTCGTATGGCGTGGGGGCTGGGTAGTAGTCCACCACGAACGCCGTGACCTTGCTGCCAGTTCCTGGAGCCGGCTTGTTCCACGATTTGGGGGGATTCTTCGGATAGTTGTTCCAGGCCAGCGTCACACGCGGGTCGTGCGCGTCGTAGTCCGGCTTCGATGCCAGCGTGGGTTTGATGTAGGCGGGCAGCACACTGGCGGCCTTACTGGTCACCGCGCCAGGCACCGCGCTGCCGGATGCGCTGCTTGTGGTCGCGGCCGACGCGGCCGCGCTGACAGATGCCGCGCTGCTCGCGGAAGCGCTGGCCGGTGCCACCGCGCCGCCGCTGCTAGCTGGGGCCGCGGTTCCGCCACAAGCCGCTAACAGAACGCCTGCTCCCGTGGCAGCCGCCGCTCCGCCTGCCACGCGAATGAAGGCGCGACGACTGAGCGCTTCACCCCCAGGCACTGATTGATGTTCTTCCATGCCTCACTCCAGTAGATCTGTATTGGCCCTTGGGCCGTTGCCATCGCGTACTATACATCTCCACATATCTGTGGCTGCCTGCTCGCAAAGGCGCCCAAGGTTACCGGCCTTGGGCTGCGATCGAATCGAAAGGGAGGCGGGCCTGACGCCAGAACCAGCTATGGCCAGCGTGCGTGTGCCGCTCCTAATGGCAGGGCAAGTTTGCCCTCCCCGCTCAGGCTGGAGGGCCGCTCACCTGTTGGATGGCGCGTTCGATGTCCGTGACCGCGGCGTAGTCCTCGTCCACCAATTTGTAGCAGCGATCGATAAGGAGTTGGGAAAGGCGCCCGCCGCGCTCGCCGGGCGTGCTGGCAGCCTCCACCACCTTATCCGGCCAGTACTTCGCCTGCAGGTGCTGGGCCAGCAGCCGCATGTGCGCAAGCGTCTCATCCGACTGGCGCCGGTCGCCCCCATCGAGCGCGTAGCGCAGGGTACCGGCCATGCGAGCCAGCTCCGACAGCCGCTCCCGCTCTCCCATGAGGGCAAAGGTCAGCTCCTCGGCCGAAGGACCACCCCCTAGGCGCTCTTCCTCCTGGTCCCGGGCGGGCAGGCTGGTGAACTGTCGCGAAAAGTCGGTGTAAAGATGGTAGTAGAGCTGGGCGGCCTCATTGGTGTAGAGCAGCAACTGCTCCAGCTGTTCCGCCGTCGCCTGGCCGGCCAGCACCAGGTCATCATCGCGGTTTTCGGCCAAATTGCGCAGGGTATTCAGAGCCGGCACCAGCTCGGGCACAGGCGGCAGCGGCACGATGGATGACGCCTCGGCCAGGTTGCCTGCCAGCGCCTGGCCCGCGAACATCGGCGGCAGGTACTTGCTGAAGTCGATGGCGATCGGCGGGATGACGACATACGTCGCCAGTACACCGCCGGCAGCGGTTTCGAAGTAGATCAGCGCGTGGCCCTTGGGCCGTCGCGAATCACCCCGATCGAACACCAACTGCATAGCTCGGAGTATAGGCCCTGGTGGCGCCGCCGGATGCCTCGAAGCTGCCAGGCGCCAGCAGCAACCTTTACCATTCTCTTACCGCGCCTTCAGGCAACCGTAAGCTTGCGCTCCTAAAGTCAGGCCGTGATGAAGAGGGGATCTCGGCTCGGCAAGATCCGCCGGCTGCAAATGACCGTGGGTTTGTTTGGCCTGGCTCTTGCGCTGTTCGTCACCGTGGGACCAGCGCCGGCGCTGCCGCTTTTTGGAAGCGCGGCCCAGGCAGCCGGAGCCAGCTGGCAACTCTTTGCCTGAGAGGTGATGCTGATGTGGAAGCCAAAGGCCTGCGACCGTTGTGGTGGTGACATGTACCGAACCAGCACGGACGACGGCGATGTGATGTGCTGTCTTCAGTGTGGCCGCGAGCACACCCTCGCGATGCCGCGCCCCTCCCTGACGGTAGAGGAGATCCGTGCGCTGCTGCTGGCAGAAGATGCACTGGAGGACCGGCGAGCGGCCTGAGCCGGCTCAGTACACTTTCCCGCGCTGGCGCGTGATGTCAAAGGCGGCGGTACTGGCGGCGATCATCACCGCCATCACCCCCGCCTGAATAGGGTCGGTCACAACCATGTCGGCGGCTTTGGGTACGCTGCCGGCCATATTCAGCGACACCACCACAATGCCTTCGCGCCTCACGTCACGCACGGCGTCGGCGATCTCGCCGCCCATGATGGAGCCGGCCAGCACCAGCACCTTAGCGCGCGGCAGCCTGCTGACCGCGCGCACGGCTACCGCCAACTCCGCCTCGCCCACCAAGGGGATGGTGTCCACCGAGATGCGCTCGCCGCGAATGTTGTGGCGATCGGCCTCAGATACCGCGCCCATGACCACGTAACCTACCTGGGCCCCGCCACCAATGACGATGATGCGCTTGCCAAACACCTTATCGAACGATGGCGTCATCTGCACTTCGCGTACGCAAGGCAGCTGGCGCACATCGGCCAGCAGTGCATCCGCCCCGGTCACGTGGATAAGCTCGAAGTAGGTGGAGGAAAGCCCACCTTCCTGCTCGTTGTCCGTGATGTCCACGTAGGTGATGTTGGCCCCGTGGCGGAGGATCACCCCGGTGAGCTCGTGCAATGTGCCCGGGCGGTCATCCACGCGCACGTAGAACGCCAGATCTGGCGCCCGCCCATCGGCCAGCACTCCAGGCTTTTCCACACCGAAGATCATAGACCCGCGCGCTTCGTCTCCTAAAATCGGGCTGTGCCCAGGCCCCCCATCGGACTCGACATGGATGGGGTGATCTGCACGCCGCTTCTGGGCTCCAACATGGCCATCAGCCGCCGGCTGGGGCTGCCACCGCTGCCGGAGCTGTCCCATGTGCGGGACGTCACCGGGGAGACACGCCGCGTCTACCTAAAGCTGCGGCGGCGTTGGGAGTTCGTGCGCTACATGGGCCGGCACCCGCTGCCGGGCGTGCGCGAAGGGCTGGAGGAGCTGGGGCGCCTGCGACAACTCGTGCTGATCACCGGTCGCAGCTGGCACGCGCGACAGATCATCGAACACTGGCTGGCGAAGTACGACCTGGCGCAATACTTCGCCGACGTCCTGCCGAACACCACCAACCTCTCGACCGCGCACTACAAGCTGTGGACGGTGAACCGCCTGGGCATTCGCGAGCACATCGACGACGATGGGTCCATCGCCTGCTACCTGGCCAGCCACGACATCCGCGTTTTCCTCACGGACTGGCCGCGCAACCTCGGCCTGCCATATCCCGAGGGCGTTACCAGGATCCACCGCCTGGTGGATGCTGCCCGCGCCCTCCGCCAGCCGTAGAGCCGAAACGCTATCGGCCACCCGATTAGCCGGGCATCCGAGCTCCGCGGCAGGCGCTTCGCTCCGCGCTCTCGGGGCCGTCCGGGTTTCCCGCCGTACCGGCAGCCGCCGGCGGGCACGTGACAGTGGACCGCGCCGCTGTCCTCGCCGGGGCGCGCTGATGACCCATGGGATTGGGTGGGCGGCCTCGAGCCGTGTACTAGAGTTGCGGAACAGTGCAGAGGTGGGCAGCGGACGGGTCGCGCACAGCACGCAGGCGGTGGTTGGGACTCCCAGCGCTGGTGCTGGCGGGGCTGCTGGCAAGCTGCAGCGGGCCGGCCTTGCCATTCCAGCATCCGGACCCGAGCGTACTGCCGATTCAGCAGGGCTACAACGCGCTGCTGGCGCAGGATGTGGATAAGCCCAGCAGCGCGACCATCCTGCAGGCGGCGTATCACGGCGCCGTTGCGGCACTCACCAGCGCAGGCATTCAGGACACAACCCTCCGCCCGCTGCAGCTGGGCAGCAGCGCCAGTGGCAACTGGAGCGCCTTCTTGCAGGCCTACGGCCACATCACCAGCACCTATGAGCCGCGGCTCACCTCCAGCCAGCTTGAGTACGCGGTCCTGAACGCCATGGCCGCCAGCCTCAAGGACTGCCAGACAAACTTCTTCGATCCGCCCGCCTATGCACAGCGCAAGGCCCAGCTGGCCGGGCAGCAGCAGTTCGGCGGCGTGGGCATCATCATGAAGGACATTCCGGGCCACCCCACGGTGCTGCGCGTACTGGCCGGGCCTGCCCAGCGCGCCGGCCTGAAGCCAGGCGATGAGATCGTGGCCGTGAATGGCAAAGCCGATGCCGGCGAAAGCTTTGCCCAGGTGCGCGACTCGGTACGCGGCACGCAGGGCACCACCGTACGCCTCACCGTACAGCGGCCCGGCGTACCTGCGCCACTCACCTTTGCCGTTACGCGCAGTCAAGTGCAGCCGCCCACGCTGGACGCGGCCATCATCGGCGGGACCATCGGCTACGTGCACATCTACAGCTTTCCGCCCGCGGTACTCCAGGAGCTGGACAGTGCCCTCATGACCTTCGACCAGCGGGGCGTGAAGGGCGTGGTGCTTGACCTGCGAGACAACACCGGGGGGGACCAGCAAACAGTGGTGAGCGCCATCGGCCGGTTCGTCAAGGCCAGGACGGTGGAGCTGCAAGTGGACCGTTCGGGAACACGCACGCCATTCACGACCAAGGCGACGGATTACTGGAAGCAGCCCAAGCCGCTGGCCGTGCTGGTGGACGATGGGACGGTGTCCGGCGGCGAGATTTTCGCCAAGGCCATTCAGGAGGCCCACGCCGGCCCCATCATCGGGACGCCCACGGGGGGCTGCGTCTCAACCGCGCACACTTTTGCCTTGAGTGATGGCTCGGCGCTGGATATCAGCGTCGCCACGGTGCTCTCCGGCAGCGGTGCGCCCATCAACCGGGTGGGGGTGACGCCGGACCAGGTGGTCGCTTACCCCGTGGACGACCTGGCCGCCGGCCGCGATCCCCAACTGCTGGCAGCCTTCCAGGATCTGCGTGGCGGGCCGCCAGTCGGCGGCAGCTCCGCCAGCCTGCCTTCACCAACCGCGCACTGACCCCGCTTCCCCGCGCTCGTTTCTCGGTTGCAGCGAGGGGCTGGTTTCCCGTAGAGTTGGCGGCGAGATGCAGGGAACCGGAGTGGGACCAGGGTGATCGACAAGATTGTGGGCTCGGTGCGCGAGGCCGTGGCCGGCATAGCGGATGGGATGACCGTGCTGATCGGTGGCTTCACCGATGTGGGCGCGCCTTTCCAGCTGCTCGATGGCCTCTATGAAACCGGGGCGAAGAACCTGACGGTTGTGGCCAACGGCGCTGGCGCCGGTGAGCGCGGCCTGGCAGTTCTGGTGCGCGAGGGCCGCGTCCGGAAGATCATCTGCAGCTTTCCGACCGGCTCAGTGGCCGCGCGCGACGCCATCGCCCGCGGCGAACTGGAGCTGGAGGTCACGCCACAGGGCACGATGACGGAGCGCATGCGCGCCGCGGGCGCCGGCCTGGGCGGCGTGCTCACGCCCACGGGCTTGGGTACGGAACTGGGCGAGGGGAAGCCAGTGTACGAGCTGGATGGCAAGGCTTACCTGGTGGAGCGCCCCATCCATGCCGACTTCGCGCTCATACGCGCCTGGAAGGCCGACCGTTGGGGCAACGTCGCCTATCGCTATGCGCAGCGCAACTTCAACCCGGTGATGGCCATGGCCGCCAGCTGCACAGTTGTTCAGGTGGACGAGCTGGTGGACGGTCAGGGGCTGGCGCCAATGGAGGTGGATACGCCCGGCATCTTTGTGCATCGCGTGGTACGCGTGGATCGGGGAGCAGCATGAGTGACGAACGCGGCTGGGACGAGCATGGCATTGCCCGCCGGGTGCTGGCCGACCTGTGGGAAGGGGCTTACGTGAACCTGGGCGTGGGCATGCCGGTGATCGTGAACGAAGTCATCCCGGCGGACATGGAAGTAGTGCTGCATAGTGAGAACGGCACGCTCGGCATGGGCCCCCCACCTCCGGAAGACGCGCGCGATCCCGACCTCACCAATGCCGGCGGGGGCTACCTGACGGTTCGCCCCGGCGCCAGCGTGTTTGATTCGTCGCTTTCCTTTTCCATGCTGCGCGGCGGTCATCTCGACGTCGCCATCCTGGGCGCGTACCAGGTAAGCGCCGAGGGCGATTTGGCCAACTGGAAGCGCCCGGGCCAAACCACGGCTGGTATCGGTGGCGCCGCGGACATCAGCGTTGGCGCCAAGCGCGTGTGGGTCATGATGAAGCACCAAACCAACGACGGGCAGGCACGTCTGCTCAAGCAGTGCACCTTCTCCCTCACCGCGCGCGGCGTAGTGAAGCGCGTCTACACCGATATGGCCGTCATCGACATCACGCCCACCGGCCTCAAGCTGGTAGAAGTTGCCCCGGGCTACACCGCCGCCGACGTGGCCGCCGCGACGGACGCCCCGCTCGCCAGTTAGGAGAGTCGCACCGCGGCCGGTTAACGCGGCAAGCCAGGCGCTGGCGCTGGAGCCGGTGATCCGGCTGCTCAGGACACGTCGATGCGATAGAAGCGGGCGGCTGTATTACAGAAGAGGTCGGCGCGATCCTCAGCGCTGAAGCCGCGGGTCAGCAGCTTGCAGGCGTTCCAGTAGGCCGCGTAGGGGTAGGCGCCTTTATCCACGGGGAAATTACTCTCGAACATGCAGCGCGAGGGGCCAAAAGCCTCAATGCAGGTCTCAAAGTAAGGCCGAAAGGCATCCGCCAGCGCCTGCGTGGTGGGCGGGTTCGGCTGCAGGTGAGCGTCCAGGCCGCTCTGGCGCATGCCCAGCCCACCCAGCTTCATGTGCACATTGGGGCACGCCGCCAGCCGCTTGACGGCCGCCGACCAGTGGCCGAACACCTCGTCGCGCCGGTTAGCGTACACGCCGGTGTGCAGCGGCCCGCCCAGGTGATTGAGCACGATGCGCGTTTCCGGGAAGGCGCGCGCCAGGTCAGTGAGGTCATCGATCTGGGGATGGTAGAGCCAGGCGTCATAGGAGAGATTCAGGGGTGCCAGGCAGGCGATACCCTGGCGAAACTGGTTGTCGGCCAACAGGCCCGGCGGAGCCACATTCGCCAGGTTCACCACAGAGCTGTCCGCGTCCCAGGTGGTGATGTGCCGCACGCCACGAAAGCGCCCACCGCCGGCCTGGATGTGTGCTTGGAGCACCTCCTCCGCGGCGGAGCCCAGGCGCAGGTCCGCGTAACCCACAATGCCCGCGCACACGCGCGTGGGGCCAAAACCGCCGCTGGCGCTCATGGCGGCGATACCGTTCACGAACTCCGTCTCGCCCACCGGCTTCATCGCCTCAGGCCCGCCGGCGCGGTGCATGGAACGGCACTGCAGGAAGACCGTCGCCACGACGTTGTGGCCGCTGTTCAGGTCCGCGAGCAACTCGTCCAGCAGGTAGCGCCAATCCGGCCGGTACCAGAGATGGTGGTGCGGGTCGAGGATGGGCAGATCCGGATCGAGGATCTCCTCGTGCCAGCGGCTCAGCCACTCCGCGCGAACGGGCAAGTTGGATGACTGGCTGGGTAGGGGCGACGCGGGTTCGGCCATGGCGGTCACTTTCTCCTGAGCAGGCTCGGCAGGCAACGCGTGCAGCGCTCACGGTACCATTAAGCGCCTGGGCGGAAAGGAAAATCGGGGAAAGCGAAAGAAGGGGGATGAAATCCATCCCCAGGTATGCTACAAAGACATTCACTGTTCGGTCATGCCCTGGGGCTTGCCGTACACGGAGAGAAACAAGGAGCTTCACGTGCCTGACCAAACCATCACCTGCCGCGACTGCGGCACCAATTTCATCTTCAGCGATTCAGAGCAGCAATTCTTCGCGGAGAAGGGCTTCACCAACGCGCCGTCACGCTGCCCGGATTGCCGTCGCGCCAACCGCGCTGGCGGCGGCTCCTCGCGTGGGGGCGGGGCCAGCCGCGACCGCGTGATGACGGATGTAACCTGCAGTTCCTGTGGCAAGCTCACCCAAGTGCCGTTCGTACCCCGCGGCGATCGCCCGGTGTACTGCTCGGACTGCTTCGCCACGCAGCGCGGCGGGTCCAGCTACGGCGGGGGCCGGCGCTACTGAGAAAGCTCGCCGAGCGCAGCTAGCTGCGCTCGGCGCAAGTACCAACGAAGGGTGCCCTCGCCCAGCGCGGGGGCACCCTCGAAGGCCACGCAGACGACGCCTGCCGTGGATAGGTCGATGTGCGTTGTGGCCGCGGGGCTGATGCACTGGCCAGCGAAGGTGGCCATCTCGGGATTGTGGCCCACGATAAGCGTGTCGTTTGTGGCGACACGCAGCTGGTGGACCAATGGATCGAGGCCGGCGCCGGGCAGAAGCACGTCTGAAAGCGTCACGCCCTCGCCATCCAGCAGCTGCTGTGCAACCAACTCCGCCGTCTGCCGCGCGCGCACCAGTGGACTGGTCAGGATCAGGGCCGGGCGGGCGCCGGTCCGCGCTAACCCGCGCGCAACGCTGGCCGTTTCCGCGCGGCCCTCAACTGTGAGCGCGCGGTCGGCGTCCACCATGCCCCCACGCCGCGCCTCAGCCGGCCCATGCCGCATGACATACAGCTTCATCGACATCAGTTCGCGGCAAGTCTAACGAGGCGTCGGGCTTCGCCGGCGCGCCGCGGACCCACCAGCGGCAGTAACTCTGGGAGGTCGCTCATCGTCCCGGAAAGAAGTCGCGTCCAACAGGACTGCCGTTCCGGCAGCAGACCCGGTGTTCGGAAACCTGCCCTGCGGATGGGTCGCGGCGCTGATCCGCGGAGATTTTGGTGCCCGCGAGGCGCGCCCGCATGGTTGCATCCGCCACGACAGCAGTTCCATAGGTCTGGCCTCCTCTTGACAATACGTAACTTGTAAGTTACATATAGACCACGTCATGTCGGTGACCGTGGATGACACCCTTTCAGCTCTGGCCGACCAAACCCGGCGCGAGATCATTGCCCGTCTCGCCG